>DATARD010000142.1:0-2774 GCA_036264355.1 Thermoanaerobaculia bacterium
CCGCATCACCGGGCAGAACTAGTACCCTGCACGGAGGTTTTGACGGATTGTCCCAGAAGTCGTCCTGGCGCCAGGACGCCGACCATCTGGTTCGGCGAGCTTCAGTCTGCTTGGCGTCGAGCGCGGCGGTTCCGGACACCACCCCGGCTACCGCCGGATTGGGTGGCTTTCTGCCGGTCCGCTTGCAGGCCGGGAAGTGTCGAGAACGGGCTCAAGGCCAAGTCTGGCCGAATCCGGAACGGCCGCCTTGGAGTGTCCAACGGCGAAAGCAGACATTCGTTCTTGAAAATCGTAAACGACAGAGTTCGCTCCACCGCCGCTTGGTGGTAGGAACGCACATCGCCACGCTGCCTCGGCTATGGGCAATCTGCCGGTTCAAGCTGTTCATGGCCGGTCCGTACAGGCGCATGCTTACTAGCCGGACGGGAACAACCAGCGTGACGGCGGAGTCCGGGAAATGATCCCCTCCTCACGGTTAAGCGCCGCTGAGAGCCTCCAAGTCTTGTGGGAGGATGGCGAACGCGCCTTCTGCCGCGGATCGCGTTTGGGCGCCGACGGCAGTCCGATTCCTGTGCTGGTGATCGTCCTCACCGCGGAACACCCGCCACCTTTCGCCCTCGATCGGCTCGTGCGCGAATATGAGTTGAAGGATGAGCTCGATAGTGCGTGGGCGGTGCGGCCGCTGGAGCTCGTGCGCGAACGTGGCCGGACCATGCTGGTGCTCGACGACCCCGGCGGCGAACCGCTCGAGGGGCTGCTCGGCGCGCCCATGGAGGCGGGGGGCTTCTTGCGTCTCGCGATCGGCATTGCCGGGGCGGTGGACCGGCTCCACCAACGAGGGCTCGTCTACAAGGACCTGAAGCCTGGCCATATCCTCGTGAACTGCCCGGACGGACGGGTGCGGCTCACCGGTTTCGGCATCGCCTCGCGCCTGCCACGTGAACGGCAAGCTCCCGAACCGCCGGAAACCATCGCCGGCACGCTGGCCTATATGGCACCGGAGCAGACCGGACGGATGAATCGCTCGATCGATTCCCGCAGCGATCTCTATGCCCTCGGCGTCACGTTCTATCAGATGCTCACGGGCGCACTGCCGTTCACCGCCTCCGATCCCATGGAATGGGTGCACTGCCACATCGCGCGGCAGCCGCTGGCGCCCAGCCGGCGGCTGGAGACTGTCCCGGCCCCCGTTTCCCAGATTATCATGAAGCTGCTCGCCAAGACGGCCGAGGAGCGCTACCAGACTGCCGCCGGTGTTGAGCGGGACCTGCAGCACTGCCTGGCGGATTGGGAGCGTCAGGGGCGGATTGACCAGTTCCCGCTGGGCCAGCACGGCACGCCCGACCGGCTGCGAATCCCCGAGACGCTGTACGGCAGAGCGCGGGAGGTCGAACCGCTGCTCGCCGCGTTCGATCGAGTGATCAAGAGCGGCACGCCGGAGTTGGTGCTCGTCTCCGGATATTCCGGTATCGGTAAATCTTCCGTCGTCAATGAGCTGCACAAGGCCCTTGTTCCGCCGCGCGGACATTTCGCAGCGGGCAAGTTCGACCAGTACAAGCGGGACATCCCGTACGCGCCCTTTGGGCAGGCCTTGCGGACCCTAGTCCGTCAGATCCTCGTCAAGAGCGAAGCCGAGGTGGAGCAGTGGCGTTGTGCCCTGAGGGAGGCGGTCGAGCCGAACGGCCACCTGATCGTCAGCCTCGTCCCGGAGGTGGAGTTCATCATCGGGAAACAGGCGCCCGTTGCAGACCTGCCGCCGCGAGATGCGCGGAATCGCTTCCAGTTGGTGTTCCGGCGGTTCCTCGGCGTGTTCGCCAGGCCGGAGCACCCGCTCGCACTGTTCCTCGATGATTTGCAATGGCTGGATGTAGCAACGCTCGACCTCCTCGAGCACCTGGTCACGCACTCGGACGTGCGGCATCTGCTGCTGGTGGGCGCCTACCGGGACAATGAGGTCAATCCCTCTCACCCGCTTCCGCGGACGCTGAAGGCGATCCGTAAAGCCGGGGCGCGGGTTCAGGAAATCGTGCTGGCACCTCTCGGATTAGACGATATCTGCCAGCTCGCGGCCGATGCGATGCAATGCGAGCCGGACGGTGTGCGGCCGCTGGCGCAACTGGTGCATGAAAAGACCGGCGGAAATCCGTTCTTCGGGATTCAGTTCTTCACGGCGCTGGCCGAAGAGGGACTGCTCACGTTCGATCCGGACGCAGCGGCGTGGCGATGGGACCTGGATCGGATCCACGCCAAGGGCATCACCGACAACGTGGTAGAACTGATGGCGGAAAAGGTCAGCCGCCTCCCAGGCCCTGCGCTGCGTGTCCTGAAGCAGCTCGCCTGCCTGGGCACCGTCGTCCAGGCCGCCACCCTGAGCAAGGTTTTGGGAGCCACCGAAGTAGAGATTCACGCGGCATTATGGGAAGTCGTTCGAAGCGGGCTCGTCGTCCTGCGAGATGGCGCCTATGCCCTCGTCCATGATCGCGTCCAGGAAGCGGTTTATGCGCTGATACCGGAAGCCAGGCGGGCGGCGACACACTTGCGTATCGGCCGGGTGCTCGCGTCTCAGATGCCGTCGACCGGGTTCGAGGAGGCGATCTTCGAGACGGTCAATCAGCTCAACCGCGGTGCAGCCCTGATCCATTCGCCGGCGGAACGCGACCGGGTTGCCGCGTTCAATCTCACCGCAGGCAAGCGCGCCAAGGCCTCGACGGCCTATGGTTCGGCGCTGACATATTTCACCGCCGGACGCATGTTGCTGGCGCCGGACGGGTGGG
>DATARD010000160.1:0-1834 GCA_036264355.1 Thermoanaerobaculia bacterium
CGCCACCGTCCTGCTGATCGCCCCCTCCATCCACCACCGGCTGCTGTTCCGCCGGGGTGACAAGGAGTACGTCGTGCAGCTCGGGAACCGGTTCGCGATCGCCGCCGCGGCGTTCTTGGCGCTGGGGCTGGTCGGCATCCTCGTACTAATCTCGAATTTCGTCTTCGGCGGGGCGCTCGCGCCGGTGGTCGGAGCCTGTGCGGCGGTCGCCGTCGGCGTGATCTGGTTCGGCCTGCCCATCCGCCGCCGCAGGCACGACTGAGCCGGGGCGACGCAGCCGCCTCGGCCGCCTCAGCCGCCTCAGCCGGCTCGCTCAGCCGAACAGCGGCAGCCGGCGACGCCGGGCCAGGGTGTCCATTCCCGCTTGAATGCTCGCGCACACCTCTTGGTACTTGCGATCGACGTAGTCGTCGTCCTCGGCCAGCTCCAGATCAGCGTCGACCTCGACGGGCGGCTGGAACGCGGTACGGATCTTGGTCGGCAGCGGGATCTCCGGCAGCAGTGCCGGTGAGATCCCCCACGGCACCTGGAGCGCGATCGGGAACAGCTTGAGGCGCGCCACCTTGTCGAGCTGGAGCACCTTGGCCAACCGGCGACCCCGGGCGAGGACGGGCATCGAATCCGGTCCGCCGACCGTGGAGATGGGAACGATCGGGACACCGGAGCGGATGGCCAGCTTGATGAATCCCCTCCGCCCGGCCAGCACCGCCTGGTCACGCTGGGTCCACGGCCGCAGCGAATCGCGCTCTCCGCCGGGCCACAGCGCCACGTCACGGCCGGCCGCCAGCGCGGCGGAGATGCTGTCAGGGGCCGCGGGAAGGACGCCCATCCTGCGGAAGTAGCTTCCGATCAGCGGTGTCGCCATCAGCATGTCGTGAGCGGTGCCGTGCAGCGGCCGGCTGTCGCCGAAGTGCCGCCACCACTGCGCGCCGATCGTCCAGGCATCCCACACGAACGGCGCGCCGGAGTGAATCCCGATCAGCAGCGCGGGAGGCTCGGGCAGGTTGTCCCAGCCCTCCATCTCCATCCGGAACCAGTAGTCCATCAGTGGATTCCAGAGGTACTTCTGCTTCTCGAAGAACTCCCAGTCGGGCCCGTCGAGGTTCCACTGTGAGGCGCGCTCGGCGACCGCGCCGGCGACCCCGGACTGCTTGGCGCGGCGCTCCTCCACCTTCTTGCGCGCGGCCTCTGCCTGCTCTTCGGCCTGACGTTGGCGCGGACGCTTCCGCGGGCGCTCCGTCTCGGACTCGTCGTTCAGACGCTCACGTTTTACTTGCAGCTCGTCCACGCTGACCTCCCTCCGGGTCCTCCGGGTAATCCCTCTCCGTCTGGCTCTACCCCAAGTGCCTGATTACAACCCCAGGGCGCTGGGCATGAGCAGCGAATGAAGATCGGGTATTTCCTCTCCTGTGAAGAATGGGGCCCCCACGACCTGGTGGATCAGGCGATCAAGGCCGAGGCGGCCGGGTTCGAGGGCCTGTGGATTTCCGACCACTATCACCCCTGGAACGACGAGCAGGGCCACAGCCCGTTCGTGTGGTCGGTGATCGGCGCAATTGCACAGGCCACCGAGTCGATGACCGTCACCACGGCGGTCACCTGCCCGACGATCCGCATCCATCCGGCGATCCTGGCGCAGGCGGCGGCCACCGCCGCGGTGATGCTCGACGGACGGTTCATCTTCGGGGTCGGCAGCGGCGAGGCGCTGAACGAGCACATCCTCGGCGACCACTGGCCCGAGGCGGATGAGCGTCTGGAGATGCTCGAGGAGGCGGTGGATGTAATCCGGACGCTCTGGCAGGGCGGCCCCCGTGACTATCGCGGGCGCCACTAT
>DATARD010000162.1:0-62952 GCA_036264355.1 Thermoanaerobaculia bacterium
GCCGGTTTGTAGATTGCGAAGCCGGTGAGCACCGAGATGATCGCCAGCAGGATGATGAAGGAGTAGGCCCCCTTCTGGAGCGCGTTGTGCTTCCCCTGCGGCGGATGCTCGCGGCGCAGGCGCAGGTAGTAAAGCTGCATCTGGATCGCCCGCGGAATGTCGCGTGGCCGGAAGAGGAGCGAGCGCCACTCCCCCGAGGTGACCATGTAGAGAAGGTAGGCGAGCCCGCCGACGACGAACGGCCAGGCCAGGGCGAAGTGCCAGTTGAGCCCGCCGGCGAGCCAGCCGCCCAGCCGGACGCTCGGCGGGAACTGCTTGCCGTCCCACGGATTCGGCAGGTACGGTCCGCCGCGCGGTCCGAAGTGCGGGAAGGCACCGTAGATCTGGAGGCCGCTGCCGATCATGCCGAGGAGCAGCACGGCGTTGAGCCAGTGGGTGATGCGGACGATGCCGTGATGCCGCTTGACCAGGGGGCGCTTGGCGGGGCTCTCACCCCCTGGCCTTGGCGCTGGTCCTGGAACCGGGGCGGGCTTGGCTTCAGGCTGCACCGTTGCAGGCGCGGGCTCGGCAGGCGCCACCGCGGCCGGCGCGACGGCAGGGGGAGTCTCCGCCACCGGCTCGGGTTTCGGCTCGGGCGTCGTTTCCGGTGGAGCGGGTTGAACGTCGTCGGTCATGGCGTCTCCGTGGGCTGTTCACCCCACTGTACGCCTGCGGTGCGGTTTCCGGATCTAACGGATCTAATCGGCCGGCCCTTCGACGGCCGGCTCCTGGAAGATCTTTCCGTCATCCAACCGTAGAGCGGTCAGCGAGCGGCCCCAGGCGCAGCCGGTGTCGAGACCGGTGACGCCGTCGCCGCGCCAGAGGTCCAGAGCGGCCCAGTGCCCGAAGACGATGGGGATGCCGGCGCTGCGGCGGCCGGGCACGGCGAACCAGGGGAGGCAGCCTTTCGGAGCCTCGGTGGGCGGACCGCTGAAGTCGGCGCACATGCGGCCGTCGGGCTGCAAGGTGCGCAGCTTGGCGAAGCTGGCCAGTGCGGCGCGCACCCGGTCCCAGTCGGACATCCCGCCCTTCCACCGTTCCGCCACCTTGCGGCCGATCGTCTCCACCAGCCGCGGCGCGTCGTCGCCGCGCAACCATCTCTCCGTCTCCCGCGCCAGCCGCTCCGCCTTGTCGACGTCCCAGGCCGGCAGCAGGCCGGCGTGCACCATGAGCCAGCCGTCCTGCCGGTGCAGCAGCGGCCGGGTGCGCAGCCAGTGGAGGAGGTCGTCCCGGTCCCGCGCCGCGAGCACCTCCGCCAGCGTGTCGCGCCGTTTGACCACCGCGACTCCCCAGGCGCGGCCCAACAGATGGAGGTCGTGGTTGCCGAGGACGACGGTCACCCGGTCGCCGAGCTCCACCGCCCAGCGCAGCACCGCGAGCGACTCCGGACCGCGGTTGACGAGGTCGCCGACCAGCCACAGGCGGTCCGCGCGGCGGTCGAAGCGGATTTGCCCGAGGAGCGCTTGCAGGGTGTCGAAGCAGCCGTGGATGTCGCCGATCGCGAAAGTCGCCATGCGGCGGGAAGGATGCAACGATGGGGCCGGGAAGGCAAGGCTCAGCGGACCGCCGTGTACTCCGACAGGATCCCCATCTCCACATGCCGGGTGACCTCCCGGAAGCCCGCCTCGGTGAGCGCGGCGAGAATCACCGCGGGCGGCACGCAGGTGTCGATGGTGTCCCAGTAGTAGCGCATGAGGACCTCCGAGGTGCGCCCGCGGCGGCCCAAGCGGGCGAGGAGCGGCACGATCCGCCCCATGTAGAAGGCCAGGAGCCTGTGGCGCAGGCCGGCCGCCGGCGGCGTGATCTCGAGGATCAGGACGCGCCCGCCGGGCTTCAGCACCCGGCGGTATTCGTCGAAGGTCGTCCGCAGGTCGGCGACATGGCGCAGGGCGTAGCCCATGCTCAGCAGGTCGAACCGGGAGTCCGGGAACGGCAGCGCCTCGGCCACCCCGATCACCCGCTTCCGCACTCCCCGGCCGCCGGCCTGGCGCAGCATGCCGGCGCTCGGATCGAGCCCGATCACCGTCCCCGCCGGTCCGGTGATCGTCTGCGCGTGGGCGGCCAGCACGCCGGTGCCGCAGGCGACGTCGAGCGCGCTCATACCGGCGGTGAGGCCGGCCCGCAGCAACGCCTCGCGGCGGTAGCGGGAGCCCGAGCCCAGGCTGATCGCCTGGTTCATCCAGTCGTAGTCGGGGGCCGACTCGTCGAACCAGGCGCGGACCTGGCGGCGGCGTTCTCCCTCGCTGCCGTAGTACTGCGCGAGCAGCGGGTGCGGGCGGATGGGATCGGTCATGGGGCGGAGAATCTATCCCAAGTCGCCGAAAAAAGCCCTTCCCCCGGCCCCTCTCTTGCCGCCCCGGGCCACCCTCGCATACCCTTGGCGCCATGACCACCTTCAAGACATCCTGCGTCGAGCGCTTCCTGCGCTACGTGACCTTCGACACCCAGTCGAGCGAGACCTCCGAGACCTATCCCAGCACGCTCAAGCAGCTCGACCTGCTGCGCCACCTGGTCGACGAGCTCAAGACCCTCGGGCTCGCCGATGCCGCCATCGACGAGCACGGCTACGTCATGGCCACCATCCCGGCGACCACGAAGAAGAAGGACGTGCCGGTGATCGGCTTCATCGCCCACGTCGACACCTCGCCCGAGATGAGCGGCGAGGGGGTCAAGCCGATCATCCACCGGAGCTACCAGGGGCAGGAGCTGGTACTGCCGGACGATCCCACCGCCGTCCTCCGTCCCGCCGACACGCCCTATCTCAAGGAGCGCGTCGGCGACGACATCATCACCGCCTCGGGCACCACCCTCCTCGGCGCCGACAACAAGTCGGGCGTCGCCGAGATCGTGGCCGCCGCCGAATACCTGTTGGCGCATCCCGAGATCCCGCACGGCGCGGTGCGCATCGCCTTCACGCCGGACGAAGAGGTGGGCAACGGCACCAAGTACTTCGACATCGCCAAATTCGGCGCCCACTGCGGCTACACCATGGACGGCGGCGCGCGCGGCGAGGTGGAGATGGAAAGCTTTTCCGCCGACGCGATGACGATCACCTTCCACGGCTTCAACACCCATCCCGGGTTCGCCAAAGGCAAGATGATCAATTCGATCAAAATCGCCGCCGACTTCATCAACCGTCTCCCCAAGGGCAGCCTCTCCCCGGAGACGACGGACGATTACGAAGGCTACGTCCATCCGTACGTGCTGAACGCCAGCGTCGACAAGACCTCGGTCAAGGTGCTGATCCGCGACTTCTCCACCCCCGAGCTCAAGACCAAGGAAACCTTCCTGGAGAAGCTCGCCAAGGAGACCGTCGCCGACTGGCCGGGCGCCACGTTCGACGCCAAGGTGGAAGAGACCTACCGCAACATGCGCGAAGTGCTGGACCACCATCCCGACATCATGGAAAACGCCCGCGAAGCCATCCGCCGCGCCGGCATCGCCACCATCGAGCGCCCCATCCGCGGCGGCACCGACGGCTCCCGCCTCTCCTTCATGGGCCTGCCGACCCCCAACATCTTCGCCGGCGAGCAGAGCTTCCACTCCCGCCTGGAATGGGTCTCCGTCCAGGACATGGAAAAAGCCGTCGAGGTGATCGTGAATCTGTGCCAGATCTGGGAGGAACGGGCGGCGGGCTAAAAGCGACGTACTGATCACGACCGGCGGATCTGCATACGTTCGTTCAGGCGCTTGAACATCGCTTCGAGTTGGCGGCTGCCTTGGAACACGCCCACCAGCTCGATACCGTCTGAGACCGGCCTGTAGATGATGACGTAGCGTTTGTAATTGTGTCGCCGCAGCTCAGGGTGCAGCCCTTCGCATCGACTGCCGAGATCAAACAGAGAGTCCGCAAGCTTCTGGCACTCTCGTTCGAGAGCGTCGATGAAGCGTTCGGCATTGACGGGGCTGTCTTCAGCAATATAGAGACCGATCTCGATCAAGTCCTGCTCCGCTGCAGGATACCGCCTGACGGTCCCCATTCGGCAGGTGCCTACCGGCGGCCGGCTCGTCGAGCTTCGGTCTGTTCTCGAATGCTTCTCTTCACGGCGGCAAAGTCCATCGGCGTCGCCGGCCCGGTGACCAACCTCCGGTCGATCTCGGCCTTCAAGGCCGTGGCCTGCGCATCGAGCTCCTGCTCCTGAGCATCCAGCGCGCGAAGGGCCTTGCGGATCACCTCATCGACCGAAGAATAGAGTCCGCTGTCTACCTTCTGCTTGACCAACTGTTCGAGGTCGCCTGAGAGACGCACGTCCATGATCTCGTCCTTTCTCGTCGCAACCATGGTATCCGGCCGGAGCGCCTCTGGCAATCCGCTCCCACCCTCCCCCTCCGCGCCCCTCGTTGCCCGCATAACGGGCCACGGCCGGAGCGGGACACGGACTGTCCTCTCCGCAGGACGCCGCTCCGTCCCCTGACTCCTCTTTTCCCTCGGATGATCGGTTTTCCGGGTCTGGCGCGAACCTTGCTTAGCTCGCCGAGCGCTACACCGCCGTGATGTTTGGTTGCTTTCTTTCGACCCAGGAGGGCGGCTGGAAAGATGAATGTGATGCGCTCTTTTCTTTTGCTGTTCAGGGAAACGCGTTCGTTGATTCACGTTGTGCTCGCCGCCGTCCTGCTCCTGGCCGGCACCGCCACCCTCGCCACCGCACAACCGTTTTCATCCAGTCGCCATGACAATCATGACGATCATGGAGACGATGGCGAGCGGGGAATCTATCCGTTGGCCGGCATGGATCCGACTCTTCCCACCACGGATCTCGAGCCCTTGCGCGACCTTCTCGACGGCGCGTCGGTGGTCGGTCTCGGCGAGACGATCCACACCTCCGGCGGTTTTTACATCATGAAGGACCGGATCTTCCGCTTTCTCGTGGAAAAGATGGGTTTCCGCGCCTTCGGTTTCGAAACGCCGTGGGATTTCGCTTCGCCCGCCACCAATTATGTGGAGACCTGCCAGGGGACGGCCGACAACGCCCGCAAAGGGCTCCTCGGCGTCTGGCAGAGCACCGAGGTGCGCGATCTCCTGCAATGGATGTGCGACTGGAATCAGGCGCACCCGCATGACAAGGTGCATTTCTTCGGCTTCGACATCCAGGAGCCCGGCTTCCACGGCCCGGCGCTGCTCGCCTTCCTCGACCGCATCGGCCTGCCGGCCGACGACGCGCGGGTCACCGGCGTCCAAACCTGTTACGGCGTGACGGACTTTCCTGACGAGGTGGCGGACGCCGACTATCAGACCTGCAAGCAGGCTCTCGCCGACCTTGGAACCCTTTTCCAAAGCCAGCGCCAGCAGATCATTCACCAGACGTCCCGCGACGACCTCGACTGGGCCGATCTGCGGCGGGTGGATCTCGACGCCTGGGAGGACGAGTCCTACTGGCTGACGCGGGACGTCAATCGCGCCCTGACCGCCCGCGACACCGGCATGGCCTACACCATGGAAAAAATCCGCGAGCTGCGCTACGGTCCCATCAAAACCGCGCTCTGGCCCACAACGATCATCTCGAAAAGGATTCCGTCGACACCGACGGCTTCACCAGCATGGGCACGGTGTTGAGCCACGACCTGGGGCACCGCTACGCCGCCGTCGGCCTGACCGCGTTCGAGGTCTACCTGAACTGGCCGGGCATCTTCTGCGGCGGTCCGCTCCCGCTGGACGACGACGCGGTGGACACCACCCTGCACGGGCTCGGCCAGGGCGATCTCCTGATCGATCTCAACTTCCGCGGCAATCCGGCGCATCCGCCGCTCTTCACCCCCGGCACGTACTACACCCTGCAAAACGGAGCGCACGTGGTCCCGGGCCGCACGTTCGACCTCCTCGTCTATCTGGAGCGCTCGCCGGCGATGACGCCGCTGCGCTTCGCCGTCTGCCAGTAATCCCCTGCCTCTCTGCCGTCGATCCAATCCGCTGCCGGAGCCGTGCCCTCCGGCAGCTCTCTTTCGCGCTCTCTCTTCCAGCGACCTCTTACATCGGCTTGGGAGCGCCCGGCGGCGGCAGGTACGCCTCGGGGCGGGCGGCGGCGACCCACCACTGGCCGCCCTTCTTCACGAAGACGATCGTGACGTGGTTCTTGAGCGGCGGCAGAGCGCCCTGGGGGCTCTGCATGCCGGTGATCTCCGACTCCCAGTCGGCGATCGCCGTATCCGGAGCGATCTCGCGGATCGTCTCGCTGAGCACGGTGAACGTCGTTCCCTTCATCATGGTCGTCTGCTCGTCGTGGAAGAGCTTCTCGACCTCCGTCCGCCCCTTGGCGACGCGGCCGAACGGGTTGATCAGGTCGCCGTCCTCGGCCCAGATCGCGGCGAGCGCCTGGGAGTCGTTCTTCGCCCAGGCCGCCAGGAACTCCTGGCCCCGGGCGTGCACCGCCGCCGTCGATCCGCCGTCCGCCGCCCAAAGCCCGGCCGCGGCCACCAGGAACGCCAATCCCCCCAACAGAATCTTCTTCATCTGTCCAGTCTCCTTTCGCTAGAGCTCCGTTGCGCTTCGTTGACTCTACGGCAATGCGCGGCGTTTTGGATGAGGCCGGGAGGCGACTCTCAGGGTTTTGCCCATTGACTCCGCGGAGCATCCGGCTTACCGTTCACCCGGAACCAGCGATGGATGCCGCCCGGGAGGCGGAGAAAGGAGCCTTTGTGCCCTACGTGATTACTGACATCTGCCTCGGCGAGAGGTATGCGACCTGTGTCTCCGTCTGCCCGGTGGACTGCATCAAGCCCGGCGACTACCAGGGTGAAGAGTTCATGATCATCGAGCCCGACGTGTGCATCGACTGCGGCCTCTGCCTGCCGGAGTGCCCGATCGGCGCGATCGTGGAGTCGGAGGACGAGTCGCCCGAATGGGCCGCCATCAATGCGCAGCTCGCCCCCGAGTACCACGACAATCCGGCGGTCGCCGAACGGCCGCGCAACGATCCGCCTCGCAAGCCGGGCCACAAGATCGTCAATCCCTGAGGAGGTCACCGGGGCGCGGCCGGAGCACCGGTCCGCAGCCCCGCGGCCGGACCGGCAGCCTGCCGCCAGGCTGCCCTCACCTTCTCTCCTGCGCGTGCCGCCCACCCCGAACGGGAGAAGGGGCGCCACCACCCAACTCCAAAGACAACGCCGTAGGCTGCGCATGTTTCTTCCCGAGACCTGCCTGGGACCGGGATCGGAAAGCCGCGCCGTTGGGACCTCACCCCCCTGGCCCCCCTCTCCCGGCGGGCGGGAGGGCGATGGGAGAGGGGACGGGGGTGAGGTTTCAACGGCCCGGAGTCAGACCCGACCTACTCCACGGCGACCTTCTCCAAGAGCTCCATTTCGGGGGCTGGCATCAGCTTTAGGTTGGCGCACGGCCAACGCACCCTCACTCCCCGCACCTCTTCCTTGCAATCACCAGAAGAAGAGATGCCGGGGGTGAGGGCGCGCCGTGATGGCGCGCCTCTTCCCCGGGCAGACCGCGGACCGGCGCCAACGGCCGGCGGTCTGCCCATCTCACAGGATTCAGTTGTCAATGAACATCATTCTGCCTCGCCCAGGCTTCGGCCGACTTGGAATTGGCGGCGGGCGTCTTGCCCAGGCCCATTCCGCGGTGGCTTCCGCTCTGCCGCGTTGCAGAGTCCTGCACTGCTTCAGACTCGATCCACTCCGACCCGGAATCGCCCAGGTCACGACAGAATGGCACTGGCCAATCCGTCAGAAGCTTCTGATACCCCAGAATCGCCCTGCGCAAGTCATCAGGGACTTCTGACGGTCCGGAATGCAGCCAGCCAAAACAGAATGACCTCATAATGATCTGGAATGGCTCTGATCAACGCAGAATCAACTCCTGATGAACCGTAATAGATCTTTTCAAATCGCAATCCACTTCTTACGGCACAGAGAGCAGCGGTTCAGGCCATCAGCACGATGGATACAATCACACTTCTGAATAGAAGTCCAGAATCGGCCTTGACAAGGTGTCGCTTGGATGGCACTCTATGCCAATCCTGAAGCTTTGGTCAGGGCGACCAGGAACCGCAGCTCTCCGAAGAGATTGACGGTTATGGCAGAGGTATTGCCGGATTCAGGGAGAGATCGAGGCAGGTGGGTTCATTGACAATCGAACAGCCATGCGGAGGGGCCTGGGCCACCACTCCAGATGGTTTCCTTCCACTCCTCCGCAGGGAGCCGAGTCCTTCGGATCTCGCGGAGGAGGAGCTTGCTTCCTAATGAATCGTGACGGCTTTGAGCTTCTGGAAGGTGGGGGCGTCCGAGATGCCCAGGAACTTGCGGCCGTCTTTGAGCTGCGCTTCGAAGCAGATCTCCTTCTGGCCGCGGCCGCCCCAGAGGGCGCCGAGGAGGAGGGAGCCCACGATGCCCCAGCCGGCGGCTCCGAGGAGGCTGCGGACCTCTTCCTCGGTCTGGAGAGTGACGCTGTCGAGGCTCTCCTTGAGATCGATCTTCTCTCCCTGTTCGGTCTCCTTGCCGCGGACGCCCAGCATCAGGCTGTCCAGCAGGGGGACGACTTCCGCGGTCTGCTCGGCAAAGTCGGGGCTGGCGAGGATCTTGATGTCGGCCATAGGCTCATCTCCTGATCAGGTGTGATCTCTATTCTACTACTCTTCTTGCTGTGCAACTACTCATAACGGATCGCTTCGAGCGGCTCGACGCGGGCCGCGCGTTGCGCCGGCACCCAGCTCGCCAGGAGGGCGATGGCGGCGAGGAGGAAGGGCACGACGACGAAGGTGGGAGGATCGAAAGGCTTCACCTCGAAGAGGAGCGCGGTCATCAGGCGGGTCACCGCCAGCGAGGTGGCGAGGCCGAGGACGACGCCGGTGACCGCCAGGCCGAGCCCCTGGCGCAGCACCATGCGCTCCACGTCCTGGCGGCGGGCGCCGAGCGCCATGCGCACGCCGATCTCCCGCGTCCGCTGGCTGACGACGTAGGCGATGACGCCGTAGATGCCCACCGCGCCGAGCACCAGGGCGACGGTGGCGGCGATCGCCAGCAGGAGCATGGTGAACGAGGTGCGCGCCATCGAGCGGTCCACCACCTCCGCCATCGGCCGCACCTCGGCGAGCGGCAGGTTGGGATCGAGGGAGCGGATGGCTTCGCGCACCGGCGCGGGGAGCTTGGCGGGATCTCCCGTGCCGCGGACGACCAGGGAGAAATCGTGCGGCACGGACGAGTTGGCGGAGATCCATGGAAAGTAGACCGCGTCCTGCGGCGGATCTTCCAGGGTGCGGGTGCGCACGCTGCCCACCATGCCGGCGATCGTGTTCCACTTCAAGGGATCGAGCTGCAGCCCCCGGGCCAGCCGCTTGCCGAGCGCGCTCCTGCCGGGCCAGAACCGCTTGACCAGCGCCTGGCTGACGATGACGTCGCGGGAGGGCTGCTGCGGATTGATCGCGTCGAAGCTTTTCCCTTCCAGCACAGGAATGCCCATCGCCTTGAAGTACTCGGGGCTGGCGCTATGGGTGGTGAGGAGCGGCGGCACCACGTCTTTCGGCTGCGGGAAGTCCTCGATGGCGTAGCCGCTGTTCGAGAAGCTGCCGCCCAGCGGCAGGCCGGTCACCACGCCGGCTGCGGTCACGCCCGGCAGGGCGTGGATCTTTTCCAGCAGACGCTGGATGAAGTTGGCGGCGGCGGGGTTCGAATAGTCGCTGTCCGGCAGGTACAGGTGCAGGGTGAGGACGCCACGGGGGTCGAACCCCGGATTGACGTTGCGCAGGCGCCAGAAGCTCTTGCCCATCAAGCCGGCCCCCACCAGGAGCACCAGCGCCAGGGCGATCTGCGCCACCACCAGGATATTGCGCGCACGGTGCCGTTCGCGGCCGGCGGTGCCGCCCCTGCCGCCTTCCTTGAGCGCCATCACCAGCTCCGGAGTGCCGTAGCGCAGCACGGCGAACAGCCCGAAGAACAGGCCGGAGGCGATGGCGAGCGCCAGGGTGAAGAGGAGCACGGTGCCGTCGACGTGGATCTCGTCGAGGCGCGGAATCCCCTGTGGCCGGAGGGCAACCAGGAGACGCACGCCGGCGACCGCGAGGGCCAGGCCGACGACGCCGCCGACGAGCGAGAGGGCGACGCTTTCGCCGAGGAACAGGCGGGCGACGTCCAGGCGGGTGCCACCGAGCGCGGTGCGCACCGCGACCTCGCGCTGCCGTCCTTCGGCGCGGACGAGGAACAGGTTGGCCACGTTGGCACAGGCGATCACCAGGATGACGCCGACGCTGCCGAGCAGCACCCAGAGGATGCGCTGGATGTCTCCCACCACGTCGTCGCGCAGCGGATGCACCAGCACCGACATCTTCGCGCTCTCCAGCATGCCGCGGTTGATCTGCGATCCCGGCGCTTCGTCCGGAATGCGCCAGACCAGGGCCGACAGCTCTTTCGCGGCGCGCTGGGCCGTGACGCCGGGGAGCAGCCGGCCGATGGCGTCGTAGTTGAAGTTGCCGCCGTTGAGCTTGGCCGGATCGAGGGGCAGGGGGACCCAGAGCTGGGTGTCCTGCTGCGGGAAGTGGAACCCGGCCGGCATGACGCCGACCACCCGGCGCGCGACGCCGTCGACCCGCAGCGTCGTGCCCACCACGCCGCGGTCACCGCCGAAGCGATGCTGCCAGAGGTCGGCGGAGAGGACGACCACCGGCTCGGCGCCGGGCCGCTCGTCGGCTTCCTGCAACGCGCGCCCGAGAGCCGCCGGAACACGGAGCACGTGGAACACCGAGCCGGTCATGCCGGCGGCGCTCAACCGCACCGGCTCCTGGCCGCCGGTCAGATTGACGGAGCCGTTGGAGTAGATCCCGAGATCTTCGAGCACGTGGTTGTACTTGCGGTACATGAGGTAGGTCGCGTCGGACTGCTCGAACTGCCGCAGCCCGATCCCCGGCGCATCGTGCCAGACCGCCATGATCCGCTCCGGCTCGGGATAGGGCAGCGGACGGATCAGCACGGCGTTGACCACGCTGAAGATCGCCGCGTTGGCGCCGATGCCGAGGCCCAGTGTCAGCACGGTGATGAGGACGAAGCCGGGGCTGCGCAGGAAGCCGCGGGCCAGCGAACGGAGAGGCGAAGGAACGACGAGCATGGAGATCTCCCAGGAAGACGGACGAGCCCACGGCTCACTCGCTCTTACGAGGAGACGATGAAACGGGTTGCAGCCTGCGCCTCTACTGATTCTTTTGGCCCCGGAGGGGCCGCTGCCCATAGCCCAGGGTTTCAACCCTGGGAGGGAGCGAAGACGCCTCGCAACCCAGGGATAAATCCCTGGGCTAGGTGCTGAAGCCCCTCCGGGGCCAAAAAACCTCCAAGTTGAGCTACTCCGCCTCCCCGCTCGCCTGCAAGGTGTAGCCGACGCCGCTCACGGTGACCAGATAGCGCGGCGCGGCGGCGTCGGCTTCGATCTTCTGGCGCAGGCGGTGGACGAGCTGTTTCAGGAGCTGGCGGTCGTCCGAGGCGCGGCTGCCCCAGACGTGACGCAGCAGGCGCTCGGCGGGGAGGGTGTGGCCGGCGTTGGCGAGGAGGAGCTGGAGCAGGCGGAGCTCCAGGCGGGTGAGACGGACCGCGCCGCCGCCCGCGACGCTCACCGCCTGCTGCTCCAGGTCGAGGGCGAAGTCTCCCGCCACCAGCGGCGCCGGCCGCTCGGCGCTTCCGGCACGGCGCAGCAGTGCGCGCACCCGGGCGAGCAGGGTGCGCGGGCTGAACGGCTTGGTCAGGTAGTCGTCGGCGCCGAGGTCGAGCGCCTGCACCTGGTCCTCCTCGGCGCCGCGCACGGTGAGCATCATCACCGGTGTCTCCCCGGCGTCCCGGATCTTGCGGCAGACCTCCAGCCCCGAGAGGCGCGGCAGGTTGACGTCGAGGATCACCAGCGCCGGGCTCTCCCTGGCGAACATCTCCAGGCCGGCCGCGCCGTCGTTCGCTTCGACGGTGATGTAGCCCGCCTGGCGGAGGGCGTAGGAGATCAGGCTGAGCAGCTCGAGGTCGTCGTCCACGATGAGGATCTTCATGCTGTCTCGCTTTCTTCGGCTGCCGGGAGAGTCACCCGGATGCGCGTCCCGGCGCCTTCCCGGCGCGCTTCGACGGTGCCGCCGTGGCGCTCCACGATGGACTGCACGATCCACAGTCCGAGTCCCATGCCGCTCTGCTCCGGCTCCTCTTCCCGCCCCGGCGCCCGCACGAAACGCTCGAACAGCGAGCCGGCTTCTCCGGTGTCTTCGGGAACGCCGGGCCCTTCGTCCTCCACCCACAGGCAGACCGCTTCTGATTGGACATCGCCGCCGATGCGCACGGTCGAGCCCGCGGGGGCGAACTTGTTGGCGTTGGCGAGCAGGTTGACGAACACCTGGATCAGCCGCGGCGCGTCGCCCGCGACGGCGGGAAGAGGATACGGCAGCTCGACCGCCAGCGTCTGGCCGCGCTGGGCGAGGAGCGGCTCGGTCATCTCGACCGCCTCCTCGACGACTTCGTCCAATGCCACAGGGCGGCTGCGGATCGACGTCTGGCCGGCTTCGATACGCACGCTTTCGAGCAGATTGTCGATGAGCTGGGTGAGGCGCAGGCCGCCGCGCTCCAGCGACAGGACGAGGGATTGAGTCTCCGGGGCGGGCTCAGTGGCATCGAGCAGGCGCTCGCGGAGCAGCTCGATCGACGCGCGCTGGGCGGCCAAGGGGGTCTTGAACTCGTGCGAGATGTTGGCGAGCACGGCGTCGCGGAGGCGCCGCGCCGCCTCGGCCTCGGTCTCGTCCGAGAGCACCAGGAACTGCTGCTCCTCGGCCGGCGCCGCGCTGTTGATCACCACCACGCGCTGGGTGCCGTCCGCCTGGTGCAGCCGTTCGGTGGCGCGCGTCGCGCCGCGGAAGCGCGCGTGGAGGATCGGGCAGTGCTCCTCGCACGGCCGCACTCCGTGGACGGCGACCGGCTTCAGGACGTCGCCGCAGAAGCGGCCGAGGGCGTCCTCGGCGCGCACGCCGAGCAGCTCCGCCGCCTGCGGATTCAGATAGCGGATGCGCCGGTCGCGGTCGACGCTCAGCACCCCTTCGGAGATGCCGGTGAGAATCGCCTCGCCCTCCGCCTGCCGGCGGCGCAGCTCCGAGGTGAGGCGGAGCAGCCGGCGCCGCGTCTCCTCCATGGTCGCGGCGAGGGTGCCGAGATCGGCGATCTGCACCTTCGGAATCGGCGTCGCGAGATCGCCCCGCCCGATGCGCGCCGCCGCCGTGGTGAGCGACCGCACCGGTCCGGTCAGCCGGCGGCTGATCAGCAGGCCGGAGAAGCAGGCGACCGCCGCGACCAGCAGCGCGGCGAAGAACACCGCGCGCTCCAGACGTTTGAGCGAGGCGGCGATCGGTGCCCTGGAGAGCGACGTCTCGACGATCGCCACCGGCGGATCGCGCAACGGCAGAGAGGAGAGGTAGACGCCCGGCCGCTCGGCCTCTTGCTCGGCCGCCGGAACGATCGCGACCGGCAAGCCGACTTGGCGCGACACCTCGCGGACAAAATCGGCGTCGAGATGGAGCGCGGTCACCGCCACGCCGTCCGGGAAAAATTGGAGCGGCGACGACGCGGTGAAGATCAGCTCGCCCGCGTTCATCTTGGGATCGGCGCGCACCAGGGCGGGCGCCGTCTTCGCAGCCTGGCCGGCGCGCAGCAGGCCGGCCCAATCTTCCGGCGCTCCGCTCGCCGCGGTGAGCTTCCCCTGCACGAAGACCGCGCAGCCGGACAGCCGGCTGGTGGCGCGGAAACGGTCCAGGAACGCGGTGAGACCGGCGAGATCGTGCGCTTCGAGCAGGCGCCCCACGGTCGGCCGCTCGCCGAGCAGATGCGCCGAGGTCGACACGTCGCCGGCCGAGCGCTCGACCGCCAGCAGGGCGCTCCGCCCGGCGAGGCTCACGCGGGCGAGCGCCTGCTCGTCCGCCAGGCGGCCGAGCAGTCGCACCGCGGCGACCGACAGGCCGGCGACGGCCAACAACACCAATCCGGTGTTGAGGCCGATCAGCAGCGTGCCGAGGCGGACCCGGCGCATTCGGTCCCACATACCGCCTGAGCATAGAGCGTCACCGGCTCGTCCTCCACTCGATCAGGCTTTTCAGCGTCAATGTCACGAGCGCGAGCAGGGTGAGCAGCGAGGCGACCGCGAAGGCCGCGGCGAACTGGTACTCGTTGTAGAGGATCTCGACGTGCAGCGGCAGCGTGGTGGTCAAGCCGCGGATGTGGCCGGAGACCACCGACACGGCGCCGAACTCGCCAATCGCCCGCGCATTGCAGAGCAGACGCCGTAGAGCAGCCCCCAGCGGATCTTCGGCAGGCTGACCTTGCGGAAGGTCTGCCAGCCCGAGGCGCCGAGGGTGAGCGCGGCTTCTTCTTCGTCGTTGCCCTGCGACTGCATGAGGGGGATCAGCTCGCGGGCGACCAGCGGCGCGGTGACGAACATCGTGGCCAGCACGATGCCCGGCACCGCGAAGATGATCTTGATGTCATGCGCGGCGAGCCACGGCCCGAGGACGCCGTGGGCGCCGAACATCAGGACGTAGATCATGCCCGACACCACCGGCGACACGGCGAACGGCAGGTCGATCAACGTCACCAGCAGGTTCTTGCCACGGAAGCGGAACTTGGACACCGCCCACGCCGCGGCCAGACCGAATAGCAGATTGACCGGCACCGCGATCGCAGCCGTCAGCAGAGTGAGGCGGACGGCGGCCAGCGCCACCGGCTCGCGGATCGCCGCCCAATAGGTTGCAACGCCTTCAGCGAACGCCTTGTAAAAGACCAACAGCAGAGGAACCAGCAGGAAAAAACCGAGAAACAGCAGGGCTGCGCCGATCAGCAGCCACCGCACCAGCCGCGGCTCGGTGCGCATCACCGGACTCCTTGGCGGCTACGGCGCCAGGCCAGGAAATTGATCACGAACAGCAAAGAGAACGAGACAAGGAGGAAAACGAGCGCGATCGCGGTCGCACCGGCGTAGTCGAACTGCTCCAGCTTGATCATGATCAGCAGCGGCGTGATCTCCGAGCGCAGCGGCATGTTGCCGGCAATGAAGATCACCGAGCCGTACTCGCCGAGCGCGCGGGCGAAGGCGAGCACGAAGCCGGTCGACACCGCCGGCAGCAGCTCGGGCAGCATCACCCGGCAGAACGTCTGCCAGCGTCCGGCGCCGAGGCTCGCCGCCGCCTCTTCGACCTCCGGATCGAAGTCGCGCAACACCGGCTGCACCGTGCGCACCACGAACGGCAGGCCGATGAAGGTGAGCGCCACCACGACACCCAACGGCTGGTAGGCGACTTTAATGCCGATCGGCTCCAGCCAGCGGCCGAGCCAGCCGTTGCCGGCATAGATCGACGCGAGAGCGATGCCGGCCACGGCGGTCGGCAGCGCGAAGGGGAGATCGACCAGCGCGTCGATGATCCGCCGGCCAGGGAACTCGTAGCGCTCCAGCACCCAGGCGACGAGAAGCCCGAACACGGCGTTGATCGCGCCGGCGATGCACGAGGCGCCGACGCTCAGCCGGTAGGCGGCGAGAGCGCGCGGCGCGGAGACCGTCGTCCAGAACACCGCCCAGGTGAGATCGAACGTCTTGAGCAGGATGGTCGACAGCGGGATGAGGATGATGAGGGTGAGATAGAGGAGCGTAAAACCGAGCGACAGGCCGAAGCCGGGTAGCACGCTGCCCCCCGGGAAACGGCGGCCGGCGCCGCTTTTCGGCAGCGCCGCGACCATTCCGTCTTCGGCCAGCACGCTCAACTACTTGCCCACTCCGTAAATCTGATCGAACACGCCGCCGTCGGCGAAGTGCGTCTGCTGCGCCTTGGTCCAGCCGCCAAACAGCTCGTCGATGGTGAACAGGGTGACCTTGGGAAACTGCGCGGCGTACTTGGCGGCCACCGACTGCGAGCGCGGCCGGTAATAGTTGCGTGCCACGATCTCCTGCCCTTCCGGGGTGTACAGATATTGGAGATAGGCCAAGGCCACGGCCGCCGTCTTGTGCTTGCTCGCCACCTTGTCGACCACCGCGACCGGCGGCTCGGCGAGGATGCTGAGCGACGGCGCGACGATCTCGAGCTGCCCCTTGCCGATATCCTTCGCGGCGAGGATCGCCTCGTTCTCCCAGGCGATCAACACATCGCCGATGCCGCGCTCGACGAACGTCACCGTGGCGCCGCGGGCGCCGGTGTCGAGCACCGGCACGTTCTTGTAGATGTGGGCCACGAAATCCTTGGCCTTGGTCTGATCGTTACCGAATTTCTTCAGCGCATAGCCCCAGGCCGCCAGATAGTTCCAGCGCGCGCCGCCCGAGGTCTTGGGATTGGGAGTGATCACCGAGAGGCCGGGCTTCACAAGGTCGTCCCAATCCTTGATGTGCTTCGGATTCCCCTTGCGCACCAGGAAGACGATCGTCGAAGTGTACGGCGCACTGTTGAGCGGCAGCCGCGTCTGCCAGTTTTTCGCCAGCAGGCCGCTGCCGGCGACGGCATCGACGTCATAGGCGAGCGCCAGGGTGACCACATCGGCCTCCAGGCCGTCGATCACCGAGCGCGCCTGCTTGCCCGAGCCGCCATGCGACTGTTGGATCTCCACGTCCTGGCCGGTCTTCCCCTTCCAGTATTTGGCGAACGCGGTATTGAAATCCTGATACAGCTCACGCGTCGGATCGTAGGACACGTTGAGCAGCTTGAGCTTCTGGGCGCCTACAGGAAAAGCAGCCACCGACAGCAGCAGGAGGAGCGAAAGGATTCTGGATCTCATGGTGGGCTCCTAGTAAGAGATCTGGAAACGGCTGAAGAGGATCTTTTCCGGGATGCGGTCGGTCACCAGACTGGTGGTGCCGGCGCCGCCATCGAAGGTGCTCTTCTCGTAGTCGAGCATCACGCGCACGTTCTTGTTGAGGTACCAGTTGAGGCCGACGGCCCACGCCGCGGTCGAGCGCGGCGCGCTCGCCGGATTGGCGAAGATCGGGAAGGTCTTCTCGTCGAGATCGAGCTTGCTGTAGCGTGCGGTCAGCTCGAAAGCGCCCCAGGTGTGGGCCGCCGGATCGAAAATCTTTTTGGGATTGACGCCGCGGAACGAGGCCTCATCGCCGGTCAGCACCCACGAAGCGGCGGTCTGCCACGACGTGTGGTCGAGATCGGCGGAGGCTGTCGGGCCGGTGCCGCGCCGCACCTCCTGCTTCGACTGCACGTATTCGGCGAGGAGGCCGAACGGACCGCTGTAGAAATACCCCTGCGGAGAAAAACGGGTGTGCCGGCCGTCGGCGAGCACGGTGCCGGCCGCGGTGCCGTCGGAACGGTAGGAGAAGAAGGTCTGCTGGGCCGGCGTCCTGTAGCTCGGCAGGCCCGGTGTCGTCAACGTTCCCTCATGAATGCCGCTGGTCGCGGCGACTCCGAAGCCGAGATTCTTCAGCGCTCCGCCGGACACCAGGAAGGGCTGGAAGAAGACGCGCCCTTCGACGTCCTTGCTGTTGTTGGTGTCGGCGTCCGACTGGTTGCCGAGATCGACCGTGCCGTTGAACACGCCCGCCGCATAGCTCACCACGCCGCCCTGGATGTCGCCCGACACCTGGATGCCGAGATCGCGGTTGGGCACCAGGTTGGTGGGCAGCGCGCGCTCGACGAACAGGATGTCGGTCGCCGACTGCAACCGCTCCAGACCCACCGGCGGCTTGAACTTGCCGGCGCGCACCTTGAAGTAGGGCGAGAACCGCGCCTCGAGATATGCGTCATAGAGAGTCGTCGTGCCCTGCCCGAAGTCCGGCATGACACGAAAATCGAAAATCTTGTAGATGGTGCCTTCGAAGATCGGACGGACGCGGCGCAGGGTGAACGTGTCGATGCCCGGCTTCTGCTTGTCGTCGCTGAAGAAGCGGCCGTCGAACTGCACATAGCCGCGCAGCTTCAGAAGAAAATCGCCGTCGGCGGAGCGGAGCGAAAAGCCCTCTTTACCTGCCGTCACGGAAGAGTCCTGCGCCAGGACGGGCCCGGCAAGAAGAAACAGAAAGACAACGAACGACAGGACGGACAACGGTCTCCTCATTTCAAATCTCCCACCGCTTCTGGAGAGCGGATGATCAAAACTGGAATATTCGATAGATCGGGAATCAGGCGGCCGATCAATCCGCCGAGCGAGAGGGCGCCGCCTTGGCGCGGCAACGGCACCCCGAGAACGAGCAGATCGTGCTGCCCTTCTTCGATCTGCTCGATGATCTGATGGCGCACGTCGCCGTAGCGGATACGCGCGGTCACCGTCACGCCGAGGCGCGCCATGGCCCGGCGGTTGCGTTCGAGGAAGCGTTCGGCGCGCATCACCGCGCCCGACTCCTTGCGGTCGAGCCGCTCCGCCTCGGGCAGGATGGTGAGGATGGTCGCCTCGGCGCCCAGGTGGCGGCTCAGGCGGCCGGAGAACGCCACATCCTCCTTGCCCGGCTCGCCGACCGCGACGCAGACCAAGGGCCGGCTCGGCACGCCGGCCGCCTTGCGTTCGCCGCCGGGCACCAGCAACAGATGATGCTGACCGGCGCGCAGGATCTCACTCGCGAAATCGAGACCGTCCGCCGGCTCCTTCGCCGGCAGCGCCAGGACCACCAGATCGCACGGCCGGCGCCGCACCTCCTCCGCCGTCTCCTGATCGCCCTGATCGCCCGCGAGAGGCGTCACCTGCGCATGCGCCAGCCGCGCGACGTCGCCGCCCAGCTTGAGCGCCGGCCCTCCCTCCGGCGATCCGTCGGTCAGCACGAGAAACCGCAGGCCGGGATGGACCAGCGCATGCACCCGCTGCACGCCGACCCACGCCGCGTCGCCCGGCTGGAGCGGAAACCGCCGCGCCTGCTCCTGCGTGCGGCTCGCCTCGACCCACAGGTCGTCGCTGCCGAACGGCGCCGGCGGCGCGATCGAGCGCACTCCGGGCAACGGCGGCAGGCGCAGCCGCAACCGCTCGAACGAGCCGGCGAACGAGCGCTGATCCACCACCGCCTTGCCGAGGAACGGAAACGGCGCCGCCTCATTACTCTCCCGGAGCGCCACGTCCTCGGGGCGGAACAGCACCTGCACCCGGCGCGACCGGTCCGTCACCTCGGCGCGGGTGGACAGCGGAAACTGCACCGGCCCGAGGCGGACGCCCTCCGCCGTGTGCTCCCCCACCATCAGATTCGCGGTGCCGAGGAACGTGGCGACGAATTCCGTCTCCGGCCGCAGATACAGCTCCTCGGGAGGCCCCAGCTCCAAAAGGCGGCCGAAGCTCAACACCGCGAGCCGGTCGGCCAGCTCGAACGCCTCCTCCTGATCGTGGGTCACGAAGATCGTGCTGATGCCAAGCTCGCGCTGCACCTCGCGCACCGTGCGCCGCAGCTCCAGGCGGACCTTGGCGTCGAGCGCGCCGAACGGCTCGTCGAGCAGCAGCACCTCCGGCTGATGGGCGAGAGCGCGGGCGAGAGCCACCCGCTGCTGCTGGCCGCCGGAAAGCTGGCGCGGCATGCGTCCACCCAGGCCCGCGAGCCCCACCATCTCCAACAGCTCATCCCGCCGCCGCACCCGCTGCCCGGCCGGCACGCCGCGGATCGACAGCGCGAACTCCACGTTCCCGGCCACCGACATGCCGTGGAACAGCGCATAGCTCTGGAACACGAACCCGATCCCGCGCTGCGCGGGAGGCAGATCGGTGACATCGCGGCCATGCAGCAACACCCGTCCGCCGTCCGTCTCGGTGAGCCCGGCGACCATCCGCAGCAGCGTGCTCTTGCCCGAGCCCGACGACCCGAGGAGCACAAAAAACTCCCCATCCGCCACCTCCAGGCTCACGCTGTTGACCACCGGATGCCCGGCGTACCGCTTGGTCAGCTCCTCGACGACGATGGACATGGATGGCTCTTCTCCTCAGCCCGGCCGCCCGGGTGAAGTCGAGGATAAGAACCCCTGGTGACAGTGTCAGTCGAAGGGTGGTGACAAAACGGGCAGGGTTTGGAACCTGGGGGGAGGAGGCTACAGAGGAGCGAAGCTGCCCGCCACCCGGCTCTCGGCGATCTTCTGCAAGCCGTTCACGGAATACCGCTGGAAGTAGTCCTGGGCGCGGTGCGCATCGAGATCCGCCTGCGAGCGATACTGCTCATAGATGAGGAACTGCCGCGGGTTGTCAGTCGACTGGTGGATCAGGTACATCAGATTGCCCGGCTCCTGGCGCGTCGCCGCCTGAAGCTGCCGTAGATTCTCCGCTGCCTCCGCCTCATGCCCTGCCTGGATCGTATAGAACACGCCGACGCACACCATACCGTCTCCTCGCTGTCCGGGCCGACCATTTACCAGCGTAGCAGCTTGTTGAGCGAGCTGGTGCTACCATCAACTGGAGAGGAGCTGCGATGCGTGCCACCTACCGAGCCGTCCTGCATGGGAATCGCCTCGAATGGCGTGACGAGGAGCCGGAAGAGCTCCTGCCTGATCGCGACATAGAAGTCGTCGTGACCATCCTGGACCACCCTGATTCCGAGGCAGGCTCCAGGACGCGGGGCGCCGCAATGGCTGCCGCCCTGGAACGGCTTGCTGCAGCCGGTGGCCCCACGAGCTTCGGAGATCCTGCCGAGTGGGAACGGGAGATGCGAGAGGAGAGGGCCATTCCGGGGCGTGAGTCCTGATGCTCCTCGACAGCAACATCATCATCTACTCAGCCCAGCCCGAGAACGAATTTCTCCGGCAGCTCATCGACGAGAGGGCGCCATCGGTGTCCGCCGTCAGCTATGTTGAGGTTCTTGGATATCACCGCCTGGGCGATGCGGAACGTGCCCATTTCGAAGCCTTCTTCGCCGAAGCTCAGGTCTTGCCCCTCTCTCAACAAGTCCTCGACGTAGCGGTCCGCCTCCGCCAAGCGAGGAAGATCAAGTTGGGAGACTCACTCGTCGCGGGCACCGCTCTCTTGCACAACCTGACTTTGGTCACCCGCAATGTCGACGACTTCACCGGGATTGACGGTCTGAAGGTTCTCAACCCCTTCACGGACCACCCTCCTCGCGCTTAACCGCTGTCGAGAGCCTCGCGCGGACCGTTCTAAGCCAGCACCCACCCGCTCGTTCCCGCGTTCCGACGGCTCGTTGCTGTCGGTGGGCAACCCGCCACCGTGTATGCTCCACCCGCCATGCGTCTGCTCCCCCTGCTCGCACTCCTCCCTATCGCAATCGCCCTCATCAGCTTGTCCGGCTGCGTCTCGGTCCGTCCGTTCACCCAGATCCGCCGCGAGGTTCCCGCGGACCAGTTCCTCTCGATCCATGGGCGGTTGGTGCACGTCGAGCAGGCGGGGACGGGGGAGCCGGTGGTTTTGCTGCATGGGTTCGGAGCTTCGACGTACGCGTGGCGCAAGGTGATGCCGGAGCTCGCGACGCGCTTTCGGGTGATCGCGATCGATCTGAATGGCTTTGGGTACACCGAGCGGCCGAGCGATCTCGCGAGCTATACGCGGGAGGGGCAGGGCCGGTTGGTGCTCGACGTGATGGACGCGCTCGGCATCGGGCGCGCTCACATCGTGGGGCACTCCTATGGCGGCGGGATCACGCTGTGGCTCGCGGCGTACCATCCGGAACGGTTCCTGTCGATGGTGCTGACCGACAGCTCGGCGCCGACCTATTCCTATGACCGGCGCTCCCGCGTGGCGTCTGTCAAGCCGCTCACCGCTCTCTTCCTGCGCTCGGTCGTGCTGCGGCCGTCGACGGTGCGGAGGTCGCTGTTGAATTCGTTCCACGATCCCTCGCTGGTGACTCCGGAGCTGGTGCAGGCGTATTTCGACCGCATCCGGGTCGAAGGGGCGATCGACGCCTACTACGGGCTGACGGTGCCGGTGCGCGGTCCGATCGACAAGGTGGACCTGGCGAAGATCGAGGTGCCGGCGCTGGTGGTCTGGGGAGCGGACGACCAGGTCATCCTGCTGCCGGCCGGCCGGCGGGGGACATCGGTGCTGCCGCGCGGCCGGTTCGTCGTCATCCCGGACTCGGGGCACATCCCGATCGAGGAGAAGCCGGCGGAGTGGCTGCGGCTCGTGATGCCGTTTCTGACCGGAGCCGGGAAATGACCGCCATGCGCCTGGTCGCCACCTGCGTCCTCGGTCTCGAAGAGATCCTCGAATCCGAGCTGGCCGCTCTCGGCGCGGCGGAGATCGAGCGGGAGAAGGGAGCGGTTTCGTTCTCCGGGACCTGGGTGGACTGCTGGCGCGCCAATTGGCGGCTGCGGACGGCGAACCGCGTGCTGGTGGAGCTGGGATCGTGGGAGGGCGAGGACGGCGGCGCGCTGGCGGCCGGAGCGCGCGCGCTCGTGTCCGGACAACATCTCAGCAAGCAGTCTCGCGCCGGAGCGGGGATCGATCCCGCGGCGCTTCTCCATCCGGACCGGACGTTCGCCATCCAGGCGACGTGCACGGCGTCGCAGATCCGCGATTCGCGGTGGGCGGCTCTGTCGGTCAAGGATGGGATCGTGGACGGGCAGCGCGACCGCTGGGGACGGCGCGCTTCGGTGGAGCGCGAGGATCCGGAGATCCATCTGCGGCTGCGCCTCCACCGCGACCGCGCGACGCTGCTGCTCGACACGACCGGCGAGCCGCTCGACCGCCGCGGCTACCGGGTGGTGACGTCGGCGGCGCCGGTGCGCGAGCAGCTCGCCGCCGCCTGCGTGCTCGCCGCCGGCTGGGACGGCAGAGGCCCGGTGGTCGATCCGATGTGCGGCTCGGGGACGCTGCTGATCGAGGCCGGATGGATCGCGCTCGGCCGCGCTCCCGGTCATTTGCGCGAGGGCTGGGCGTTCGAGCGCCTGCCGGGTTTCGATCCCCGCGGCTTCGTCGCCGTGCGCCAGGAGGATCTGCCGGCTCCGGGTCCGGACGTCCATCTGTGGGGCAACGACCGCTCGGCGGAAGCGCTCCGCGCCGCCCGCGCCAATCTCGAACGCGCCGGGCTGCTGGCGCGGGCGACGCTGCGGCGCGGCGAGGCGATGGATCTCACTCCGCCGCAGGGACCGGGTCTGGTGGTGGTCAATCCGCCCCATGGCGAGCGCCTCAAGGGCGAGACCCCAGGGGGATCCGAAGCCTGGCGCGCTCTGGGGGATCTGCTTAAACAGCGCTTCAAGGGATGGAAAGCCGTGGTCCTCGCCGGAGGCGAGGACCGGGGCAAGAACATTGGGCTGCGCCCGCGGCGGCGCATTCCGGTGATGAACGGTCCGCTCGAAGCGCGGATCCTGCTCTTCGACCTCTTCTAGAGGTCAGAGGCTGCGCTTCTTGGCGCGCAGACCGCGGCGGCTGCCGCCTTCCTTGCGCTTCTTGGGAGACCGGTCGTCCCCGCCGAAGCCGCCGCCACCGCCGAAACCACCGCCGCCGCCGAAGCCGCCACCACCCTGATAGCCGCCACCGCCGCCGCCGTAGCCACCACCACCGCCGCCCTGGTAGCCGCCACCGCCGCCGCCACCGCCCTGGTAGCCGCCGCCATAGCCGCCGCCGCGCGGTCCGCCTCCGCCTCCGCCGCCACCGGCGCTGCGCTCCCGCGCCTCGTTGACGTTCAGGTTGCGCCCCTGGAACTCGCGTCCGTTCAGCTCGGTGATGGCCTTCTGCGCCTCTTCGTCGCTGCTCATCTCGACGAAGCCGAAGCCGCGCGAGCGGCCCGTGGCGCGGTCGAACATCACCGTCGCCGAGTCACAGCCGCCCACCTCGGAGAAGAGCTCCTTGAGATCGTCGCCGGTGGTCTTAAAGTTCAGGTTCCCAACGAAAAGCTTCCTGCCCATCAGTCTGTCGCTCCTTGGCCGATACCGGCCGTCTTGTCTCTACGCCGACTGGTGCCGGCACGGTCTCGGGGCGGAACGTCTGCCGCCTCGCGACGGAGAGGGCGCCTCACAAGCAGAAGAGAATGCGATAGTAGCACAGCCGGTTCGCGTCTCAGGGGCAGATGGCGAAGGCGCCGGTTTCCGTCACCGTTGCCGCTGCGTGGTTGAGGGGGTTGAAGTACACCTTCACCCCGCCGGTCTGGGTGTCGCTCAGGGTCAGGGTGTATTGCACGCTGGTGGCGCCGGCGAGGAAGATCCAGAAGCGCGGCGGGCTCTCGCTGCAGGCGTCGAGCACCTTGACGATGACCTCGAAGTTGCCCGGGTCGAAGAACCAGAGGAGGCCCGAGACGTCGGAGGTGACCACGGTGTTGGCCGCGCCGAGCAGGCCGCCGGAGGTCTTCCAGCCGACCCGGGCGCGGAACCGGCCGTGGCTGAGGCAGAGGGTCGCGTCGTCGGGCACACACGGCGCGACCGGCGCCGAGGTGGCGGCGATCGCCGGATTCGCATAGCCGGAGTAGCCGCTGACGTTGCGCGCCCGCACCCGGAAGGAGTAGCCGGTCGCCGGGGTCAGACCGTCGACATCGGCCGCCGTGCTGTCCGCCGGCACGCCGCCGATGTCTTCATAGCTGCCGCCCAGGACGGTGGCCTCGACGCGGTATTCGGTCTCGTTGCTCGCCTTGTCGATCCAGGTGAGATGGATCCGCGTGGTGGACGCGGAGACCGCGGTGAGCCCGGACGGCGCCGCCGGCACGGTACCCGCCGCTCCGGCCGGCAAGGCCGCGAAGGCCGCCAGGAGGAGCACGGGCACGAGTTGCCGGGAAACTTTCGGGACACTCACTGCCGGCATTGTACATCGGACGGTCTCTTCCGGGGTTTGGTCCGGGTTTTGGTACAGTGGCGCCCGAGGCACCATGATCACGCTCCCCTACGGCATCGCCGACTTCCGCCGCATCCGCCAGGAGGGCATGGTCTACGTCGACCGCACGGCCTACATCCCCCGCATCGAGAGGCTGGGCAGCACGCTGGTCTTCCTGCGCCCCCGCCGCTTCGGCAAGTCGTTGTGGCTCCAGACGCTTGCGAGCTACTACGACCTGCGCCGGGCGGAAGAATTCAGCGCCCTCTTCGGCGGCCTCGCCATCGGCCGCGGGCCGACCCCGCTGGCCAATCGCTTCTTCGTCCTCCAGTGGAACTTCTCCGTTATCAATCCCGGCGGTGATGTCGAGCAGATCGCCGAAAGCCTCCGCGAGCACGTCAGCTCCCGAGCGAAGGTCTTCATCTCGGACTATGAAGGCAGGCTGCCCGCCGCGGTGGAAACGGAGGGGAGCGCCGCGGCGGTCCTCGCCAGCCTGCTCAGCGTGGTGCGCAGGACGCCCTACAGGCTCTACTTGCTGATCGACGAGTACGACAACTTTGTCAACGAGGTCATGGCCAGAGATGTCGCAACCTACCGCGCCCTGGTCCACGCCGACGGCCCGTTCAAGCTCCTCTTCAAAGCGGTCAAGAACGCCACGGAGGGCGAGGGCCTGGAGCGGGTCTTCATTACCGGCGTCTCGCCGGTCGCCCTGAACGACCTGACCAGCGGCTTCAACATTGCCAAGCACATCTCCCTGGAGCCGGACCTCGCCGGCCTCTGCGGTTTCGGAGAATCCGAGATCCGCGGTCTGCTGGAGCTGATCTCAACCGAGCGGGGCCTGACTTCTGAAGCCGCCGAGGACGCCGTGGCGACAATGCGCACCTGGTACAACGGCTATCGCTTTACCAGATCCCCGAGCCGGGCGGACGAGTTGGTCTACAACCCCACCAACGTCCTCTACTTCCTCGATCATCTCCACCGGCAGGGCGTCCCGCCAGAACAGCTCTACGACGAAAACCTGCGGACCGACCGCGGCAAGCTCGCCTTCCTCGCCCGCACCGCCGCCGGTGCCGGCGTGATCGAGGAGCTCACGGAGGGAGACGGAGCGATCACCATTCCGCGTCTGGAGACCAGCTTTTCGCTCGAAAGCCTGCTAACGCAGGTCGGTCACGATCGGGCATCGATCGCGTCGCTCCTCTACTTCATGGGACTGCTCACCCTGACCGACGTTCCCGGGCGGTTGCGGGTGCCGAATCTGGTGGTGAAGAAGCTCTTCCTCGACCGCCTTCTGGAGATCTACCTGCCGGCACCCGGCGACAGCTCCGCAGCCCGGGAGATCGCCCTGCGCTTCTTCCAGAACGGCGACCTCGCGCCCCTGCTCGCGCTGTTCGAGGAGAAGCTCCTGCCCGTCCTCTCCAACCGGGACCGCGGCGGTCTCCACGAGATGGCGATCAAGGCGCTCTTCCTCTCCATCCTTTTCGACGACACCCGGTACGTCGTCTCCTCCGAGCTTGAGCTGGAGCGGTCCTACACCGACCTCTGCCTGCTCGTCCGCCCCGAGATGCGCCGCTACGGCTATCTCGACCTCCTCTTCGAGCTCAAGCTGGTGAGAAGGAAAGACCTGGGGAAGAGCGGCCAGGAGCTTCGCGAGATGGACGACGACGCTCTGCGCCGGCTTCCGCCGGTGGCCCAGGCGCTGGCCGAGGCACGAGAGCAGGCGCAGCGCTACTCCGCCGCGCTGCGGCGGCAACGCGGTACGCAGCTCAAGTTGCGCAGCTATGTCGTGGTCGCGGTGGATCTGGAGCGGTTTGTCTCCGAGGAAGTGACCTGAGAAAACGCTGGGGCCTGTGGGTGCATGCCCCCCCGGCCGCCGCCCATCGACACGTGCTACGATTTTGTCCTGGTGTGTGCTGTGCCCGCGCGAGGAGACATCATGCCGTTCCGCCGCTTCCCCCTGCTTCTGCTCCTTCTTCTGATAACCGCCTCCGGGACGGTCGTGCATGCGGCCGACCTCTGGGACGCTCCGGCGTTCTCGACCGATCCGGCGGCGTTGCTGCGTGCCGCGTCCAAGATCGACGCGGGCGACGGAGGGGTCGCCGTCCTCCTCTCCGACACGCGCTTCTCCTACGACAGCCAGGGACGGGAGACCTACAGCTACCATCTCCTCTACCGCATCGTCGATCCGGCGGCGCACGAGAGCTGGTCGTCGATCGAGGAGCACTGGTCGCCGTGGCACCAGGAGCGGCCGAAGCTGCGGGCGCGGGTGATCACCGCGGACGGCGCCGTGCACATGCTCGATCCGGCGACGATCGCCGAGAACGGCGAGGCGGCGGAGTCGGCCGACATGTATGACGACGGCCGGGTGCTGCGCGCGCCGCTGCCGGCCACCGGTCCGGGCGCGGTGATCGAGCAGGAGGTGCAGGTCCATGAGACGGCGCCGTTCTTCGCCGGCGGCATCGTGCACGTTCGCGTGCTGCCGATGGCGGTGCCGATCCGCTTGGCGCGGCTGGTTTTGGAGGCTCCCGGCGACGCGCCGTTGCGCTGGGTCACCCGCCTGCTCCCCGGCGCCGGACCGCGCGAGGAAACGTTTGAGACATCGGCAGCCACGGGCGGACGCCATCGCCTGACCTTTGAGTACCACGACCTGCCGGCCTACGAAGAGCCCGACTCCGGCCTGCCGTCCGAGACGCCGCGCGCGCCGTACGTCGCCTTCTCCACCGGCAAGTCGTGGGCCGACCTGGCGCAGCGCTATTCGGCGATCGTCGACCAGTCGATCCGCGGCTCGGACGTCTCGGGCTTTCTGCGCTCGGCCGTCCCGGCAAGCGCCAACAAGGCCAAGATGGAGAGCCTCTCGCAGGTCGAGCTGATCGATCACCTCCTTGCCCGGCTCGGCCGCGAGGTGCGCTACACCGGCATCGAGCTGGGCGAGGGCGGCCTGCTGCCGCGCCCGCCGGCCGACACGCTGAAACGGAAGTTCGGCGACTGCAAGGACAAGGCGGTGCTGCTGACCGCGCTGCTGCGCGCCTCCGACATCCCGGCCTACGTCGCCGTGCTCAACGCCGGCGAGGACGCCCAGGACGTCGAGCCGGCGCTCCCCGGGTTTGGCGAGTTCAACCACGCCATCGTGGTGGTGCCCGGCCATCCCGCGCTGTGGATCGATCCCACCGATCCCTATGCCCGGGCCGGCGAGCTGCCGGTCGACGACCAGGGGCGCTGGGCGCTGATCACCAGCCCGACCGCCACCAGCCTGGTGCGCACCCCGGAGGCGCATCCGGCCGACAACCGGGAGCAGCAGCTCCGCGAGTTCTATCTCGCCGACCTCGGTCCGGCGCGGGTGGTCGAGACGACCCGCTACTGGGGAGCCTCCGAGCGCGCTCTCCGCGCCTACTATGCCGCCGAGGACAAGGCCGTCCTGCGCGACCATCTCACCCGCTACATGCAGGTGGCCTACCGCGCCGATGCCCTGACCGCCTACGAGAGCTCGGCGCCGGCCGATCTCTCGCAGCCGTTCCGCCTGCGCCTCGAAGCGGCGAGCGCGGCGCGCGGCTCGACCGACGTCGCCGACGCCGCGGTGGCGGTCTTCCCGCGCGACGTGCTCAGCTCGCTGCCCGACGAGATCACGGCGGACGACGAGGACACGGCGAGCGCAGCCAAAAAGACGAGCCCCAAGCCCAAGACCGAAGGCAAGGCCGGGGACCAGAAAGACTCCGGCGCTGACTCGGTCGACTCGGTCGACTCAGACGGCGAGCCGCGGACGGCCGACTACGTCTTCAGCCGGCCGTACCAGGCGGAGTCCGTCTACCGCGTCGTGCCGCCCGCCGGCTTCGCGCCGCAGACCCTGCCGGCGAGCCGGGTGCGCCATTTCGGTCCGTCCACCCTGTCGGAGCAGTACGCCGCGGCGCCCGACGGCACGGTGACCGCCACCCTGCGCTTCGATCTCGGCAAGCGGCGGATGAGCCCGAAAGAGGTCGCGGCGCTGCGCGCCGGCGTGCGCCAGGTGGAGACCGAGAAGCCGGTCTACCTCCTCTTCGATCAGGTCGGCGAGGCGCACCTGACCGGCGGCCGGGTGAAAGAGGCGCTCGCCGAATTCAGCCGCCTCTCCCAGACCGCGCCGAAGCGGGCTCTCCCCCGCACCCGCATCGCCCGCGCGCTCCTCGCCGGCGGCATGGGCGAGGCGGCGCGCCAGGAGGCCGAGGCCGCCGCCCGCCTGGAGCCGACGCTCGCCATCGCCCAGCGCACCCTCGGCTGGGTGCTCCAGCACGACGCGCTCGGCCGCCGCTTCGGCCAGGGCTTCGACCGCAAGGGCGCGATCGCCGCCTACCGCCGCGCCAAGCAGCTCGATCCCAGCGACGAAGAAGCGCGCGCCGACCTCGCCATCCTCCTGGAGCACGACGCGGCGGGCGACCGCTACACCCCCGGCGCCGATCTGGCGGCGGCGATCGACGAGTACAAATCGCTGCGCGCCGACCTCGGCGTCGACGGCATGGACGACAACCTGGTGGTCGCCCTGCTGCGCGCCGGCCGCTTCGAGGAGATGCGCGCCCTGCTCGACAAGCTCGCCACCAGCCCGAGCCGGCAGGTGCTCCGGCTCGCCGCCACCGCGGTGCTCGACGGACCCGACGCCGCGGTGCGCGACGCCGAGCGCCGCTTCCCCGACGCCAAGGGGCGCCTCGAAGCGCTCGCCGACGCGGCGCAGAACCTGCTGGTCCTCCGCCGCTACCCCGAGGCCGCCGCCCTCTTCGACCGCGCCGGCCGGCAGTCGCCCAACGCCGCCGAGGTCCTCGCGCTTGCCAACCTGCTGCGCAAGGCGCAGCGCTGCGAGGAGCTGAAGATCTCCCTGACCGAGCCGGCCGGGCCGGTGCGCAAGATCCTCCAGCTCTTCGCCTCCGGCAAGCCCGACGCCCGCACCTTCTCCGCCCTGTTCACCAAGGAGATGGCCCGCGAGCTGGCGAAAGAGAAGGACGAGGATTTGACCGCGATGCTCGAGCTGGGCTTCGCGCCGACCCGCAAGCAGCTCCGCAGCAAGGACATTCCGGTGCAGACCGCGATGGACCTCGGCCTCGCCGCCTTCCACGAGAGCGTGGCCGGCGACGACGCCACCGGCTACCGGGTGAAGCTGGTCAACTCGACCAACGACGGACCCAAGGAGATGACCGCCTGGGTGCTCAAGGAGGATGGGCAGTACCGCATCCTGGCCTTCATGAACGGCCTCGAAACGCTCGGCGAGGAAGCGCTCCGCCGCCTGGAGCGCAATGATCCGGGGGGTCTGAAAGCCGCCCGCCAGTGGCTCGACTGGGCGCACGAGGAGATGAGCGGCGGCGGCATGGGAAACAACGCCGACCCGCTGGCGGTGCTCCCCTTCGTCACCCTGTGGGCGCGCGACCGGGAGGCGAGCGCCGACGAGACGCGCTGCGCCGCCGCCACCCTGGTCGCCGAGGGGACGCACGCCGCCAAGGCGCTGCCGCTGCTCACCGCCTGCCGCGAGGCGTCCAACACCGCCACCGCCGAGGCGGCGAAGAAAAGCACCTTCGACCTCGCCCTGGCGCACGCCGACCGCGAGCTCGGCCACTGGAATGATCTGGCGCCGATCGCCCGCCGGCTGCTCGACGCCTACCCCACCTCCGACCACGCCTACGGGCTCGCCACCCTCGCCGCCGTCCGCCAGGAGCATTGGGACGAGCTGCGGCGCCTCGCCGACGCGCGCCTCGGTCATCTCCCCGGCGACCACATGGCCCTGCGCACCCTCGCCGACCTCAAACAGAAGGACGGCGATTTCGCCGGCGAGGACGCCCTGCTGGGCAAGCTCGTCGACGCCGGCAAGGCGGACGCCACCGACTTCAACGACCTCGCCTGGAACGCCCTCCTCCGCGGCCAGGCGAACGACAAGGCGATCGACTACGCGCAGCGCGCGGCCACCCTGAGCGAGTACAAGAGCTACGCCGTGCTGCACACCCTGGCCGCTCTCTACGCCGAGGTCGGCAAGACGGCGGAGGCCTACCGCGTCATCCTTCAGGCCCTGGGGACCAAGGCGGACGAATCGCCCACCGCGAGCGACTGGTACGTCTTCGGCCGGCTCGCCGAGTCCTACGGCCTGACCGACGCCGCGCGCCACTACTATGAAAGGGTGCCGGCACCGAAAGGCACGCCGGCGCCGGCCTCGACCTACGTCGTCGCCCGCAAGCGGCTGGAAGCTCTCGGCGGCGCCGGATCGCGGCCGACAAAGACCGGCCGCACCTGACCATGCGCCGCCTGGTCGCCGGCCTCATCCTCCTCGTCCTGATCATCGCCCTCGAAGCGCTGTTCAGCGTTCCGTTCCTCGCTGCCGGGACTGTTCTCGGCATTGTCGGGATGCTGGGAGCAGCCGTCTTGATCTGGCTCGGCCGGGAGCGTCTCCGCAAGCTCCTCGCGGTGGTCACCACCCGGTTGGAGCGCCTGCCGCGCGGCGTCTGGATCGGCCTCGTCCTGCTGCTCGGCATCGCGCTCCGCCTCCTCTGGGTGAACCTCTTCACCGGTCCGCCGCCGCCGGAAAGCCAGACCCTGACCGATCTCGCCGCCCAACTCGCCCGCGGCGAGGCGTATCGCACGCCGATCACCCAGACCTGGGCCGTCTGGCCGCCCGGCTACCCGCTCCTCCTCGCCGCGACCTTTCTCATCACCGGCGCCAACGCGGGCAGCATCGTGCTCCTCCATCTCGTTCTCTTCGCCGGCACCGTCATGTCCACCGACGCGCTCGCACGACGGCTGGCGGGAGACGGTCCGGCGCGCCTCGCGGTGCTCCTCCTCGCCGTCTGGCCGAGCCTCGTCGCGACCACCGGCATCGCCTCGCGGGAGCTCCTCGTCCTCTTCCTGCTGACCACCGCGCTCACCGTCTGGCTGGACGCCGCAGCCGCCAAACCGGGCACCGCCGCCGGCTCCTGGCTCGCCGCCGGTTTCGCCCTCGGCCTCGCCACCCTCACCGAGCCGGCCTTCCTCCTCCTTCCCATCGCGCTCATCCTCCACGACCTGCTGGCGCCGCCCCGTCCGCTGCGAGCGCTCGCCGCCTGGACCCTCCTCCTCTGCGGAGCCCTCGCGCCCCTCGCCCCGTGGATCGTGCGCAACGACCGCGTCTTCCACCATCGCCCCATCCTGACCACCGGAGGCGGCCCCGCCTTCTACCGCGCCAACAACCCGCTCGCCACCGGCGGCCCAACCGGCCGCGGCGAAAAAGACCAGGTCAACCAGTTCGAGCTCGAAGCCATGACCACCGGCTACCGCTGGGGAGCGGAATGGATCGCCGCCAACCCCGGCCGCTTCCTCAAGCTCGCCCTCCGCAAGCAGGTGCTTCTCCTCGGAGGAGACACCGATCTCAGCGGTCCCTTCAAAGCCCTCGCCAACGCCTGGTGGTGGCTCCTCTGGCTGCTCACCCTTCTGACCCTCCTCACCTGGAGCCGGCCGGACCCGCTGCCACCGGGCGCGCTTCTGCTGCTGCTGACGATCCTCTATGTCTGGCTGGTCTACAGCGTCTTCGAGAGCGGAGCGCGGCAGCACGTGCCGCTGGCGGGAGTGCTGGCGGTCGTCGCGGTGCTGGGAGCGCGGGCTCAAACCGCGGATCGTTGTGCAGACAGCGCCGTCTCCTCGGCGCCTCCTTCCCCGCGCCCGGCTCCCGGTGCCGATGACGCTGATGTCGAGACATTCCAGCAATTCTCCGCGTTCGCTCCGCAATCCAGACCTCTCCGCGCGCATTCCAAGCCTCCCCTTGTGCAGTTCTCTGCTTTTTAGTCTGATTTCTCTGCTTTTGCCTAGAGATTCTCCGCGTTCGTCGCCGATTTCTCTGCTTTCGTCTTCAATTTCTCTGCTTCCCTGCGTTGGAGCATCCATGTCCAAGCCAGTGGCGCCGAGAATTTTTTCGGTTTCTCGACGTACGCGGCGGGTTTCTCTGCGTTCTTCCTTTGTGTCTCGACAAAAATGCCCTTTGTCTCGACATCCGGCTCCGCTAGAATGGACGCGCCCGCCATGTCCTCGGATCCCTCTCCTCCTCGCGCCCGTTCGGTCCGGCCGCGGATTCGCGTCCTGCTGGGCGACGAGATCGCTCTCGGTCCGGGGAAGGTGAATCTGCTGGAGGCGATCGAGCGGACGGGGAGCCTTGCCGAGGCGGCGCGCAGCCTGGAGATCTCCTACATGCGCGCCTGGCACCTGTTGCAGACGATCAACGCCTGCTTCAAGGAGGCGCTCGTCCACAGCTCCCGCGGCGGCTCGAAGCATGGCGGCGCGTCGCTCACCGAGACCGGCCGCGCCGTCGTCGCCGCCTACCGGCGGATGGAGACGGAAAGCCTGCGCGCCCTGGAGCCGGCCTGGCAGGAGATCCTCTCCCAGCTCGCGGAGTGAGCCGCCACCGCCAGAGCACTCGTTATACTTGACGAGATATATCGACGTGCTACTCTCTCGCGGTTGCTCTACCCAGGGAGGGGGATCATGCCGAGGATTCGCGAAACGCTGTTCATCTCGTTGTGCGCCGCCGGTCTTCTGCTGGCGGCGGGTGCCGGCGCGCAGGAAGAGGCCGGAACGATCGTCGCCAAGCCCGCGGGCAAGGAGGTCTCGCTCAGCCTCGGGGGACTGATCCAGGCGCAGGGCGACTTCGGGGACCGCGGCGACGACCGCTTCTCGGACGCCAACGACCGCTTCTATCTGCGCCGCGCGCGGCTCAACGCCTCCGGCCATTTCATGGAGGACTTCGACTTCCGCCTGGAGATGGACCTCGCCGGGAGCCTCGGCAACACCACCGGCTACCGCGCCCAGATGACCGACGGCTACATCAACTGGAGCCACTACGCCGCAGCGAACGTCCGCGCCGGCCAGTTCAAGACGCCGTTCGGCTTCGAGCAGCTCTATGCCGACCCGCGCCTGCTCACCATCGAGCGCTCGCTGGTCAACGACCGGCTGACCCTGAACCGGCAGATCGGCGTGCAGTTGGGCGGCGATCTGCTCGACAAGCGGCTGAGCTATGCGGTCGGCTCGTTCAACGGCAACGGCACCAACACCAACGCCAACGACAACGACAAATTCATGTGGGTGGGCCGGCTCGCCGCGGTGCCGGTGAAGGCGGGCACCGCCGACAGCCCGGTGACCTGGTCGGTGGGCGGCGATGCCTTCAGCACCGAGGACACGGCGCTCGCGCAGCCGTCCGAATTCCGTTTCGACTCGACGCCGGCCGTCGCCGGCAACGACAACCTGTTCACCGGCAAGCGCAAGGGCTATGGCGTCGACACCCAGCTCCTGATCGGCCCCTTCGAGCTGTGGGCCGAAGCGCTGCAAGTGCGCTGGGAGGCGACCGACGGCCGTCCGCGGCCGACCCTGGACAGCAAGGGCTTCTATGTGCAGGCCGCCCTGTACGTGGTGCCTAAAAAATTCCAGGTGGTGGCGAAGTACGAGACCTACGATCCGAACAGCGACGCGTCGAAGGACGACACGAACACCGCCACGGTGGGGCTCAACTACTACATCAAGGGACACGACCTCAAGGTGATGCTGGACTACCTGCGCTCCGAGATCGCCTCGCGGCCGAGCAACGACAACAAGGACAGCAAGGTGATCGCCCGGCTCCAGGTGGCCTTCTGAGGAGGAGGAGCCCAAATGATCAAAAAGCTGCTCACGACTGCCCTCCTCGTCCTGCTCCTCAGCGCCGCCTCCGCCCAGGCGACCGAGCTCCTCGTCTTCGGCGCCGCCAGCCTGACCGACGCGTTGCAGGAGCTGGCGGCCACCTATGAGAAGACGACCGGCGACAAGCTGGTCTTCAGCTTCGGCGCCTCCAGCACCCTGGTGCGCCAGATCCAGGCCGGCGCTCCGGCCGATCTCTTCCTCTCCGCGGACGAGGAGAAGATGGACAGCCTGGAGAAGGACGGCCTCCTCCTCGCCGGCACGCGCAAGAGCGTCCTTTCGAACACCCTGGTCGTCGTCGTGCCGGCCGGCTCCTCGTTGCGCATCACCAAGCCGGAGGATCTCGCCGGCCCGGGTGTGCACCTGCTGGCGCTCGCCGAGATGCAGAGCGTGCCGGCGGGGATCTACGCCAGGAAGTACCTGGAGACGAAAAAGCTCTGGGACAAAGTCGCCGGCCGTGTCATCCCCACCGAAAACGTGCGCGCCGCGCTGGCCGCGGTCGAGGCGGGGAACGCCGACGCCGGTATCGTCTACAAGACCGACGCGGCGATCTCCAAGAAGGTGAAGGTCGCCTACGAGGTGCCACGCGCCGAGAGCCCGAAGATCTCCTACCCCTTCGCGGTGATCGCCAAGACGCAGCACGCCGAAGCCGCCCGCCGGCTCCTCACCTGGCTGGAGTCACCGGCGGCGTTGGCGGTGTTCCAGAAGTATGGGTTCCTGTATGTCAGAAAATAAGATCTGGCGGCGAAGACCTGGGGAAAGGAGGACCAGATCATGCGGAACCTTGTCCATCGCACCATCCTGGGGGCCATGCTTCTCGTCGCGGCTCTCAGTCTCATCCGTCCGGCTGCCGCCGAGCCTCTGTTCACCGGGATCTGGGAGAGTGGCTCGGACGGTTACTACCTCTGGGGCGGCGCCTCCTGGGCCGACTTTACCAAGAAGTGGGAAGAGCTTGGCAAGCAGAACCTCCGTCTCATCCGGGTCAAGACGTACCTGGACGGCGGGCAACGCAAATACACCGGCGTGTGGAGGAGCGGCGCCGACGGCTATTTCCTGTGGGCCGGCGTCTCCTGGGCCGACTTCACCAAAAAATGGGACGAGCTCGCCAAGCAGAACCTCCGCTTGATCGACATTGAGACCTATGAGGAAGCCGGGCAGCGCAAATATATCGGTGTCTGGCGGGCCGGCTCCGATGCCTATTACCTGTGGGCCGGCTCCTGGAATGACTTCAACAGCAAGTGGGCAGAGCTGGGCAAGCAGGGCCTCCGCCTCATCGACGTCGAGACGTATGTCGAGGGCGGGCAGCGCAAGTACGTCGGCGTCTGGCGGTCCGGCACCGACGGCTATTACCTCTGGGCCGGCGTCTCCTGGGCCGACTTCACCAAGAAATGGGAAGAGCTCGGCAAACAGAATCTCCGCCTCATCGACATCACCAGCTATGACGAGGGAGGGCAGCGCAAGTACATCGGCGTCTGGCGGTCCGGCAGCAGCGGCTATTATCTTTGGGCCGGTGTCGACTGGGAGGGCTTCACCGCCAAATGGCACGAGCTCGGCAAGCAGAACCTGCGGCTGATCGGCCTCGACGTCACCCCCGGGAGCTGCGACAACGCCTGCGCCAACCAGGTGGTTGCCCAGGACCCCTACAACTACGGAATCACCGAGACCGCCAGCCACTGCCCGGGGCTGCCCGGCACCTGCGGCTCCCCGGGGCCGAACGACTCGGTCGTCTACCACTGGCCGGTCGACGTCGACGGCGGCAGCCGGTTCGTCCGCCTCTCCGCCGTGACCTTCAACGCCGCGCCGTTCACCCTCCCCTTCTCCGATCCGGCGGTCAAGCGCCGAGGCATCTGGCTGTACAGCCCCGGGAGCTGGCATCACGCCTCCGACTACAGCCGCGACGACGAGAGCACCTTCCCGGTCAAGGCCGCGGCTCCGGGAGCCGTCATCTTCAGCGGCTGGGACGACTGGTCGGGCAACACGGTCATCATCAGCCACGACGCCGGCGGCGTGAAGGATGCCTTCCGGACGATCTACATGCACCTACGCAACGGCGCCTCCCACGACTGCACCGCCGCCTGGAGCTAGACCGTCGCCAAGGCAGGCCCGGGAGATACGGAGATCCAGAAATACATTGAACATCTGAACGACAGCGGGTGCACGAAGAACCCGGCACAGCGCAACCTCGACCCTGCCCACTGGGGCACCAATGCGCAGGTCATCGCCCCCGGCCTGGTCGGCAAGCAGGTCCAGGCCGGCCAGGTCTTCGCCACGTCGGGCGACACCGGCCCCGGCGGCAAGCGGGGGCCCGGCAGCTCCAACACCCACCTCCACGTCTTCTGGACCCGCCGGGACCCCGCGGACAATCAGTGGTATTTCTTTGATCCGTACGGGATCTACGGTCCGCCGCAGTGCTACCCCGCCGGAGTGACGGACGCCATCGGCGGAGCGTGCGCACGGTATCCGAACGCCTGGAAGGGAGGGCATCCGCAGTATCCGTGACGCGATCGGGATCGTCCCCGGACGTGGCATGATCCCGCTCCATGAACATCGTCGGCCTCTCGGCCTTCTTCCATGAGTCGGCCTGCTGTCTGTTGCGCGATGGGGTGCTGGTCGCGGCGGCCGAGGAGGAGCGGTTTTCGCGGGTGAAGCATGACTCGCGGTTGCCGGTGTCGGCGTTCCGGTTTTGTCTGGAGGCGGGGGGGATCGGGGTCACGGAGGTGGACTGCGTCGCGTATTACGAGGTGCCGATCCTCAAGCTGACGCGGCAGCTCTGGTCGGGGATTCCGATGGACGGGGTGCCGGATCCGGGACGGCCGGAGCGGATGATTCGCGAGATGCTCGGATGGGAGGGGCCGGTGCTCTGCTTCGAGCATCATGCGTCGCACGCGGCGAGCGCGTTCTTCGGATCCGGCTTTCCGGAGGCGGCGGTGCTGACGGTGGACGGGGTCGGCGAGTGGGCGACGACGACGTATGGCGCCGGCCGGGGGGCGGCTCTGGAACGGATCGCGGAGGTGGAGTTTCCGCACTCGCTCGGCCTGCTCTACTCGGCGATCACGTCCTGGCTCGGCTTCGCGGTCAACGACGGCGAGTACAAGGTGATGGGGCTCGCTCCGTATGGCGCGCCGCGATTCCTGGACGCGATGCGGCGGCTGGTCCAATCCGGTCCCGGCGAGCGGTTTCGTCTCGATCTCCAGTATTTTGATTTCATCCGTGGCCGGCAGATGTTCTCGCCGCGGCTCTCGGAGCTTCTCGGCGCGCCGCCGCGGCAGCGTGGCGACGGGATCACGCAGCTCCATATGGATGTGGCGCGTAGTGTCCAGGTTGTTCTGGAGGAGATCCTGCTCGAGAAGGTGGATTGGCTGCACCGGCAGACCGGGCTTTCCGATCTCTGCATGGCCGGCGGTGTGGCGCTCAATGTGGTGGCCAACGGGCGCATCCTGCGCGAGGGGCCGTTCGAACGGCTGTTCGTGCAGCCGGCGGCCGGCGATTCGGGCGGCTGTCTCGGCGCCGCGGCGCTCGCGCATGCCGCGATGACCGGGGAACGGCCCGGCCTCAGCACAGACGGCGAAGCGATGCGACACGCTTTCCTGGGACCGCGGTGGAGCCCGGAGGCGGTGGCCGCTCTCGTCGCGGCGACGGGCCTGCCGGCGGTCGATTTCCGAAACCGCACGGCGGAGCTGCTGGAGGCGGTGGTGGACCGGCTGACACGCGGCGAGGTGGTGGGCTGGTTCCACGGCGCGCTGGAGATGGGGCCGCGGGCGCTCGGGGCGCGCAGCCTGCTGGCCGATCCGCGCGATCCGGGGATGCGCGACCGCCTGAACCGGCTGGTGAAGAAGCGCGAGGCGTTCCGCCCGTTCGCGCCCAGCGTGCTGGCGGACCATGCGGCGGAGCATTTCGCGCTCGATCATCCGTCGCCGTTCATGCTGGAGACGTGCGCGGTGACCTCGCCGCTCGCGCTGCCGGCGATCACCCACGTGGACGGCTCGGCGCGCCCGCAGACGGTGGACCCGGCGGTGGCGCCGCGCTATGCGGCTCTCCTCGCAGCGTTCGAGCGGCGGACCGGCTGCCCGCTGTTGGTGAACACGTCGTTCAACGTGGCCGGCGAGCCGATCGTCGCCTCGCCGGTGGACGCGCTGTTAAGTCTCGGAATGTCGGGGGCATCCGGCATCGACGCCCTGGTGCTGGAGGATTTCCTGCTCGACCGCGCCGACCTGCCGGATGGCTGGGGCGAGCGCCTGGCAGCGTGGACGGTTCCGCAGCGAAGCACTGGCCCCAGAAGCGCGATCAGCGAGGAGCTGTACACGTTCGTATGACCGCGCGGCCGATCAGCATCTGGGAGCCGCGGACGGAGGGCGGCGCGACGGTCTGGGTGCGCCCCGAGCCCGGACCTTTCGGCGACCACTACGCCACCCGCCGCGAGTTGCGGCCGAAACGCGCCGAGCTGCCGCTGCGGGTCGCCTTCTTCGGCGAGTCGGTGGCCGCCGGCTATCTCTATGCGCCGCATCTCACGCCGGCCGGCGTCCTGGAGGCGCAGCTCCGCGCGGCCGGCGGCGACAACAACTTCGAGGTGATCGATCTCGCGCGCACGAACGAGACGCTGGCCGGCCTCCTCGCCACAGTGCGCGCGTCGTTCCAGATCAATCCCGATGTCCTGGTCCTTTTCGCCGGCAACAACTGGAATCTGCTGGAGACGCCGGAGGTCTCTTCCTATGCGCCCACGGCGGCCGCCCGGCGCGAGATGGCCGGGGCGCTCCAGGCGGACGGGCTGGCCGGTCCGGTCCGACTGGCCCGCGAGCGGCTGCGGACGATCGCCGAGGCGGTGTTCGCCGAGATCGCGCTGATGGCGCGCGCGGTCGGCATTCCGGTGGTGGTGGTCGTTCCGGAGGTCAATCTGGCGGATTGGGAGAACCGCCAGCCGGTGGCGTGGACGAGTGTCGGTCCGGCCCGCTGGCATCATCTCTATAAAGAGGCCGTCGCGGCTCTGGAGCGGGGGGATGCGGAGGCCGCCGAAAAAGCCGCCCGAACGATGCTGGAGATCGACGGCGGCTCCTGCCCGACCGCCTGGCGTCTGATCGCCCGGGCACGGGTGGCGCTCGGGGACGAGGCGGGCGCGGCGATGGCGGCGCGGGCGGAGGTGGACGCCGCTGCATATCCGGTCCTCGCGTTCCTCGGGGCTCCGCAGGCCGGCACGGCGGTCCAGGATCTGCTCCGCGAATTGTCCCGCCGGCACGGGTTCTTCCGCATCGACCTGCCGGAGATCTTCGCCGCCTATATCGCCGACATTGGCTCGCCGCTCCCCGGCCGCCGGCTGTTCCTCGACTACTGTCACCTGACGGCGGAGGGGATGCGGGTCGCGATGGCCGCGGTGACGGCCGTCGTGCTCGATCTGTCGGGGATGCTGGAGAATCCTCCCGAGTGGCGGGATCTCGTGGCCCACGGACCCGCACCAACGCCCGAAGCGGAGGCGACCGCCTGCTTGGGAGCGGCGATCCACAGCGCCCATCGGCTGCTCACGGTGGGCTCCAAGGTGCCGCTTCTCCGACATTGGTGCGCCGCCGCTCTTGATGCGTCGCCCGGCATCGCCGGCACGCTGCTCGACCTCGTCGAGGCGCGGAGCGCTCCGTGCCCCGCGGTGCTCACCGCCGCCCAGCAGCGCAACGCCGCGTCGCCTTACCGTCTCCTCCTCCAGCACGGCTGGCAGTGGGACCACCTCGACGCGGACGTGATCACGGCGATCCGCGGCATCCTGCAGAGCTGGGGATTGGAGGGAGAGATCGACCGCCGGCTCCTTGCCTTCCGCTCGGTCCCCGCGGCGGGGATCGATCTCGCCGCGCCGCCGTTCTTCTTCCTCTGGGAGCCGCTGGAGCGCTTCTATCCCGAGGTCATGCGGCTCGACGACCTCACCGCTCCGGCCTACTTGCGGTGCCCGTGGCCGGAGACCTCGTTCGCACTGCTCACCGCGGGCGACCGGGACCTCACAATCGAGCTGACCGCCCGTCTGCCGCCGTCTTCTGAAACCGCCGAACGGACCCGAGAGGTCCGGGTGTCCGTCAACGGCCAGGGCATCGGATCGATTCCCGCGACCGCGCGCTGGTCCCGATCGTCGCTGCCCATCCCCAAGACGGCCCTGGCCCATGGCCTCAACCGGTTGACTCTCCTCTGGCCGGACCTGCCGCCGGTCGACGGCGACCCGCTCGCCGCGGCCATCGAACGCTTGGCGTCAGGGCTCGCCGCGGATCTCCATCCGACCTTCGGCGAGGTGTTCTCGCTCCGCGTCTCCCCCGCTGCTTCTTGAACGCGACAAGATTGTCACGAAATTTTCATTGCTTTCCTATGCATATAGAGTACTATGCATTTGTTCGCGCCGGGCCCGGCAACCGTAGACCTGTTCAGTAGTTGAAAGGAAGTCAGCCATGAAGACCAAACAGATCCTGGCAACCCTTGCCCTCTCGGCCCTGATTCCGGCTCTCGCAAGCGCCGCAACCACCCCGAAATACAGCGCTGCCAATATCTTCAGCGCGAGCAGCACTGTCGATCTGATCCCGACGACCAGTGGGTCGGGCAACGTCTACGGCATCAAGTGCATCTTCCCCAGCACCGCTTCGGGCGCCAGCGTCCGCATCACCACCACGGTGGACGGTGCCGCCTCCACCAACTTCGTCATCGACCCCACCAACCTGGAGCGTGAGTCGAGCGGTGCCGGCCAGTTCACCAGCGGCTGGCTCATCTTCAACATCCCATTCTCCTCCAGCATCCATATCCAGATGGACAACAACGTCCTGGGCACGGCCTCGATCAACTGCTGGGCCACCTGGGTCAAGAACTAACCCTTCAGCATCTGGGTTGAACGGCCGGCGGCGACTCTGTCGCCGCCGGTTTTTCTTTTCTCCCGCCTTCTTTCCTTATCCCTCTGATTTGTATGCTACTTACGTCCCACCGGGACGCCAGCCTGAAAATTTCTCCCAAAAAAGTCCGCGAATCGTGTCAAAAAAAACGGGCCAGCGGCAACTCTATCTATTGAGAGGCCACAACCTCTTTTCAACCCGGACTCAAGGGGCGACACCTCATCCTCCGGTCGCCCCTCTTTTTTTCCTCCCTCCTTCGTCTGCTACCGCCTGCTAGGATATCGCCTGCTTGGAGGTCACGATGCCGGACAACCGTCCCCTGCTGATGATTCCCGGCCCGGTCGAGATCTCGCCGGCCGTCCTTGCCGCCGCGTCGGTGCCGCCGCCGGCCCACACTTCGCCGCGCTTCATCGAGGCGTTCGCGACTTGCCTCGAACGGATGCGCCAAGTGTGGCAGGCGGACGCCGCGAGCCAGCCGTTCATCCTCGCCGGCAGCGGCACCCTGGCGATGGAGATGGCGGCGGCCAACCTGATCGAGCCCGGCGACCGCATGCTGGTGGTGAACACCGGCTACTTTTCGGACCGCATGGCGGAGATCCTCCGCCGCTATGGCGCCGAGGTGGTGGAGATCACCGCTCCGGTCGGAGCCGCCCCGCCGCCCGAGGAGATCCGCGCCGCCCTCGACCGCCAGGGTCCGTTCAAGGCTCTCTTCGCCACCCACGTCGACACCTCGACCGGTGTGCGCGTCGACCCTGAGCCGCTCTGCCGGCTGGCGCGGAAAGCGGGCGTCCTCGCCGTCTTCGACGGCGTCTGCACCACTGCCGGCGAGCGCTTCGAGATGGCCGCCTGGGGCGCCGACATCTACTTCAGCGCATCCCAGAAGGCGATCGGCATGCCGCCCGGCCTGGCTCTCCTGGTCGCCAGCGAACGCGCCCTCGCCGTCCGCGCTTCCCGGAAGACAGGACCGCCGCCGCTCTTCCTCGACTGGCAATCCTGGCTCCCCATCCACCGCGCCTACGAAGAGCGCAAGCCGAGCTACTTCGCGACGCCTGCCACAGGGCTGATCCTGGCTCTCCGAACGGCGCTCGGAGAGGTCCTGGAGCACGGCATCGCAGCGCGCATCGACGCCCACGCCCGCACGGCCGCCGCACTGCGCGCGGCCTGGAACACCCTCGGCCTCCGCTCCGTCCCGCGAAGCGAGGCGGTGACCGGCAACACGCTGAGCGTCCTCCTCTACCCCGAGGGCATCGACGCCGGTCTCCTCCCCAAGATCCTCGCCCGCGGCGTCGCCGTCGCCGGCGGGCTCCACCCCGCCGTCCGCACGACCTCCTTCCGCATCGGCCACATGGGCTATACGGTCACCCAGCCGGATTTCTTGAAGAAGACGGTCGAAGCGGTGGCGGGAGCGCTCGAAGAGGCCGGGGCGAAGGTGGATCCGGCGGCAGCGGTGGGGGCTCTGGAGGCGGGACTCCGCTGATCTACCGCAGGCGCCGCAGGGCGAAGAGTGGCAGCGGCCGGCATGAGTCGGTACAATCCAAACGGTATGTCGTCCTCAACCCGCATTGCCGAGCCGCCGGTCAATCTCGGCGAGGTGCCGCCACTTGAGCCTGGCGATCGGCTCACCCGGGCCGAGTTCGAGCGCCGCTACGAGGCGATGCCACGGCTGCGCAAGGCGGAGCTGATCGAAGGAGTCGTCTACATGCCATCCCCCGTGCGCCTGCGACTCCATTCCAGGCCTCATCTCCACCTGGCCACCTGGCTGGGTGCCTATGAAGCCGGGACGCCGGGTACCGTGGCCGCAGACAACAGCACCGTGCGCCTGGATCTCGACAACGAGCCGCAGCCGGATCTGCTGTTGCTTATCGACCCCTCCATGGGCGGCCAGGCCCGCGTCAGCGACGATGACTATGTCGAGGGTGCTCCCGAGCTGGTGGCGGAAATCGCATCGTCCACCGCCAGCTATGACCTCAACGCCAAGCTTAACGTCTACCGCCGCAACGGCGTGCGAGAGTACGTCGTCTGGCGCGTGCTGGACCGCGAGATCGATTGGTTCATTCTCAGGGAAGGGCGGTACGAGGAGTTGTCTAGTGGCTCGTCCGGCCTTTGCAAGAGTGAGATTTTTCCCGGCCTGTGGCTTGACCTTGCGGCGATGGTGCGCGGCGAGTTGGCCGACGTGTTGGGCACCCTGCACCAAGGGCTTGCCAGTCCCGAGCACGCCGCCTTCGCCGACCGGCTGAAAGCGCTCGGACGATCGACGGAAACCCGCTGAAAGCGGCCTGAGGACTGAAGACAGCCGGCCCATGGCGGATCCGCACTTCTGCGGACCCGATCCGGCGGCGGTCAGCGCTTTCGAGGCTTAGACTCGCCGTCCCCATCGTCCTCATTGTCCCCATCGTCCGCCGCATCCCCCTTCTCCTGCTCCTCCCAGTGGAAGCGATGCAGGAGGCGATGGAAGATCGGAGCGCCGATGACACTGGCGACGGTGATGACGATGAGGCCGGCGTAGAGGGCGTAGAGGCCGGCGAAGAGCTTGCCCGGGGTGGTCTTCGGCGGATCGACCGGGCCCATGCCGCCGAGTAGCATGGCGGAGTTCAGGAAGCCGTCGACGACGGTAAACCTCTCGAAGGTGTGATAGCCCACGATCCCGACCAGGAGGGAGATCGCGAGCACGCCGACGGCGAACCCGCCGTGACGTGCCATCCGCGCCAGGAAGGCGCGACGGGAAATCGGAGGCTCCCAGCGGCGTTCGTACATGGCGCCAGCTTATCTGAACCTGGCGGCCGGATCTCTCAGTACCTGGAAAACTGTTCCAGGGAAAACGATCTTGTCTTCCCACGACGCACTGACGGCGATAGACTTACCTTTGGAGGTTGCATGGCCGAGCCCCTCAAGAGGCTGTTCACTCGCGACGAGTATTACGCGATGGCGGAGTCCGGGATCCTGAAGCCGGAGGATCGGGTGGAGCTCATCGAAGGAGAGATCTACCGCATGCCCCCCATCGGGAACCGTCACGCAGGGTGCGTCAATCGCCTGGTCGGTGGCTTTGCTCCTCTGGTCGCCGGCCTCCGAGCCGTTTTGTCGCCACAGAACCCGGTCAGCCTGACGGACATCTCGGAGCCGGAACCCGATATCACGTTGCTCCGACCCCGCGGAGATTTTTACGGCGAGAGCCATCCGACCCCGGAAGACGTGCTCCTCCTCATCGAGGTGGCGGACAGCAGCATCGGATTCGATCGCGGGACCAAGATCCCGCTGTACGCCCGGTGCGGTATTCCCGAGGTCTGGCTGGTCGACCTGGTCAAGAGGACTCTCGAGGTCCACCGTGAGCCCGGACACGACGGCTACCGCAAGGTCCAACGGCTGCGCGCGGGAGGCCGGATCGCCCCGCTGGCCTTCCCGGATTTCGAGATCGCTGTCGAATCGATCCTTCCCTGAGGGCTGTACCGACTCGCGTTCAGGCGTAGATCTCCGACCCCGTCTTCACGAACTCCTCGGCCTTCTCTTTCATCCCAGCCTCCAGCGCCGCCTGCTCGTCCATCCCCTGCTGGGCGGCGTATTCGCGCACCTCTTCGGTGATCTTCATGGAGCAGAAGTGCGGGCCGCACATGGAGCAGAAGTGGGCGGTCTTGGCGCCTTCCTGCGGCAGGGTCTCGTCGTGGAAAGCCCGCGCGGTGTCGGGATCGAGGGAGAGGTTGAACTGGTCTTCCCAACGAAACTCGAAACGGGCTTTCGACAGCGCGTTGTCGCGGATCTGCGCGCCGGGGTGCCCCTTGCCGAGGTCGGCGGCGTGGGCGGCGATCTTGTAGGCGATGACGCCGTCTTTCACGTCCTGCTTGTCTGGCAATCCAAGATGCTCTTTGGGCGTGACGTAGCACAGCATCGCGCAGCCGTACCAGCCGATCATCGCGGCGCCGATCGCGGAGGTGATGTGGTCGTAGCCGGGCGCGACGTCAGTGGTCAGCGGTCCGAGGGTGTAGAACGGCGCCTCGCCGCACGATTCGAGCTGGCGGGTCATGTTCTCGTGGATCATGTGCATCGGGATGTGCCCAGGGCCTTCGATCATCACCTGCACGTCGTGTTTCCAGGCGGTCTGCGTCAGCTCTCCCAGGGTCTCGAGCTCGGCGAACTGGGCGGCGTCGTTGGCGTCGGCGATCGAGCCGGGGCGCAGGCCGTCGCCCAGGCTGAAGGAGACGTCGTATGCCTTCATGATCTCGCAGATCTCTTCGAAGTGCTCGTAGACGAAGCTTTCGCGATGGTGCGCCAGGCACCATTTGGCGTGGATGGAGCCGCCGCGCGAGACGATGCCGGTCATGCGGTGGGCGGTGAGCGGCACCCAGGCGAGGCGCACGCCGGCGTGGATGGTGAAGTAGTCCACCCCCTGCTCGGCCTGCTCGATCAGGGTGTCGCGGTAGATCTCCCAGGTGAGGTCCTCGGCCTTGCCGTCGACTTTTTCGAGCGCCTGGTAGATCGGCACGGTGCCGATGGGGACCGGCGCGTTGCGCAGGATCCACTCGCGCGTCTCGTGGATGTTCTTGCCGGTGGAGAGATCCATCACCGTGTCGGCGCCCCAGCGGATGGCCCAGATGAGCTTCTCCACTTCCTCTTCGATGGATGAGGTGACGGCGGAGTTGCCAATATTGGCGTTGATCTTCACCAGAAAATTGCGGCCGATGATCATCGGCTCGCTCTCCGGGTGGTTGATGTTGGCGGGGATGATCGCCCGGCCGCGGGCCACTTCGTCGCGCACGAATTCGGGGGTGATGACCGCCGGGATCGCCGCTCCCCACGGCTGGCCGGGATGCTGCGCGACTCCACCACCCCACGCCCGGCCGGCGGCGGTTTCACAGGCCAACTCGCGGCGCTGGTTTTCGCGGATGGCGATGTACTCCATCTCCGGGGTGACGATCCCCTTCCGGGCGTAGTGCATCTGGCTCACGTTCCCCCCGGAGCTGGCGCAGAGCGGCTTGCGCGGGCTCGGGAAGCGGATCGGCGCGAGCTTCGGGTCGGCGGCGCGGCGGCGGCCGTACTCGGAGGAGACGGCCGGCAGCTCGCCGACGCCGCCGCGCTCCAGCACCCAGGGACGGCGCAGCGGCGGCAGCCCTTGGCGCAGGTCGATCACCGCGGTCGGATCGGTGTACGGCCCGGAGGTGTCGTAGAGGGTGACGGCCGGATTCTCGATCGTCAGGCCGGAATGCGTGTGGGTTGGGGAGACGCGGATCTCGCGCATCGGCACCCGCAGGTCGGGACGGCTCCCTTCGACGTAGATCTTGGTCGAGGCCGGGAACGGATCGGTGGAGAGGGTGATGGACGCGGTCGGCTTGGATTCGTTGATCATCTGCCTTCCCTTCGCTGGCATTACCCAGATCAGGTCGTTGAGGGTGGTCCCTGCTGGGATCTCAGCCTTGCGGCCCCCCTAGGAAAGACGATCCTACACCGTTCGCGGAGACAGTGCTACGCGGTCAGCCGTCCCCGCGCTGCTCGCGCAACAGCGGCGCGACCCGCTCGGCCTCGACGGCGAGCTCGGCGAGGAGATGCTCGACCGGCGTCAGATCGCCGGTCCGGCCGCTCTGCTCCAGCTCCGCGCTCAAGGCGGCGAGCCGCAGGGCGCCGACTTGGCCGCTACTCCCTTTGAGGGTATGCGCGCTGAACACCAGCGCCGGCGCGTCCTGCTCCGCGAGGGCCTGGCGGAGCCGTTTCAGCCGGGCGGGCATCTCGGCCAGGAAGCTATCCACGATCTCGCGGACGAGCGGCGTGCCGGTCATCTCGCCCAGGCGCCGCAAGCTGTCGAGATGCTCCAGATCGAGCCGGGAAGAGTCGCCGGCAGAAGCGCGCTGGATCTCGCGCGGTAGCTGCCATTCGGCAGAAGAGGTCTTTCCGCCAACCCGCTGCAACGCGGTCCGCAGGCTCGGCAGGCTGATGGGCTTGGCGACGAAATCGTCCATGCCGGCGGCGCGGCAGGCTTCCTGCTGCTCCCGCATCACGCTCGCGGTCATCGCGACGATCCAGGGCTGGTCTTCCCGCGGAATCTCGGAGCGAACCCGCCGCGCCGCCTCCAATCCGTCCATGTCCGGCATCTGGAGATCCATCAGCACCACGTCGTAGCGTTGCCGGCGCAGCGCCGCCAGGGCCTCGAGACCGTTGCCCGCGACGTCGGCCCGGTGACCCAGCCGGCCGAGCATGAGGGTCGCCACCCGCTGATTGGCCGAGTTGTCTTCCGCCAGGAGGATGCGCAGGGAGAGAGTGTGGCCCGGCGGATGCCCGCTCGGCCCGTCTTCAGTCATCGGCAGAGGAGGCAGCGGCGCCTCCGCCGGGCGGCAGCGGATGGTGAAGTAGAAGGACGAGCCGCGGCCCGTCTCGCTCTCCACCCACATGCGGCCGCCGAGCCGCTCGGCGAGACGCCGGCTGATCACCAGGCCCAGGCCGCTGCCGCCGTAGAGGCGCGCCATCGACGAGTCGGCCTGCCCGAACGGCTGGAACAGCCGGTTCATGCGCTCGGCCGGAATGCCGATCCCGGTGTCGTGCACGGCGAAACGCAGCTCGCGGAGGCCGGCCGTCTCCGCGCCGGCCACGACCTCCAGGCGCACCTCTCCGTGCGGCGTGAACTTGATCGCGTTGTCCAACAGGTTGACCAGGATCTGGCGCAGCCGGGCCGGATCCCCTTCGACCGCCACCGGCACGTCCTCGCCGACCCGGCAGCGCAGGTCCAAACCGTGGCCGGCCGCCTTGGCGGTCAGGATCTCCAGCGCTTCGTCCAGGCAGTCGCGCAGCACGAACGGCACCGCCTCGACGTCGAGCAGGCCGGCCTCGATCTTGGAGAAGTCCAGGATGTCGTTGATCACCGCCAGCAGGGCGCCGCCGCTGTGCCGGGCGGTCTCCACGAATTCGCGCTGCTCGGACGACAGCGGGGTGTCGAGCAGCAGGCTGGTCATCCCGAGGACGGCGTTCAAGGGAGTGCGGATCTCGTGGCTCATGTTGGCCAGGAACTCGCTCTTCGCCTGGCTCGCCTCCTCGGCGCGCACCTTTTCTTCCCGCTGGCCGCGGCCCTGGTGGACGATCACGACGTTGATCCCGGTCGCGAGGGCGAGCATCACCAGGCGGAAGACCTGGTTGTTCCACAGGAACGTGCCATAGGTGGCGCTGGCCCGCACAGCGCCGGTCTTCTCGGTGAGGACCACGAACCACAGGACGAGAGCGCCGTATTGCAAGATCGCGGTGAGCCCGGCGAGGAGGCACAGGCGGACGTCCTGGCGCAGACAGGTGAAGGTCAGGACCAGGATGTAGAAACAGAAGATCGTCCGGCCGGCGACGGCCGCGAGTGGCTGCCCGCCGGCGATCATGCCGGCATGCAGCGCGCTCACCACGCTGACGTCGAGGATGCAGGTGAAAGCCCCCAGCCAGCGCGGCGGCGGCGACCGGCGGGCCGCATGCTTCACGGCGACGCTCACCAGCGCGGTCAGCACGGCCCCCGCCAGGCCCAGCCACGGCTCGAAGTCCTTGGGCTGGGTCAGGATGTCCCCTGCCAGGAGGAGGGCCGCCGCGCCGGCGCACCAGAGGCGGACCTTGGCGGCCAGCAGCTCTCCCTCGCGGCCCATCCGGGTGGCCGCGGTGTCGGGACGTGCCCAAAAGCTGAAGCGTTGCGCGAAGCTCACAAGCGTAGCAAACCAAAGTTTCCAGAAATTGGAAGTCTCTATTCTGCCACGGCGAGGCGCCTGGACTCTACTTCGTGCCCGCTTCCTTGACCACGGCTCCCCCCTTCATCACGAAGCGCACGCGCTCGAGCTCGGTCACGTCGGCCAGCGGATCGCCGTCGACCGCGATCAGGTCGGCGAAACGGCCGGGGGCGACGGTGCCGATGCGGTCTGTCCAGCCCAGGAGGTCGGCGGCGTTGGCGGTGGCCATCTGGATGACCTGCATCGGCGTCAGGCCGAGAGCGAGGAGGGAGTGGAACTGGTGGGCGTTCTGGCCGTGCGGATAGACCCCGGCGTCGGTGCCGAACGCGAGCTTCACGCCGGCGGCGATGGCGCGTTTCCAGTTGGTGAGCTGGTTCTTGCGCAGCTCCTTCTCTTTGTCCACCATTTTCTGCGGCAATCCCAGCTTGCCGGCCTCGGCCAGGATGTACTCGTCGGTGTAGATGTCGGGGACGAGGAAGATGCCTTTCTCCTTGAGCAGGCGGACGCCCTCTTCGTCGATCATGCCGCCGTGCTCGATCGAGGCGACGCCGGCGCGGGCGGCACGCTTGATCCCCTCGGCGCCATGGGCGTGGGCGGCGACTTTCCTGCCCCACATCGCGGCTTCCTGGACGACGGCGTTCATCTCCTCCTGCGAATACTCCGGCCCGCCGACGGTCTCGTCCTCGGAGAGCACGCCCGCGGTGGCCATCACCTTGATCCAGTCGGCGCCGTTCTTGACCTCGAAGCGGATGAGCTTGCGGATCTCCTCCGGGCCGTCGGCGACGCCCGAAAAACGGTCGAATTTGAGATAGGGCGAGAAGCCGGAGAGATCGTTGTGGCCGCCGGTCGCGCCGACGGTGAGGGTCGCCACCAGCATGCGCGGTCCCACCACGTCGCCGCGGTTGATGGCGTTGCGCAGCGCGACGTCGATGAATTCGCTCGCTCCGACGTCGCGCACGGTGGTGAACCCCGCCTCCAGGGTGCGCCGGGCGTAGACGTGGGCGGTGACCGCGACGTCGATCGGGCTGCGCCGGAAGAGGTCGTTCAGATAGTCGCCGGACTGGCTGGTGATGTGGGTGTGGCAATCGATGAGGCCGGGGAGGACGGTGGATTTCGACAGGTCGATCACCTCACTCCCCGGCGGAATGGCGAGCCCGGGCCCGGCCGCCGTGATGCGGTCGCCTTCAATCAGGATGACCGCATCGCGCACCGGCGGCGCGCCGCTGCCGTCGATCAGGCGGCCGGCGCGGACGGCGAGGCGGTGCGGAGGTTGATCTGGAGAATCGGCGGCGGCGAGGATCCCGGCGCCCAGCAACAGGGTGAGGACGGACAACCAGGCGGCGCGTGGCGGCAGCGGCAGCATCGGTGGCATCAGAGAGTCTCCTCGGATCGGCGAGCGCCGCTATCTTGCCATAGGAGGAACCTGCTCTATACTCACCAGCCCATGCGCAAAACCACCGACCTGCAGACGCTCCGCGAATCCATCGAGGCGGTGGACCGCGAGATCCTGGCCCACATCCGGCAGCGGATGTCGCTCGTCGAGCAGGTGGTGGGTGCCAAGCTCGACGCCGCGGTGCCGTTTCGCGATCCGCAGCGCGAGGAGCTGGTCCTGCAGCGAGTGCGCCATGCCGCGGTCGAGCAGGGGCTGGACGCCCATGAGATCGAGCGCCTCTACCGGGTGATCCTGGAGATGTCGGTGGCGCACCAGCGGGCGCACGTCCGCTCGCTCGCCACGGCGCCGCTGCGCGTCTCCTACCAGGGGGTCGAGGGCTCCTACAGCCACCTCACCGCGCAGCGCCGCTATGCCGGCACTCCCGAAGGCGTGCTCCTCGAAGGCTTCGAGACCTTCCGCCGCGCCGCCCAGGCGGTGCGCGAGGGGACGGCGGACGTGGCCCTGCTGCCGATCGAGAACACCACGGCGGGGAGCATCAACGAGACCTACGACCTGCTCGCCGAGGGGGGTCTCACCATCACCGCCGAGGAGGTGAGCCGCATCGACCACTGCCTGGTGGCGCTCCCCGGCGCCCGCCTGGAGGAGCTGCACACGGTCATCTCCCATCCGCAGGCGCTGCGGCAGTGCGAGGACTTCCTGCACGGCCTGCCCGCGATTCGCGCCCGCGAGGAGTTCGACACCGCCGGCGCGGCGCGCAAGGTGCGGGATGGGGGCGACCGCGGTGTCGCCGCCATCGCCAGCGAAGCGGCCGGCGCGCTGTTCGGCCTGGAGGTGCTGCGGCGGAGCATCCAGTCGCAGGAAGGGAACTCCACGCGCTTCGTCGAGCTGTCGCCGCACCCGGTGCCCTGCCCGCCCGGCACACCGGCCAAGACCTCGCTCCTCATCGTCCTGGGGCACCGCCCGGGCACTCTCGCCGAGCTGCTCGGCCTGCTCAGCCGGCGCGGCATCAACCTGACGAAGCTGGAATCGCGGCCGGTCCCCTCGGCGCCGTGGCAGTACCGCTTCTATCTCGACCTCGAAGGGCACGCGGCCGAAGATCCGCTCCGCAGCGCTCTTGCCGAGGCCGGCGAGCACACCACCGAGTTGCGCGTGCTCGGCACCTACCCGAGCGCCGAGCCGCAACGGGGCTCCAAACCGCTCTGAGCTTCCGGTCAGGCGACTCTGCTACAGTCCACCCTCCTGGAGGGTTCCTGCCATGAAGCTCCGCTGTCGCGCGCTCCTTCTCGCCTTCCTTCTCCTCCCTCTGGGGCGGCTCGCGGCCCAGGAAGCGACTCTTTCCGACGTCCCCAAGGAGTGGCTCACCCCCGCCGAGGTGTCGGGCTTCGAGTCGACGCCGAGCTATGAGGACACGCTGGCGTTCCTTCGCAAGCTCCAGGCCCGGCTGCCCGAGATGCACCTCGGTTTCTACGGCACCTCGGATCAGGGGCGGCCGATGCCGTTCGTGGTGGTGTCGAAGGAGCATGCCTTCACCGCCGAGACGGCGCGCGCGGCAGGCAAGCCGGTGGTGATGATCCAGAACGGCATCCATGCCGGCGAGATCGAGGGCAAGGACGCGAGCCTGATGATCCTCCGCGACCTCGCGCTCGGCCGCCACCGCGAGATCCTGGACGCCATGACCCTGGTGGTGATCCCGATCTACAACGTCGACGGCCACGAGCGGGTGTCGCGGTACAACCGGCCGAACCAGAACGGCCCGCGCGACGGCATGGGCTTCCGCGCCACCAGCAACGGCCTCGATCTGAACCGCGACTTCATCAAGCTCAGCTCGGAGGAAGCGCGGGCGCTGGTGGCCCTGATCACCACCTGGCGCCCGCAACTGCACGTGGACGATCACACCACCGACGGCGTGGACATGGACTGGACGGTGACCTACACCTGCGCCGAGGCGCCGCAGGTCCCCGCTCCGGTCGACGCCTGGCAGCGCGCCCACCTGCCGGCCGCCGCGGCGGCGACCGTGAAGGACGGCTTCGGTATCGGTCCCTACGTCGATCTCGAAGACGCCAACGATCCGTCCAAGGGGTTCAACTCGTGGGTCGGCCAGCCGCGCTACTCCTCGGGCTACGTGCCGCTGCTCAACCGGCCGGCGGTATTGATCGAGATGCACTCCTACAAGCCGTACCGCCAGCGGGTGCTGGGCAACCGCAGCTTCCTCCTCGCCCTGCTGCACGAAGTCGCGCGCGATCCGGCCGGGCTCGTCAAGGCGGTGTCCGACTCCGAAGCGGCCGAGGTCGCGCTCGGCCGGCCGGACGCAAAGCCGTCCGAAGTCGCTCTGGTCTACGAGGTCGATCCGCAGCCGGACTCGATCCGCTTCCCGGTCTATGCCGGAGCGATGACGACCTCCGTGGTCAGCGGCAAGCCGCTTCTTCTCTTCCAGCGCGGCGAGGTGCAGGAGATCCAGGTGCCCTGGCTGCACAAGCCGCGGATCACCAAGTCCCTCCCCCGGCCGCGCGGCTATCTCATCCTCCCCGGCTGGCCGCAGATCGAGCAGCGCCTGCGCGGGCACCATCTGCGGGTCGAAAAGCTCACCGCCCCGGCCGAGCTGGACGTCGAAGCCATCCGCGTCGCGCATCCCAAGTTCGCCGAGGCTCCGTATCAGGGGCTGACCCGGGTCACCGCCGAGGTCACCCGCACGCCGGAGAAGCGGACCATTCCCGCCGGCACGCTCTGGGTGCCGGCCGATCAGCCGGATTTCGAGGTGGCGGTGCAGCTCCTGGAGCCGGACGCCGTCGATTCGCTCCTCTCCTGGGGAATTCTCTCCTCCGTCTTCGAGCAGCGGGAGTACATCGATCCGCGGGTGCTGGAAGGATTGGCCGCGGCGGAGCTCAAAGATCCGCAGATCGCGGCGGAATGGCAGGCCGCGCTCCAGAACGAAAAATTCGCCGCCGATCCGGTCGCCCGCGCGCAGTGGTGGTATCGCCACACGCCGTATTTCGACGCCACCGTGGGCCTCCTCCCGGTCTTCCGGAGGATGCAGCCGAAGCCGGCGGCGGTGACGACACAGCCGTGGCGATAAGACGCCCGTCCGCCGCGGCTGTCGTCCTCACCCTCTTCTCCGCTGGCCTGACGGCGTCTCTCGCCTGGTCGGTCGCGCGGTCGGCGCGCCGCATCGAGATGGCGTTCGTCCACGCCGGGGAGAGCCCGCTCGAAGAGCGCAGCCGGGAGATGGGCGCGCCCTACGCGCGGCGCGTCGAGGAGATCCGCCGCGCGATTCCGCCCGACGGCGCCTACGCTCTGGTCGATGGCGACGGCGCGGAGCTCGGTGGAGCGGTCTGGGTGCGCTTCGATCTGGAGCCGCGCCGCGCGGTCCTCCTGGGTGTGCGCAAGGATCTCCCAAGCGCCGCGGAATTGCGCCGCCGCATCCCGCCCGAAGCGCGCTGGGTAGTCGTCGCCTACGCCGAAGGGCCGCCACAACTGATGACCGTCGCGCAGCTCCTGGCGGAACGGGACCGGCCATGACCGAAGTCCTGCCGAGCCTCGCCGGCATCCTCCTCTTCCTGCTCCCCGGGCTCGGCCTCACCGAGCTCATCCCGCCCCTGCGCACGCTGCCGTTGCCGCGCCGCCTCGGCTACGCCTTCCTCCTCGGGCTCACCGCGGTGGCGGGCTCGCTCTACATCGGCTCGCACCTCTTCGGGCTGCCGCTCCGCCGGGTTGAGATCCTGGCGGTGGCGGGAGTGCTGGCCGGGGTGGGCCTGGTGGCGCGGCGGCTCCCCTCTCCCGGCGGCAGGGGGGGCGATGGGAGAGGGGCCGGGGGTGAGGTCCCACGGTGGCGCATCGCCAACTTCCCCCACATCGCCACCGTCGCCCTCCTCGCCTTCGTCTCTCTGGGCCTCTTCGCCGACGCGGTGACGAATCCGGTGACCGGCTGGGACGGGCGGATGATCTGGTCCGCCCAGGCGCGCTCTCTCCGGGCAGCCGGGACGGTCGACGCGCCGGTGCTGCGCGAGGCGCGCTGGTTCGTGAGCCATCCGCGCTATCCGCTGCTCCTGCCGGTCGCCCAGGCGGCGGTTTTGGAGATGACTGGAGCCGACGAGGATAGCCATGTCTTCCGGGCGGCCTATGCGATGTTTTTTCCCGCGCTGTTGCTGATCCTCTGGGACGGCGCGGTGCGCTGGGCCGGAGCATCGGCGGCGCGGCTGGCCTGTCTTGCCGCGGCGGGCAGCTCCGCGTTCACCTTCTGGCAGGACGGCGGCGCCGCGAGCGTCTACAGCGACCTGCCGCTCGGCTGCCTCACCGGCGCCGCGCTGCTCCTGCTCCTCCGTTCGCGCCGCAGCGTGGGCGGCGCCGTCACCGCGGGGATCTTCCTGGCCGGCGCCGTGCTCAGCAAGAACGAGGGGACGCTTCTCGCGTTCTTCGTGCCGCTGGCGGCGGTGCCTCTTCTACTCCGCCGCCAGGACCGCGGGCGGCAGGCCGCGCGGTGGATCGCCGCCGTGCTCCCGCCGCTTCTGGCGCTCGCCTTTCTCGCCTCCTGGCGGGCCGGCATCCCCAACCGTTACGACGAGGGGTACACCGGCTTTGTCACTTTGGGCATATTCTGGCCGGGAGCGGTCACCAGAATTCCACTCCTCGCACCGCTCGCCGTGCGCCAGATGCTCTCCTTGGACCCCTGGGCCGCCTTCTGGTGGATCGTCCCACCCGCTCTCGCCGTGGGGTGGCGCGGACTCCTCCGAGGACGGCGATGGCTCCTCGCGATGACCCTGGCCCTGGCCGCCGCGGCCCCCCTGGCCGTCGCCTGGGGCGCCTACTCCGTGCACTGGGACCCCGCGACCCTGCTGCGCGTCACCTGGACGCGTTTCCTCCTCCAGGGCTCCCTGCCTCTTCTGCTCCTCCTGACCCTGGCCCTGCGCGACCTGCTGCGGCGGGCTCCCGGGCTGGCGCGTAACTCGCATTAGTTTTCAGGACTCACCCTGCGGTGAGAGAAATGACGGCTCTTCATGGAACACAAAAAGATACGAAACGATTGGACCGAAGCGGCTCTCGACGCCGTGCGGGATGCGATCTTCGCGCTCGATCCGGGCGGCTGTGTCTGCTTCGAAAACCGCGCCGCCGAGCAGCTCACCGGAATCGGCCTTGACGTGGCCCGCCACCGGCGGCTCAGCGAAGTGCTGGAGCTGCGGGACCCGGCCACCGGCCGCGTCATGCAGCTCGATCTCCCCAAGAACGGCTCCACGGCTTCAGTCGTTCAGCACGCCCTCCTCAACACGGACGGCAGCCAGCTCCGGCTCGAAGCCCACCTCCAGCCCATCCATGGCGAGAATGGGATTCTCTCCGGCTCCGTCCTGGTGCTCCGCACCCCCGGGGACTGTGAGGAAGCGGACGCCGCGCGGCGCCGGCAGGCGGACGAGCATGCCGCCGCGGACCGCCGCAAGGACCAGTTCCTGGCCATGCTCGCCCATGAGCTGCGCAATCCGCTCGCCCCCATCCGCAACGCCGTCGAGCTGATGCACCGGGTGGACGCTCCCGATCCCTCGTTCGAGGCGGCGCGCGAGATGGTCGAGCGGCAGGTGAAACATCTCGCCCATCTGGTCGACGACCTTCTCGACGTGTCGCGCCTCACCCATGGCAGCATCCGCCTGCGCCAGGAGCCGGTGGACCTCGCGAAAGTGGTCGAACGGGCGATGGAGGCCACCCGTCCACTCATCGAGAGCCGCAACCATGTGCTGACCGCGGAGATCCCCAACCGGCCGATCCGCATCGAAGCCGACGCCACCCGCATCGAGCAGGTGGTGACCAACGTGCTCAACAACGCGGCCAAATACACCATGCCCGGCGGCCACATCTGGCTGCACGTGGACCGGGAAGGCGACGAAGCCGTGGTGCGGGTGCGCGACAACGGCATCGGCGTGCCGCCCGACGTGCTGGGCCGGGTGTTCGAGCCGTTCGTGCAGTCCGACGGCTCGCTGGCGCACACCGAGGGGGGCCTGGGGATCGGCCTGACGCTGGTGCGCAGCCTGGTGGAGATGCACGGCGGCACGGTCGAAGCCCACAGCCCCGGCCTGGGCCAGGGAAGCGAGTTCGTCGTCCGGCTGCCGCTGCGTCCCGAAGGCGGCCTCACGGGGCCGGAGCCGGCGCTCTCCCGCGAAACCAGCCCGTTCACCGCCGCCCGGCCGGTGCGCGTGCTGGTGGTGGAAGACAACGTCGACGCCGCCGAGAGCCTCGCCACCCTGCTCCGTCTCTGGGGGCACGACGTGCGGGTGGTCCACGACGGCCTCGACGCCGTGGACGCGGCCCGTTCCTATCTCCCCGAAGTCGTCCTCCTCGACATCGGCCTCCCCGGCCTCGACGGCTACCAGGTCGCCGAGCGGCTGCGCGGTGAAACGGGGCTCGGAAACACCCTGCTCGTCGCGATGACCGGCTACGGCCAGCCGGAAGACCGCCGGCGCTCCGCCGAAGCCGGCATCCACCACCACTTCGTGAAGCCGGTCGAGCCCTTCGTGCTGCGCAACCTCCTCGCCGAAGTCGCGGCGCCGGTCAACGGACAGGCGTCGTAGGCCGGCCCGCTCAGCCGCCCCGCTCCTCCAGCAGCGGCGCCACCCGGCTGAGCTCGCGCTCCAGCTCGGCGAGGAGCGCCGGCGCCGCGGCGAGATCGGCGCTTTTTCCCTGTTTCTCCAGCTCGAAGCTCAGGGCCGCCACGCGCAGCGCTCCGATCTGCCCGCTGCTCCCTTTGAGGCTGTGCGCCACGAAGGCGAGGTCTTCGGCGTCGGTTCGGTCCAGGGCCTCGCGCATCCGGGCCACCCGGCGCGGCGTTTCGGCCAGGAAGCTGCCCACGATCTCGCGCAGCAGCGGTTTGCCGGCCAGCTCCCCCAGGCGGCGCAGGCTGTCGAGACGCGCCGGGTCGAGCGGCGAGGGATCGTCCGCCAGGGTCACCGCCGACGGCATGGACGCGACCGGCGCGGGCGGCTCGTGGGCGATGGCCCGCTGCAGCGCTGAGCGCAGGTCTCCGAAGGCCAGCGGCTTGCCGACGAAATCGTCCATGCCGGCCTTGAAGCAGGCGTCCCGCTGCTCCGCCAGCACGTTGGCGGTCACCGCGATGATCCGCGGCTGCCGGGCCGCCGGCAGCTCCGCGCGCAGGCGCCGCGTCGCTTCGAGACCGTCCATGCGCGGCATCTGGACGTCCATCAGGATGAGGTCGTAGGACTGCCGGCGCAGCGCTTCCAGCACTTCGATGCCGTCGCCCGCCAGATCGGCCCGGTAGCCCATCTGGGCGAGCATGAGCTGCTCCACTTTCTGATTGACCGGGTTGTCCTCCGCTAGCAGGATGCGCCAGGGAATGCTCTCGCTCGGCGCCGCGCCGCTCTCCGGCAGCGGCGCGGCGGTCGCCAGGGGCCGGCAGCGGATGGTGAAGAAGAAAGCCGAGCCGCGCCCGGGCTCGCTCTCCAGCCACAGCCGGCCGCCCAACCTTTCGGCCAGGCGGCGGCAGATCACCAGCCCGAGGCCGCTGCCACTGTAGAGGCGGCTGATGGACGAGTCGACCTGGCCGAACGGCTTGAACAGCCGGTCCATGCGGTCGGCGGGGATGCCGATGCCGGTGTCGCGCACGGCGAACCGCAGCTCGACCGCTCCATCCGCCTCCGGCGGACCGGCCGTCGTTTCCAGGTCCACCTCGAGATGGATTTCGCCGCGCTCGGTGAACTTGACCGCGTTGTCGAGCAGGTTGACCAGGATCTGCCGCAGGCGGCGCGCATCGCTCTCGACCTCCGCCGGCACGCCGTCCGCGATGGTGCAATGGAGGGTGATCCCTTTGCCGGCCGCCTTCTCCTCCATCCCGCGCACCGCCTCGTCCACGCAGGCGCGGAGGTCACAGGGGACGAGCTCGATTTCGAGCTCGCCGGCCTCGATCTCCGCCACGTCGAGGATGTCGTTGATCACCGCCAGCAGGACCTCGCCACCGCTGCGCGCCGCTTCGATCTGCTCCCGTTGCTCAGGCGTCAGCGGCGTGCGCAGGACGAGGCCGGTCATCCCCAGGATGGCGTTGAGCGGAGTGCGGATCTCATGGCTCATGTTGGCCAGGAACTCGTTCTTCGCGCGGCTCGCCTCCTCGGCGCGCGCCTTCTCCAGCGTCAGCTCGCGCGTGCGTTCCTCCACCAGGCGGGACAGCTCGCGCAGGAAGCTGCGGTTCTGATTGACGATCGCGACGCAGATCCCGGTAGCGAGGACCAGGATCACCAGGCGGCCGAGCTGGTTGTCCCAGCGGAACGCGCCGTAGGTGGGGCTGACCAGGGCGACGCCCGTCGCCTGGCTGCGGATCACCAGCCCGGCGACCAGGGCGGCGTACTCGACCAGGGCGGCAAGCCCGGCGAGAATGCACCACCGGACGTCCTGGCGCAGGCAGGAGAGCGCGAGCACCAGCAGGTAGATACAGAAGAAGACGCGCCCATTGGTGACGGCGAGGGGCTGGCCCCCGGCGGCGAGAGCCAGGTTGGCCACGCTGACGAGGCTGACGTCGAGGACCGAGGTCAAGGCCCCCAGCCACCAGGGCGGGGCGGGCCGGCGCACCGCGCGGCGCGCGGCGACGCTCACCAGCGCGGCCAAGCCGCTGAACAACAGGCCCACCCAGAGCTCGGTCTCCGGAGGACGGATCAGCAGGAAACCCAAGGACGTCACGGCCCCGGTGACCGCGATCCACAGACGCGCCGTCGCGGCCACGGCCTCGCCCTCCAGGCCGATTCTGGCCGCCGTCGTGCTGGGCCGGGCCCAGAAGCTGAATTGCGTCGCGTTCACCAACGTCCTTACTGCCGGACGAGCGGTTCGGGTGCTGCCCACCATGCGGGGATGCACGGTGGATCTTATCATCTCCGCCTCGCCGCGGCACGGCCCTCCAGGATAGACTGGAGGTTGAGGTTTCCCTCCAGCGAGCCATGATAAACGCGTCGACCGAAAGTCGTCTCCTCCGCCTTGCGATCGCCAAGGGGCTCCTCACCTGGGGCGAATTGGACGATCTGGCCGTCGGCCTGCCGGATGAAGACGCCGGACGCCGCTCCTGGCTCGACCTTCTGCTCGCCTCCGGCCGTCTCGACCAGGCCACGGTCGACACGCTGCTCGCCGAGCTGCGGCTGGAGTCGCCGGAGCCGCCCGAGCCAATCACCGGGCCGCAGACGGCCGTCCCCTATCCGCCCGAGCTGCGTTTCTTGCGCGGCTGGCCGCGCTACCGGCTCGAACGCCAGCTCGGCGCCGGCGGCATGGGCACCGTCTTCCTCGCCTGGGATCCCAGCCTGAGCCGCCGCGTCGCGCTCAAGTTCCTGCATCGCAACGAGCCGCAGCAGACCGAGCGCTTTCTCCGCGAAGCGCGCTCCCAGGCGCGCGTCGAGCATCCCAACATCTGCAAGGTGCACGAGGTCGGCGAGGTCGACGGCCGGCCCTACATCGCCATGCAGCTCATCGAAGGGAAGAACCTCTCCGAGCTGCGCGGCGAGCTGAGCGTCGAAGAGATGGTGCGCCTCCTCCGCGACGTCGCGCGCGCCATCCAGGCCGCCCACCGCTCCGGCCTCATCCACCGCGACTTGAAACCGGCCAACATCCTGGTGGGGACCGACGACGCCGGGCGCCGCCAGCCGTTCGTAGTGGATTTCGGTCTCGCCCAGGACCAGACCGAGGAGAGCCTCACCCGCACCGGCATGATCAGCGGCACGCCGTCCTATCTCTCGCCGGAGCAGGCGCAAGGCATCGCGCTCGACCGCCGCTCGGACGTCTACAGCCTCGGCATCGTGCTCTACGAGCTGCTCGCCGGCCAGCCGCCGTTCGTCGGCCCGAATCCGGCGCATACGCTGGTCCGCGTCCTCCAGGAAGACGCGAAGCCGCTGCGCAAGGCCGCCCCCAGCGTGCCGCAGGACCTCGAAACCATCGTCATGAAGTGCATCGAGAAGGAGCCGGACCGGCGCTACGACTCCGCCCGCGCCCTGGCGGACGACCTGGAGCGCTGGCTCGACGGCGAGCCGATCCAGGCCCGGCGCGCCGGCTGGACGTACCGTCTCGGCAAGAAGCTGTGGAAGCACCGCGCGCTGACCACGGTGGCAGGGGCGGCGGCGATCGCCCTGGTGGTGCTCACGCTCGGTCTGCTGCGCACGCGGATGCAGGCGCAGGAACGCGCCGCGCTGGCGCAGCGTTTCGGCCAGCGGGTCTCCGACGTGGAGTCCGGCCTGCGCTTCGCGGCGCTCCTCCCGCGCCACGACATGACGAGCTCCAAGCGCAAGCTGCGCCGCGAGCTGGAGCAGATCGAAGAGGAGATGAAACGGCTCGGTCCCCTGGCGCAAGGGCCGGGCTGCTACGTGCTCGGCAAGGGATACCTCGCGCTGCATCAGGTCGAATCCGCGCGCGAATCCCTGGAGTGCGCCTGGCAGGCCGGCGAGCATGGCCCGGAGGTGGCCGCCGCCCTCGGCCGGGCGTTCGGCTTCCTCTATGAGAAGGCGCTGGTGGATGCGACGCAGCCGAACAACGGCCGGCAAGCGGTCCGCGAGGACGCCGAGCGCAACTACCGCCGGCCGGCCCTCTCCTACCTCAAAGAGGCCACGGACACCCAGCGCTCCCCCTACCTCGCCGGTCTCACCGCCTTCTACGAAGGGCGCTATGACGAGGCGGTGGCGCAGGCTCGCGAAGCGTACCACCAGACTCCCTGGTTCTACGAAGCCGCCCAGCTCGAGGCCGAGGTGTACTGGGCGCAGGCCGAGGCCGCCAGCGACGCCGGACGCCGCGAGGAGGCCCTCCGCTTTTTCGACCGCGCCGGCGAGGCGTACAGCCGTCTGCTCCTCGCCGTGCCCAGCGACGCGGCCCTCTACGCCGCCGACTGCTCCCGCCAGCAGCGCCGCATCGAGGTGGAGCGCGGGCTCCGGGCGATCGGCATCCAGGATCAGGAGGACAAGGCGCTGGCGACCTGCGGCTGGGCGCTCGAGGTCGATCCCGAGCTCGGCGACGCCCTGGTGAGCCAGGCCGCCATCTACTGGGTGCGGGGAGACCAGCAGAGCAGACGGGGGATCGATCCGCTGCTCGCCCTCGGGCAGTCGATCGCGCTCGCCGAGAAAGCGATCACCCTCGACCCGCGGGACGCCGCCGCGCACAAGAACCTCGCCATCGCCCTCCGCCTGCAAGGCTATTGGGAGCTGGCACACGGCGCCGATCCGGCCGCCGCTCTGGCGCGCTCCGTCGCCGCCGCGCAACGCGCCGTCGAGCTCCAGCCCGAGCTCGCCACCAATCACAGCATGCTCGGTCTTTCGTGGCTCGTCATCGCCCAGGACCGCCAGCGCCGTGGCGGTGACATCGTGCCGGCCGTGCAGCAGTCGATCGCCAGCTTCGACCGCGCCGTGGCCCTCAACGCTCACTTCCTGCCCGCGCTGGGCAACCTGGGCTCGGCCTGGAACATCCTGGCGGAGATCCAGACCGCGCACGGCGCCGACCCTTCCGAGGCCACGGCCAAGGCCATCGCCGCCTTCGAGAAGGCCGAGGCCCTCAGCCCGGGCCAGGCACCGATCCACAACAATCTGGGCAATACCTATCTCACTCTCGGGGAATACCAGCTCGCCCGCGGCGCCGATCCGCGGCCGGCCCTGGAGAAGGCCGCGAGTCATTACGCCCGGGCGATCCAGATCAAGCCGGACTATCCCTACGGCCCCTACAATCTCGCCTACGCGGAACGCCTCCTGGCGGAAGCCCTCGTCCAGCGGGGAGAAGATCCGGCGCCGGCGCTACGCGCCGCCAACGCTCAGATCGCAGCCGCCTTCAAAATCAATCCGGACGATTCCGACACCTGGCTGGAGCAGGCCCGCGTCCGCCTGATCGAAGCGCGCTGGGCCGAGCGCAGGAAGCAGAACCCGGCGCCGGCTCTCGAGCAGGCCGACGCCGCCCTGCAGCACGCCGAGGCGGTGAACCCTGGAGCGCCCGCCATCTATCTCGCCGAAGCCCAGGTCCAGCGCCAGCGCGCCGAGACCGCGCTCGCCCGCGGCGGAGATCCCCGCGACGCCCTGCGCCTCGGCCTCGACCGTCTCGACAAAGCGCTCGCCATCCATCCGGACGAGCCCGAGGCGCTGGCCCTCCGCGGCACCCTGACCACGCTCACCGCCCGCCGCGAGACCGCCGCCCAGGCCGGGGCGGACCTGGAGAAGGCGATCCGGCTCAATCCCCTCCTCCAGCGCGAGTACGGGCCGGTCCTCGATCAGGCGCGGAAGCTGATGGCGGGAGGGCTGTGAGATCATCTTCACCATCAGGAGAGCTGACATGGCCAAAACAATTCAGAGTCCCATGAGCCCCTTCATCGCGGCTTTCCTTGGGCTCGCAGCCGGCCTCATGACCATCCACTCTGGAGCCCATGCTGCCAGCGTTCCCGCGGCGGTCCCGCTCCATCACACTCCTCTCACCAGCGTTTCGGCCGTGACAGACATTGACTCGCAACCAGATTCGGATGACCCCGGGGCCGGTGGAGGGTTCGACACCGAAACCTATTTTTCCGAAACCTTGGTGTCAAAGATCGAGGAGTGCACGGATCGCGTCGAAGCGGAGATCGTCACCTGGTCCCGCTCGCGAGGGCTGACGCTGCCGAAGAAAGAGAAAAGCCCGAGATCGCTTCTCATCCATGCCGCCAAGCCCGGCAGTGACGGGTTCTTTCAATTCTCCTACAGCGTCGACGCGAAGCACGCAAGGGCGCGGGCCACGCTGTATTACTACTCCAACGACGGCGCTCAGCACGAGCCCCTAGAGTCCTTGAGAGGGAACTTTTCGTGTTCCCGAGTCAAGTTCACGCGACGAGTTTCTCTTT
>DATARD010000177.1:0-15964 GCA_036264355.1 Thermoanaerobaculia bacterium
GTGATCAGCAGCCCGACCTGGGCCACGGCGTCGGGCCTGTTGCTGTATGCGCAGGGCGCCGAGGAAAGTCTGGCCAAGGTGCAGAAGAAGTCCGGTTTCAGTATGCGCGGCGTCATGGGGAGCCTGCGCGGCATGTTCTCCGATCTGCTTTGAGATGAGACGACGAGATCCACTTCAACCCGGAAAAAGGGGGTACGACATGATTCTCTTCGACGACCAGGACGCTCCGGAGGCTCGCAAGGAGACCTCAGCGCGCCTTCAAGAGGTGGCCGCCGACTCGGCCGCCCGCATCAAGGTCATCGGCGTCGGGGGAGGTGGCGGCAACGCCGTGAACCGCATGATCGACGCGCAACTGCGCGGCATCGAGTTCATCGCGGCCAACACCGATCTGCAGGCGCTCAACAAGTGCCGGGCGCCCACCAAGCTCCAGATCGGCGGCCTCCTCACCAAGGGCCTCGGCGCCGGCGCCGACCCCGACGTCGGCCGCAAGGCCGCGCTCGAAGACACCGAGCACATCCTCGAAACGCTCGAAGGCGCCGACATGGTCTTCCTCACCGCCGGCCTGGGCGGCGGCACCGGCACCGGCGCGGTGCCCATCATCGCCTCCCTGGCCGCCGAGATCGGCGCGCTCACCGTGGCGGTGGTCACCAAGCCGTTCGGCTTCGAGGGACGGCGCCGCATGTCGCAGGCCGAGCGCGGCGTCGAAGAGCTGCGCAACTCGGTCGACACGCTGATCACCATCCCCAACGAGCGCCTGCTCAACTTCGTCGAACGCGGCACGCCTCTCTCCGAAGCCTTCCGCATCGCCGACGACGTGCTGCGCCAGGCCGTGCAGGGCATCAGCGACCTGATCACCATCCCTGGCGAGGTCAACGTCGACTTCGCCGACGTGCGCACGATCATGACCGGCATGGGCATGGCGCTCATGGGCACCGGCCTCGCCAAGGGCGAGCACCGCGCCATCGAGTCGGCGCAGCGCGCCATCTCCTCACCGCTCCTCGAAGAGACCTCGATCCAGGGCGCCCGCGGCGTGCTGATCAACATCTCCGGCGGCCACGACCTCACCCTGCACGAAGTCGCCGAAGCGGCCCGCATCATCGCCGACGCCGTCGATCCGGACGCCAACATCATCTCGGGCATGGTGATCGATCCGCAGCTCGAAGACGCGATGAAAGTCACCGTCATCGCCACCGGTTTCGACCGCAGCGTCGACGACCGCCCGTCGCGCTCCACCGTCTTCGTCAGCCGTCCGTCCGCCGCGGCCCCCGTCTTCGCCGCCGCGCCGCCCGCCGAGCGCGAAGAAGAGCCGAAGTCGCCGATGGACGTGCCCTTCTACCGCAAAGCCGTCGCCAACCAGCGCGGCGACGACCCGAACGGTTTCGGCCCCAACTGGTCGAGTGTCGACGACTACGACATCCCGACCGTTTTGAGGAAACAGATGGACTAGACCGAGAGACCGCACCCGTGGATTTTACGCCTCTGCCCGCCGGTCGGTGGCTGGGGGACTGTCTTGAAGTCTCTCCAGAGTGGGTGAGGATCGCTGTCGCGTCTCTCGGACCGCCTCTATACTCTCGCCATGGGCTCGCCTCCAGCAGATCGTTCTTTCTTCCTGCGGCGAGTCCGAATCCGCAACTACAAGAGCCTTGGCAACGCAGACGTCGAGCTGGGACGCCTGACGGTTCTGATTGGCCGGAACGGCTCAGGGAAGAGCAATTTCCTCGACGCCTTGTACTTCGTGGCCGATGCCCTGCGGACCTCTCTCGATCATGCCCTCAAGTCGAGGGGGGGCATCGAATCGGTCCGCCGGCGGAGCTCAGGACAGGCGCAAAGCTTTGCGATCGTTCTCGATGTGCTCCTTCCCGGCAGTCAGATCGCAGAATACGGATTGGAAGTCGCCGCCCGCCAGCGTGGAGGGTTCTCCATCCGCAGGGAATCGCTCCGGATTGAATCGGAGGGTGGCGCGGTCGTCGGGAGCTATGAGATCAGGTCGGGCACCCTGGTCAGCGCCTCTGCTGACAACATGCCGCGTGTTTTCAGGACCGTCTCTACCTTGTCACGGCCTCCGGCTTCCCACAGTTCAGAGGGATTTACGATTTCCTCATCTCAATGGGGTTCTACAATCTGAGCCCCGACGCAATGCGCGAGGTCCAGAGCCCCGATGCCGGAGAGTTTCTGCATCGAGACGGCAGCAACGTGGCGAGCGTCATCGCTCGTTTGAGCGCAGAGCAGCCGGAGTCGCTGGCACGCATTCAATCCTATCTGGCGACCATTGTCCCGGGAATCATCGGTGTGGAGCGAGTCTCCCTGGGACCGCGGGAGACGATTCAGGTCAATCAGAAGGCCCAAGGTGAGTCCGATTCAAGAAGTTTCTTTGCTGCGAGCATGTCGGATGGGACTCTGCGCGCTCTCGGAGCCCTGGTGGCCGCGAGCCAACTGACGGAACGAACTATTCCGGCCAACCTGATCGGTATCGAGGAACCGGAAACCGCTCTGCACCCTGCTGCAGCCGGCGCTCTGATGGATGCGCTTCGGGAAGCCGCCTCCCACACCCAGATCTTGGTAACAACCCACAGCTCCGATCTGCTGGACCAGGTAGACCTCGAAACGGATTGTCTCCTGGCCGTTGTCTCGCAGGGAGGCGTGACGGTCATGGCGCCCATTGATCAGGCGAGCCGTGAGGCGATCCGGTCTCACCTGTACACACTTGGTGAGCTGCTTCGAATGGATCAGCTTGAACCAAGCCGAGAGTCTCTCGAGATGCAGAAGGACATGGAGGTTTTCTGCCGCGAATTGGAGAAACGATCGGAGAGCCACCCATGATGAACCGCTACCACCTCGCCGCCATACCAGTCCTCCTCCTCCTCGCCACCCCCGTCGCAGCCCTGGACACCATCTACCTGGTGCGCCATGCCGAGAAGGCCGAGCCCTGGCCGGCGGACCTCGACGCCTTCCGGCCTCTCGCTCCGGCCGGTGAGCATCGCGCCGCAGGGCTTGCCAAGCGCTTGAAGGACGCCGGTGTCGCCGCGGTCTACACCAGCCGCACGACGCGGACGATGGAGACCGCGATGCCGCTCGTCAATGCGTCCTATGTCCCTCTCGTTGCCGACGATGCGAGCACCCACCCGCAGGAGATGACGGCCTTCCTCAACGGGCTCCGGGAGAAGCACGCGCACGATCGCGCGGTGCTGATCGTCGGCCATGCGAACACGATCCCGGATCTCCTGGCCCACCTGGGCGCGACGCCCGACTGCTACGCCCGCCTCGGCATCGCGAAGGTGAGCAGCGGTCTGGAGGTCCAGGGGTATGAGGGGGTGTGGAAGGTCGATCTCAAGAAGCAGGGGTGCGCGGCGATCACTCGGGAGTAGACTCCCTCCTCGACATGAGACCGATCCGCGCTCTTCCCATCCTCTTTCTTGCTTCTCTGCTCCTGGCCGCCTGCGGCGACGGCCGGACGCCGCTGGTGGTCTATTCGCCGCATGGCGGCGACCTTCTCGCCCTGATGGAGAAGGCGTTCGAGGCGAAGAACCCGACGATCGACGTGCGCTGGCTCGACATGGGCTCGCAGGACGTCTATGACCGGGTGCGCTCCGAGGCCGTCAATCCGCAGGCGGACGTCTGGTACGGCGGACCGCAGACGATCTTCTCGCGCGGCGCCAAGGAGGGGCTCCTCGCTCCGTACCGGCCGACGTGGGCCGACGCGATTCCGGTGCAGAGCCGCGGCGCGCAGGACCTCTATTTCGCAACCTACCGGACGGCGCCGGTGCTGGTGTTCAACGCCAAGGCGGTGATGGCGGACCAGGCGCCGCGCGATTGGGACGATCTTCTCGATCCGAAGTGGAAGGGGAAGATCCTGATACGCGATCCGCTGGCGAGCGGCACGATGCGGACTCTGTTCGGCATGATCCTCGCCCGCTCGGTCACCGAGACGGGCAGCCCGGACCGCGGCTGGGAGTTCCTCCGCCGGCTGGACGGCCAGACCAAGGAGTATCTGCAACAGCCGGCGCTGCTGATCGAGAAGATGACGCGGCAGGAAGGGCTGGTGACGGTCTGGGAGCTGACCGACCTGCTGTGGCAGAAGAAGCGCGGCTCGCCGCTCGATTTCCGCTTCGCGACGAGCGGCGCGCCGGTGATCGACGACTCGATCGGCCTGGTGAAGAGCGCTCCGCATACGGAATTGGCGAAGAAGTTCATCGAGTTCGTGGGCAGCGTCGAAGGGCAGGAGCTGGCCGCCCGTGAAGCGTTCCGCCTGCCGGCCCGCACGGACATCCCGGCGGCGCAGCTCCCGGAGTGGGCGCAGGGGGTGTTGCACGACTTCAAGCCGGCGCAGGTGGACTGGAGCCAGATCGAGCAGCACGGCCAGGAATGGATGACGACCTGGGACCGCACCGTCCGCGGCAAGGGCGCGGCGGTCGGATCGCACTGATGCCACCGTTCCTGATCCTCGAAGGGCTCGACAAGAGCTTCGGCTCCCAGGCGGTTCTGCGCAACCTGTCGCTGGAGGTCAATGCGGGAGAGGTGCTCGCGTTGCTCGGACCGAGCGGCAGCGGCAAGACGACGGCGCTCCGCCTGATCGCTGGCTTCGAGGCACCGGACCGCGGCAAGATCCTGGTCGGCGGTGAGGACGTGACCGCGCTGCCACCGGAGAAGCGCCATTTCGGCATGGTGTTCCAGCACTATGCCCTCTTCCCGCATCTCAACGTGCGCGAGAACGTGGCCTTCGGCCTCGCCGGGCGGAAGCTCGGGAAGGACGAGACGGCGCGCAAGGTGGCGGACGCTCTTGCGCTGGTGGAGCTGCCGGGCTTCGAAGCGCGGCGGGTGGGCGAGATCTCGGGCGGCCAGCAGCAGCGCATCGCTCTCGCCCGCGCGCTGGCGCCGGAGCCGCGCGTGCTGCTGCTCGACGAGCCGCTGTCGAACCTCGATCCGACCCTCCGCGAGCGCACCCGCCGCGAGCTGCTGCGCGCGGTCCGCCGGGTCGGCATCACGACGGTGCTGGTGACCCATGAGCAGGAGGAGGCGTTCCATCTCGGCAACCGGGTCGCCGTGCTGCATGGTGGCGTGCTGCATCAGGTGGCGGCGCCGGAGGAGCTGTACGAACGGCCGGCGACCCGCTTCGTGGCCGGCTTCGTCGGCCGGGCGAGCGGCCTGCCGGGAATCCTCACTGCGGATGGCGGCGTGAGGATCGGAGACGTGATCTGGCCTGGTCTGCCGGCCCCGGACGTCGGAACGGTCCCGGGCACGCCGGTCGAGCTGGTGGTCCGTCCCGAGTCCTTGGCTTTCAGCTCGGAAGGCGACCGGAACGCCCTTGCTGGCCGGGTGGTCGAACGTCGCTACGCCGGTTCGGCGACGTTCTACGCGGTCGAGCTGGCGATGGGCCGCGAGGTCGAGGTCCTGGCCTCGGCCGGCGCCGCGGCCGAGGGCGATACGGTCCGCGTCGCGCCGGCTCCCGGCGGGTTGCCGGCCAGGATTTTCCGCGCCGCTCCTGAAGTTTTACAACTTGAAGACAACCCGGCCGGACCGCCGCACGTACCATGAGGAGCCCGGCGCCATCCGCGCCGGCCGTCCGCGAGACCTCAACCGTGACCATCCGCCCAGCCCGCCTCGCCGGCCCCGCTCCCTACGCCGCGGCGCTGGTCTGTCTGCTTCTCGCCTGGCTGGTCTGCTATCCGCTGCTGATGACGCTGCTGGAAGCGCTGGGCGGCCCGAACGCCTGGACGCTCGGTCATCTCGGCGATTTCATCCACCGTCAGGACGAGTGGATGGCGCTGTGGCGGAGCCTGTGGATCTCGGTGGCGTCGGTCGTCCTGGCGGGCGCGATCGGCGTGCCGTTGGCCTTCCTCTTCGAGCGGACTGACTTTCCTGGCCGGCGCTTCCTTGGCGCGGTGGCCGCGCTGCCGGTCGCCCTGCCGCCGCTGGTCGGCGTCATCGCCTTCCTCTTCTTGTATGGCGAGAGCGGATTCGCCTCACGCGCCGTGCAGGGGCTGTTCCATCTCCAGGATCCGCCCTGGCATCTCGCCGGACCGGGCGCGGTGCTCCTCGTGCACGCGTACTCGATGTACGTCTACTTCTATCTCTTCGTCCGCGCCGGGCTGGCGCGCCAGGACGCGGCGCTCCTCGAAGCCGCGGCATCGCTGGGAGTGAGCCGCCTGCGGACGCTGTTCACGGTGACGTTGCCGCTCCTCCGACCGGCTTTGGGAGCCGCTGCGCTTTTGACCTTCATGACGTCGCTCGCCTCGTTCTCGGCGCCTTACCTCTTCGGCGGCGGCTTCCGGGTGATGACGACGCAGATCGTCGCCTCGAAATTGAACGGCGAGCTCGGCCTCGCACAGGTGGAGACGGTGATGCTGGCCGTGCTCGCCATCCTGGCTCTCGCGGCCATGCGGCGGGTGGAGGGCAGCGCCGGTGCCGGCGGCGCGACCGGCGTCCGTGGCATCGCGCCAGCCCGGCGTCGTCTCGCCAGCCCGCTCGCCCGTGGCACGGCTTTCGTGCTCGGCTGGGTGATGGCCGCGATCCTTCTGCTGCCGCACGCTGTGCTCGCCCTGATCTCGTTCGTGCCGCCGTTCACCTGGACCACCGAGACGATTCCGCCGGTGCTCGACGGCCGCAACTGGACGGCGCTGGTCACCAAACCGGAGCACCTGCGGCCGGTGGTGAATTCGCTCTGGATGGCGGTCGCTGCGACGGTGCTCGCGGTGGTGCTGGGGCTCGCGGCGGCGCGGCTTGCGGCGGTGCGGCGGCGCGGTGTTCTGGCCGGAGCCCTCGAATGGCTAATCGCCCTGCCGTGGGCGGTACCGGGCACCGTCTTCGCGCTCGCGCTCGCCACCGCTTTCGGAGTCAGTCAGCCGTGGCTCGGCCGTTTCGTGCTCATCGGCACGCCGTGGATCCTGCCGCTGGCCTACCTGGTGCGCAATCTTCCGTTGACCGGCCGCGGCGCGCTCGCCGGATTGCGCGGCATCGATCCGGCGCTCGAAGAGGCCGCGGCATCGCTCGGCGCGGACCGCTGGCGGCGGCTCGGCCGCATCGTCCTCCCCTTGCTCCGTCCGGCCCTCGCGGCGGGCGCCGGCCTGGCATTCATCACGGCCCTGGGGGATTTCGTCACGTCGATCGTTCTCTATACCTATGACACCCGCCCCATCTCGATCGAGATCCTCTCCAGCCTGCGGCTCCAGGACCTCGGGATGGCGGCGGTTTACGGCGTCCTTTTGATGACCGCGAGCACGGCAGCGTTCTTGCTCTGGGGTCGCGGCGAGGCCCGCTGAAGGGATCTCCTCTCATGCAGTCCAACGCCTTGAAGCAGCTCTGGATCCTGATGGCCATCGTGTTCATCGACATGATGGGCGGCCTGATGATCCAACCGATCCTTCCGTTCTATGTGCAGAAGATTGGCGTGCGGGCGGGCCTGGTGACGGTGATCGGCGCGGCGTTCTTCCTGTCGCAGCTCGTCAGCGCGCCGTTCTGGGGACGCTTTTCGGATCGCTGGGGCCGCCGCCCGATGCTCCTCCTGGGCCTCTCCACCTCCGCGATCGCGTTCGCCTTCTTCGGTCTCGCCACCACGTTCTGGCAGTTCCTGCTCATCCGTCTCCTGCAAGGCGCGGGTGGCGGCACGACCGGGGTCGTGCAGGCCTACGTCAGCGACTCGGTGCCGCCGCACGAGCGGGCGAAAGCCCTGGGCTGGATCTCGGCCGCCACCAGCGCGGGCGTGATGATTGGACCGCTCCTCGGCTCCGCCGCCACCTATCTCGGCCACGCGAGCCCCGGCTATCTTGCCGCCGGGCTTTGTGGGCTGAACGTCCTCGCCGCCTGGCGCTGGCTGCCGGAGTCCAAGAAGAAGCGGGATGAATCGCTGCCGCCGGAAGCGGATACACGGCAGCCTCTCTCGCAGGCGATCTGGGACGTGGTGCGCTATCCGGGCTCGCCGGTCGCCTCGCTGATCTGGGTCTACGCTTTCGGCATGATGGCCTTCATGGCGATGAACGGCATCCTGGCGTTGTATCTCGGCGCCGAATACCAGGTCAACGAGAAGAACATCGGGATCTTCTACGCCTACGTCGGCGCGGTCTCGGTCATCATGCGGGCTGTCCTGCTCGGGCCGACGATCCGCCGCTTCGGCGAGGTCGGCGTGATGCGGATGGGCGCCTTTTCGCTCGTCCTCGGTCTCGCCGGCATGCCGCTCGTCGGCTCGATCGATGCATCCCGGCCGGTGCGCCTCGCGCTGCTGGCGATCATCGTCCTCTGCGTGCCGGTGGGAACCGCGCTGCTCTTTCCGGCGACGACCGCTCTCGTCTCCTGGCGTGGCCGCCAGGAGGAGATGGGACAGATCATGGGAGTCCAACAGTTCATGGGGGCCATCGCCCGGGTGATCGGTCCGGTCTGGGCGGGCTTTGTCTTCGAGAAGGACGTGCGCTATCCGTTCTGGATCGCCGCGGCCCTGATGCTCGGGGTGACCGGCCTCACCTGGCGCCAGAAGGAGAGCCCGACGGCACCGGACGCGGTGCCTGAAAGGGCCTGAAAAGCAAAAACCGCGGACGGGCCGCGGCTGCTTGCATCGTGACGAGATTGGTTGCGGGGGCAGGATTTGAACCTGCGACCTTTGGGTTATGAGCCCAACGAGCTACCAGACTGCTCCACCCCGCGTCACCGATTGCGTCCGACTGTCAATTCCAACCCCTCTCAGGGCGGAGGGAGATCCTCGCACTTTCTCCTGCTCGTGTCAACAGCGAGCCGGTTCCCAACATTCCAGCCCCGCTCACCGCACGCTCGACGACCCCAGCGGCTGGAAGTACTCGGTGCCGCGGATCGGCCGGGCGAGGCGGTGGAGGAGCTCGTCGAAGTCCTCCGGCTTTTGCGGGAAGTTGAGGTGCCGGGTGTCCACCACCAGGAGCGCGGAGCGGTCGTAGTAGTGGTAGTAGTGGTTGTAGGCGTCGATCAGCTCGGCGATGTACTCCTCCGAGATCGTCTTCTCGACGCTCCGCGACCGCCGCCGGATACGCTCCATGCAGGTCTCGACGTCCGCCACCAGGTAGAGCACCAAGTCCGGCACCGGCACCTGCGGCTCCAGCAGCGCGTAGAGCTTGTCGAACAGCATCAGCTCGTCGTCCGACAGGTTCAGGTAGGCGAAAATCCGGTTCTTCTGGAACGTGTAGTCCGACACCAGGAAGCGGTCGAACAGCTCGCGCTGGCTGATCTCCTGCTGCTGCTTGTAGCGCGAGAGGAGGAAGTAGAGCTCGGTCTGGAACGCCGCGCCCGGCCGGTCCTGGTAGAAGTCGCCGAGGAACGGGTTGTCCACGTCCTCCAGGATCTTCACCCCCTCGAACCGGCGGGCGAGCATCTCCACCAACGTGGTCTTGCCGACCCCGATCGGGCCGTCGACCGACACGTAGTGGAAGCCGAGGGATTCGGTCTTCAAGCGGTGGCCGCGGTACTTGAAGAAACAGCGGTGAGCGGGTTGTAGAGGGTGTCCCGCTCCACCGGGACGAATCCCGCCTCGCGCACGATGCGCTCGAGCTCGGGCCGGCTGAGCTGCTGGGAGGTTCCGGCTCCCGCCATGTGGTAGATCTTCTCCTCGACGATCGTGCCGTCCATGTCGTCGGCGCCGAAGCGCAGCGCGACCTGGGCCAGCTTGGGGGTCACCATCACCCAGTACGCCTTGATGTGCGGGATGTTGTCGAGCACTAGGCGCGCGGTCGCGATGTGGCGGAGATCCTCCGTGCCGGTGGTGTGGTACTTGAGCCCCATGTAGTTGTTCTCGGGGTGGTAGGCCAATGGAATGAAGGCGTTGAAGCCGCCCGTCTCGTCCTGCAGAGCGCGCAGGCGGAGCAGGTGGTCCACCTTGTGCTCGGGCCGCTCGACGTGGCCGTAAAGCATGGTGCAGTTGGACTTGATCCCCATCTTGTGGGCCGTGCGATGGACCTCGATCCACTCGTCCGCGTCCAGCTTGCCGTCGCAGATGATCTGCCGCACCTCGGGATGGAAGATCTCGGCGCCGCCGCCCGGCAGCGAGCCCAGCCCGGCGTCGCGCAGCCGCCGCAGCACCTCTTCGATCGACAGCTTGTCGTGCTTGGCGAACCAGCCGATCTCGATGGCGGTGAACGCCTTGAGATGCGCGTTCGGGAAGCGCGTCTTCAGGCCGCGCAGCATCTCTTCGTACCACTCGATCGGCAGATCCGGATGCAGGCCGCCGACGATGTGGAACTCGGTGACCGCGTTCCCGCCCTGATCCGCCGCGTGCGCATAGACCTCGTCGTGGCTCATCGCCCAGGCGTGGTCCTCGCCGGGCAGCGCCGCGAAGCTGCAGAACTTGCAGTTGTAGGTGTAGACGCAGACGTTCGTCGGGTTGATGTGCCGGTTGATGTTGAAGTAGGTGACGTTGCCGTTCAGCCGCCGGCGCACCGTATCGGCCAGCCGGCCGAGGTGGAGCACATGCGGCGTCGTGAAGCAGGTCATCGCGTCGGCCTCGTCCAGGCGGACGCCGTCGCGCACCTTGGCGGCCATCTCGCGCAGTTGCGCCGGGAAGGTCTCGGGTCGGATGGGTGCGGGTGTCTCGGAGAGCATTACCGCCTGAGTATATCAACAGCCGTCAAGGCGAAGAGCCAGACCGACAAAGCGCCGTTGGCGGTGAAGAAGGCGGCGTTGAGGCGCGACAGGTCGCCGGGCCGCACGATCCAGTGCTGGTAGAAGATCAAAACCAGGCACCCCGCCCAGCCGATCCAGTACGCCGTGCCGAGCGCCGGCCCCTTGTAGAGAGCCGGCAACAGCGCCAGAAGACCGAGCATCACCGCGTGCAGCAGCCCCGAGATCCACAGCGACCCCACCACCCCGAAGCGCGCCGGAATCGAATACAGTCCCGTCCGCCGGTCGAACTCCATGTCCTGCAACGCATAGAGGATGTCGAACCCCGCCACCCAGAGCAGCACCACCCCGGTCAGGATGAACGGCGCCGGAGCCACCCCGCCGCGCACCGCGATCCACGCACCGAGAGGAGCGCCCCCCAGAGACAGGCCAAGCACCAGATGCGCCACCCAGGTGAACCGCTTCGTGTAGGAGTACAGAAACAGGATGAACAAAGCCAAGGGGGACAGATAGAAGGCCAGCGGATTGAGCTCCCACGCGGCGAGCACCAGAAGCGCCGAGCTGACCACGACGAACAGCACCACCGCCGCCGGGGAGATCTGCCCGGCCGGAAGAGCCCGTCCCGCCGTGCGAGGGTTCGCGGCATCGATCCGCCGGTCCACCAGCCGGTTGAACGCCATCGCCGCGCTGCGCGCGCCCACCATGGCGACGACGATCCACAGCACCGTCCGCCACGCAGGCCACCCCTCGGCGGCGAGGATCATCCCCAGGAAGGCGAACGGCAGAGCGAACAGCGTATGCTCGAACTTGATCATCTCGAGCACGGTCTTGAGGGTGCGGAAGGGGTTCATGGCGAGGGGTATTGTATGAGGAACCCGACGGCAGACGGCGCTTCGGTGTCCGTGGTCGAGGGTAGGCGGAGGAGATCAGCTTGTCATGTCGCGCTCTGTCGCTTTCTCCATGATCGGCGTGGTGATCGGCAAATACCAGATCGAGCTCTTGAGAAGATCGAGCCTGGCGAGTCCCCGCACCTTGTTGCCGCGGAGAAGCTCGCGCCGGACCTCATAGTCGACGATTTCCGGCAGGCAGAACCGCGTTCCGCGAGCGGTCTGGCCTCTCATCCATTCACGGCATTCGTTAGCAAGCTCCATCGCTTTGGGATTTGAAATCAATCCCAAGGGGCCGGCATCGAGCAGGATGATCATTCAGAAGGAGAACAGCTTGCGGTTGGAGGGAGGGTCCTGATCCAGAGATGCCTTGAGAAAGGCGAACGTCTCCTGCTGCTCCGCCTCGTCGCCCTCCAGGAGAGCGTCCAACGCACGGAGGACTCGTTCCCGCTCGTCGGCGTCTAGGAAAGGTCTCCGCCGTTTCCTCGGGTCGGCGGGCATGGGTTGTCGCTTTCATGTGGGTCACCTCTTCCGGGAAGGATACCACGCGGCGAAGGTTCCGGAGTCACGCTACTTCTCCGCTCGCACTCGGTCGTAGGTGACCAGCAGGAGCTTCGCGGCCTTCTATGGGAAGAGTTCTTCAGACAACGACGAGATGCTCTGGGGTAGCCCGAGATCTTCCTCGCGGAGCTTGTCAATCAGTTCGTTGGAAACCGGCCCTCCGCGAGGGGTAGCGGGTCGAAGCCATAGAAGCTCTTCGCTTTCTTGGCCTCAGCGTCCTCCCGATACCGATGAGTCAGCGCCTCCCGGGCGAGCTCGGACAGGAGATCTCCGGCACTGCGCTTCTGCCGTCGCGCTCTGTCTTTGACCGCCATGAGGACGTCGTCCGCGATGTCGAGAGTGGTTCGCATGCAGCAGATGCTAACACTACCCGCGGATCGGCTGGTTCGTACTACCTCTCCTGGCAGCGCCGTTCGGGCTCGTCAGAGGGATGGGCCGAGCCGAGCCGGCGGCGGTCAAAGCCCAGCGGACGGCGGACCAAGAGAGCCTGGCTGGCCTCTGTGCTCTAGAATAGAAGGTCATGAGACGCCGAATCTACACGGACACCTCGGTTGTGGGTGGCTGCCTGGACGAAGAGTTCAGGACATACTCCACGCAGCTCTTCGATCGATTCCGTGCGGGATTGGACATTCTCGTGCTCTCCGATCTCACACTGGCCGAGCTCGAAGGGGCGCCACCCCAAGTCCGCGAGGTTCTGGAGACGGTCCCTGATGAAGTGCGGGAGGAAGTCACGTTCGACGCCGCAGCTTCCGAGCTCGCCCAAGAGTACCTGAACGCCGGAGTCATAGGCTCTGCTCACTTGCAGGATGCCCGGCACATTGCAACGGCAACGATTCTTCGGGTCGATGTCCTGGTGAGCTGGAACTTCAAGCACATTGTGAACCTTGACCGGATTCACGGCTACAACTCGGTGAATCTCCGTCTTGGCTATGCCCTTCTGGAGATCAGAAGCCCACAGGAGGCTTTACGGTATGAAGACTAAAGAATTCGACGCGGTTCAGTTCATGCGCCAAGCGCGCGACAAGATGACGACAGAGATGGCCGGCATGACGTTCGCGGAGCAAAGGGCCTACATTGAGCAGCATGCCTCGAAGGTTCGGCAGAACCTTGAGCCGCGGCGCGAAGCCGCAGCTGCCGGAAAGCATTGACCCAGGAGCTTCCGCCTCAGCGTAGTCCTCAAATGGACCGTTGGGGCGCTGCAATGCCGGGATGACCTGAAATCCCTGGTCCACGATCTGCCGGTCTACCCGGAGAACTGGTATGCGGCGGGCGGGATGTACTCCGCGGTGAATGACCTCCTGACCTTTTCAAACACCCTGTTTGAAGGCGGCCTGCTCACAAAGGAAACCGTCGCCCTGATGACGAAGTCGGGTCTCGACGATTACGGCTGTGGCCTCTGGTCGTATGAGACCACGATCAATCACCGGGTCGTCAAAAGGCCGGGGCAGATCATGGGAGAGCAGGCCCAGCTTTACCGTCTTTTGGACGACGACGTCAACGTCATCATCCTCAGCAACACGGGAACCGCGGAACTCGATGAGTTTGTCGCTGAAATTGGCAAGAGAGCCGTCGGTTGACGGCGCCACCGTCGGAAGCAGCTGATCAAGCAAGAACGATGCGTAGCGACGTCCCCAGCCTCTGAGTAAGACCTCTCGTCGTCCATGGTCGCCCGGGGCGTCTCAACAGCTCGGTGACCGGCATCGCCTCGATTTTTCCCTAGAAACGGCGGGGTCTCAGAGCCTTCAGGAAGACGTTTGCCCGTCCGATCCTCCATGCACTCCGAAGAGACGTTCCGACCATTTCGGACGAGGAATCGTTTTCGCAAATCGCTGGAACGTCTCTACGGACCCCCTGTGCCGCGTCAACCCTGATGGATAATTCCAGGCGAGCTGTCTGGAGCGACCTCCTTGAGAAAATCCCATGCCTCTTCGGGATGAACGAGGTGGGGGCTTCTCACGGAAGACTTGGGTGGCTTCTCAACGCTCGGCACGACAACATACACTCGCGCGTGCTCTGGAAGGTGAGCCGGCTCCGACAGCTTAATCTGGCCATTCTCGACCGTCGCTTCGTGGGTGGCGTGTTGTTGTGCCCGCAGCTTCAGGAGCGACAGGAGCTCGGCCAGGTCGGCGAGCCCTTCGGCTTCCCGCCGCTCACCGTAGGTCAACTCCTCACCGCGATCCTGGCGATCGAGCAAACCGTGCAGGCGCTCAGCGACGCCCCGCGGAAGCTGGAGGCGTTCCAAGTCTTCGGGGAACTCGAGCTTGACGAGGACGTTCTGAGTCATACAGCCTTTCGATAGCGGACCGCGGAGTCATCATTCTACTGAGGTGTTCGCCTCGTTGCTCCGGCCACCGGCTTCTAGATGGCGCTGGTTTGGGCCTCATAAGGTCTGGAACTGTTTTAAGCTCGCGTCAGCTCGCGTTTATAGTGCTTCTAAGTACCGGAGGAAGTCTACCGCCTGCTTCAGGAGTCCTTCGAATATTTTCCTTCTGTCTTTTTGTCCTATTCCCAGTCGAGCAGCCATTTGCTCGAACTTCCGTCCCTTCAGGTGTGCGGCTCCCCTGGAGCGAAGCGCCCATAAATCACGAAGAAAGCTTGTGTGCTCAGTTGCTGAGTCCCCGTCAAGATTTCTGAGAAGCCGCTCAAGCTTTGCGATCCCCTTCTCGTCTTTTCACGGTGGAGTCTAGTTGGCCGGAGATAGCTGTCTCATCGAGGGCGTCAATTAAGAGTTTGGTGAGTCCGATTACCTGCCCGTCAAACTCGGATTGGTCGTCGCCAAGGGGAACTCTCAGAGTAGCGAGCACATGTTGATCCCCTGAAGGTAACTCTTTGAATAGGTTCCAGCCGTGACCTTCCTTCCAGTGAGCATTGGCCCGAGAGTAAAGATTCTTCAATACCAAGTCCGGTCGCTCGGGTTCGACGAACTCAGCCAAGAAGTCCCGCCGCGCTGAGATCTCGCTGATTCCACCTTCGGGCGCCACGTTGAAGCTTTTCCAATACAACCTTTCGCTGTGCGGCAGATCCTCGTTAAGGTCGCAGAGATAAGCGACCACAAAATCATTATGGTGGATATCTATGGGCATTCTCCAAATTGAACCGCATGATACATATCCGTCACCGACCGCGTACTTAGCTGACTGAGAGTAGTATTTGGCTAAGACATCACGGCGAAAGTAAACAGGTGTCAAGGGGGCCAGCCCCGCTCCGGCAGTGTTTGTTATCGGTTGACCTGCTGCATCTGTTCCTATAATAAACTCCTCGAACCTGTCGGGGCTGTTTACGAATGGCCAAATGCCGCAATTTTCAAGTGCCGGCGGCGCAATGAGACGCTTCCCCAAAAGACGGGAAACCGAGTTCCTGCCGGGCTCCAAAAACATGGGCTGACTCACATTAAAACTATAGACAAGGCCGTTTTCGCGCACCTCGATTGGCCCCATCTCCGACCCGATGTCAGAGGCCTTGAGCGAGGAGAAGCATTTGCGGTCGAAAAAAATGGCGAGATGCATTTGCTTCGCGGCCATGAACTGAAGCAACTCGGGAACTCGAATTTCGGCACAATTTGAAGTGAGCCGAGCTACCACTTCGTCTCGCCCATCAGAAAATATCTTGATGAACTTACCCTGCCCTGCCTCCCAATATAGATTGTGGAAGAGTCGAAATTCCTCCGTTAGCTCCAAGTGAGGCTTGCGTAGATCACCGAAGGAGCGATTATGCACTAACGAGGCTCCGCCTCAGACCGACGAGGCATGTTAGAGTGTTTTGTCAAGAGGGTCGGAAGATGGGTCCGTTCGCCCGAGACCAGAGACAGCCCATGAACCTTGGCGCACTGCATCCAAGGTTTTGCCGATTGATCGGCGGTCCTCCATACCTATCACTGTCAGAACACGGATAGCGAACTCTCCTCTCCTTTCCGATCACCCCGACCCAGCAGACTACGCTGGGAAAGGGCA
>DATARD010000256.1:0-52050 GCA_036264355.1 Thermoanaerobaculia bacterium
ATCGGCGTTCTTGATCACCGGCACGAGGAGGCCGCGGCCGGGGATGTCCACTGCCATGCCGATGTTGATGTCTTTCTTGTAGACGATGTTCGTGCCGTCGATCGAGGCGTTGACGCTCTTGTGCGCCTTGAGCGCGGTCGCGACCGCCTTGAAGATGAAGGGCATGTAGGAGAGCTTGGTACCTTCTTTCTTCGCGAAGCCGTCTTTCGCCCAGTTGCGGGCTTTGTGGACTTTCGAGAAGTCGATGTGGAAGACGGTAGTGACGTGCGCCGAGGTGGCCTTGGAGTAGACCATGTGCGCCGCCGTGATCTGCCGGATCTTGGACATCGGCTCGATCTCGACGTTCTCCCCCGCGGTGTAGGCCGGCACGTGGAAGCCGCCGGTGGGACGCTGGGCCGGCGGTGCGGCGGATGCGGGAGGCGCGGGCGGCGGTGGTGCGGCAGCGGCGGGAGCTGCAGCCGGCGCGGCGGACGGAGCCGGGGCGGCTTTTTTCTGCTCGATGTGGCTGAGGATGTCGTCCTTGGTCACGCGGCCCTGGGCGCCGGTGCCCTGGACGTCTTCGAGGTTGACGCCTTCTTCTTTGGCGATGTTGCGCACCAGGGGGCTCGAGAATTTGCGGAGGCGTTCGCTTTCCTCGGTGGGCTTCTCCGCGGCGGGCTGCGGAGCCGGCTCCGGGGAGGCCACTTTCGGGGCTTCGGAGGGAGCCGGGGACTCGCCTTCACGGGCCTTCTCCTCCTGCTTGACCTCCTGTTTGGCTTCCTCGGCGGGCTCGGGTTTGGGCACCGGTGCTTCAGCGGCGACCGGCGACGGCGCGGCGGCAGTGGGACCGGCTCCGGCCGATTCAGCGGCTCCGCCGGATTCTCCGGCTTCGCCGATCTTGGCCACCACCTGGTTCACCGGTACGGTTTCGCCTTCCTTATTGCGGATCTCCAGGAGGACGCCCGAGGCCGGGCTCGGGATCTCGGCGTCCACCTTGTCGGTCGAAATCTCGAACAAGGGCTGGTCGCGCTCCACCTTGTCCCCTACCTTGACCAGCCACTTGGTGATCGTCCCCTCGGCGATCGACTCTCCCATCTGGGGCATCACGACTTCGGTTGCCATCCTTCGCTCTCCGTTCAAAAGCTGGCGAGCTCGCGCACTTTGGCGACGAGCTTGTCCACGTTGGGCAGGTAAGCATCTTCAAGCGTCGGGCTGTAGGGGACCGGCGTGTCCGGGCAGCAGAGCCGGGTCACCGGGCCGTCCAGCCATGGGAAAGCGTGCTCGGCGATGCGCGCGGCCACCTCGCCCGCCACCGAGCCGGTCGTCTGCTCTTCCGTGAGGATGAGCGCGCGGCTGGTCTTGCGCACCGAGGCGAGGATGGCTTCTTCGTCCAGAGGTTTCAGGGTGCGCAGGTCGAGGACTTCAAGGTCGATCCCGTCGGCTTCCAGGCGCCCGGCGGCCTCCAGAGCGACTTGAAGCATAGCACCCCAGGTGTAGACCGAAAGATCGCGCCCTTCGCGGGCGACGCGCGCCTTGCCAATCGGTGTCTGAATACCAGCGTGGATCCCCTCTTTCGGCAGCTCGTCCTTGAGGCGCCGGTAGAGGAACTTGTGCTCGAAGTAGAGGACGGGATTGGGATCGTGGATCGCCGCCCGCAGCAGGCCGTAGGCGTCGGCGACGGTGCCCGGCGCCACGATCTTGAGGCCCGGCGTGTGCTGGAAGTACGACTCCGGGTTCTGGCTGTGATACGCCGAGCCGCGGACGCCGCCGCCGGAGGGACCGCGCACGACCAGCGGCACTTGCTGTCCCCAGCGGTAGTGGTTGGGCGCGGCGAAGTTGATGATCTGGTTGAAGGCACAGGAGATGAAGTCGATGAACTGCATCTCCACCACCGGCAGCAGGCCCATCATGGCGGAGCCGACCGCGCAGCCGATCATGGCGGATTCGCTGATCGGCGTGTCGATGATGCGCTCGGGGCCGAAGTGGTCGAGCATGCCGGCGGTGACGCGGAAGGCGCCGCCGTAGGTGCCGATGTCCTGGCCGAGCATGAACACGCGGTCGTCCTGCTCCAGCTCGTCCCACAACGCCTGGCGGATCGCTTCGAGGTAGGTGATCTGATTCTTCTCGTCGGCCATGTTCAGACCACCCCCTCGGCGTAGACGCCTTCGAACGCCCGCTCCGGCGGCGGGAACGGCGAGGCGAGCGCCCGTTCCACCTCGGCGCTCAGCTCCTCGTCGATCGCGGTGGTGATCTGCCGCAGCTCGTCCTCGGTCGCCATCGCGTGGTGCAGCAGGTGGCGTTCGAAGCGCTCGATCGGATCCTTCTTCTTCCACTCCTCGAACTGCTCTTTGGGGACGTACCCCGCGTCGTCGTGCTCGGCGTGTCCTTTCATGCGAAAGGTGCGCGCCTCGATGAGCGTCGGGCCGCCGCCGCTCCGCGCCCGCTCGACCGCCCGCTTCACCCCCTCGTAGACGGCGAGCACGTCGTTGCCGTCCAACGATTCGCCGGGGATGCCGTAGGCGCCGGCGCGGGTGGCGATGCTCTTCACCTTCATCTGTTTCGAGGTGGGCGTCGAGTAGGCCCAGCCGTTGTTCTCACAGACCAGGACGAACGGGACGTTCAAGACCGCCGCCAGGTTCAATCCTTCGTGGAAGTCGCCGGTCGAGGTGCCGCCGTCGCCGATGAAGGTGAGGGCCACCAGGTTCCTGCCCAGCTTCCTGCCGGCGAGGGCGACCCCGGCCATCACCGGGATCACCGCGCCGAGCATCGAGATCGGCGCCACCAAGCCGCGCGCCATGTCGCCGAAGTGGGTGTTGCCGTCCTTGCCGCCGGTCGGGCTGTCGGCGCGCGCCATGTACTGCATCATCACCTCGCGCGGCTTGACGCCGCGTACCAGCATCGCGCCGAGGTTGCGGATGAGCGGACCGATGAAGTCCTGCGGCTCCAGGGCATAGGCGGCGCCGACCGACGTCGCCTCCTGGCCGCGGCTCGCATACAGGCCGCCGACCACCTTGTTCTGGCGGTACAGATTGCCCAGCCGGTCCTCGGTCATCCGGTTGAGCTTCAGGAAACGGTAGAGCTCGAGCTGCCGTTCCGGCGGCAGGCTGGTCTTCGCCAGCCGCTCAGCCGGCTCCTCCACCGTCGGATGCAGCGGACCCCAATTTTTGCTCAGCTTCGACATGTGCGTCCTTGCGAAGAGAGGCGCCCGTATTCGGAGCCTCCGGTGGATCGATGTGGCTTCGAGGTGGACGGCCGGGAAGTCGTCCTGGCCCATCCGGCGGGAAGTCTATCCGATCCGCCCCTGCGGAGCGAAGATCCCCCGTTCCGGCTTCAATCTGCCCCGGCCAGATCAATCGCCTTCGAGCGGATTCCCGGGGAGAGGTGCCACCCGACCCTCTTGAGCACCTGCCAGAGCCTTTCCAAGGGGCTACGTTGCAAGAGTTCGAGCACCCCCGCTCGATTTCTTGCGGGGCGGCAAATGCAGACAGGCCGGGCGTTTGACCGCCGGACACCCGGGAGAGACGCTCGAAATCTTGCGGCGAGAGGTCGCGAAATGGCTCTCATTTTTGGTCACGCTTCCGCATAAGCCTCGTCTTTCCAGAAGCTTCCAGCGACGCTTCCCGGCTGGCATGCTCCTTGATCTCGCCGTTCCCCTGCCATGTCCAGGAGCATCCGCTTCATCCCAGAGGGAGGCGCCCTCGTCGAAGTCACGGACCGCACGGTCCAGGCGCGTTTTCTCCTCGTCCCGAGCCGCGAGCTCAACGAGATCGTCCTCGGTGTCCTCGGCCGGGCACAGCGCCTGTATAAGGTCCGGATCTGCGGTTTCGTCGCAATGTCCAATCACGTGCATGCACTCCTTTGGGTCGACGACGCGCTTCAGCTCGCCACCTTCATGGGCTATTTCGCATCCAACCTCGCCCGCGAGATCGCTCGTTTGACCGGCTGGACCGACAAGATCTGGGCACGCCGGTATCAGGCTATTGTGATCAGCAACGAAGAGGAGGCCCAGACCGCCCGGTTCGAATATCTCCTCGCGAACGGGGTCAAGGAGGGCTTGGTCGAACATGTCCGAGACTGGCCCGGTGTCCATTGCGTTCGCAACCTCCTCGATGGCGAACCGCTCGAAGGACTCTGGTTTGATCGCACCAAGGAATACTCGGCACGGAACTGCGGCAAGACGATCAACCCGAGTCAATTTGCGGCGACCGAGACGGTGACTCTCTCGCCTCTTCCTTGTTGGGAGCACCTGTCGCCGGAGCAGATCCGCGCGCGGATCGAAACCATCGTTCAGAGGATCGAGGAGACAGCCGCCAAGGATCGTGAGGAAAATGGGTCCGCGGTGCTAGGCGCCGCCGCTGTTCGTGCACAGAAACCGTTCGACCAGCCGGCCAGGTCGAAGAAGTCTCCCGCACCTCTCTTCCATGCCTTCACCCGCCGCGTCCGTCGTGAGCTTTACGAGGCATACCATCTGTTTCTTGCGGCCTTTCGAGACGCCGCGGGCCGTTTGCGATCAGGCGACCGCACCGCGAAATTCCCGCTGGGGAGCTTTCCTCCTGGCCTGCCCTTCGTCAGTGCCTTGGCTCCTTCCGGAGCCCCCGGATAGTGACCACCGAGCCCACCCCAGTTTTTCATTTGTAAAGCATCACTATCCGCCTGCCGGATCGCGGACGCCGCGCTCGCCGTCGCTGAAAAGTCCTGCAGAGCAAGATTCCGGTCTCCTCAATGGGCGGCGGCATGCGGCTGGGAGCCCAAGCCGGACCCTCCCTTGCCTCTAGTGAAGCCTCAATAGGTAGGTCCCGCCCCGAAATGTTCAGCTCTCACTTCAAGCTTCTTGCCGAATCGGGTGGAACCTCTTCGGTGCAGCATAGGATGATGCCCCGATCAGACACTCGTTTTGCCTCTCGTGCGCAGTCCAATCCGCAGGTCCAGTCCGAAATGTTCAGCTCTCACTTCAAGCCTCTTGCCAACTCGGGTGGCACCTCTTCCTGGAACCTCTTCCTGGTGGCTGCAAGTATGAGGTTAAAGTGTCATTGCGCCATTCTCCATAAGCCAGACCTCCAAGGATTCGAGACTATCGCAATACTGGCACTTGGTTCGGCTTAGGATCTTTGTTCTGTTCCGTAACATATCCCTGATGGCTTTGTCTTTCGACACGAACACGGTAGCGTATGCGAGAGGGGCGACCATGATCTCGTTGTCCATGAAGTGATTGTAGTTGTCCTTTCTATCTGGCTGAGAATCCGCCACGACCATGATGTCGATGTAGTTGTGCAGCGCCGGAAGCTCAGCTAGGGCTCTTAGAGTCCAGGCTCTTTCGTCGTCGGAAGGGCCAAACTGCGCTGACCAAGCCGCGATTATTACCGGCGGAAGCTTAAGCAGCACCGGCGTGACGAACAAATAGAAACAATTGATCGCTTCTTCCAAGAATAGTTTCTCTTTGCTGCCCTTGAACTCATTCTTCATTTTTTTGCAGCCTCCGAGTAGGCCGGAAAACTCTTCTCTAGTTTTGATCCGGTCCTCGTCTCGGCTATCCTCTCGGCGAGTTCGACTACACCGATCCTTGAGAGCTCGTATTTCATATGGAATTTTAAACTCTCTTGAGTCTCTGGGTCGAGAGGTTCGGCAGAGTTCCATAGAATGCACGGCTCCGAACCCACGAATGCAAATGGCGGTGCGAAGAGGCCGCTGAGTGAGTCAACAGAAGAACCTCCGCAGAGCCGACACACGGAGCGCAAGAATTCCCACCGAAACAGCTCGGTGCGCATAACGAAGATAACGTTCAAACTCAGCTCTTCCATGAGGCCCGATGTGATCTTCAGCGATTCGCCTGTCTGCTCGAATAGCTCTTCGAGAATTCCCCAAGACGTTGGACAAAATACGCGTCCGGCCGCCACGAGCGCCTTTAGACTGTCACGTACGCGGCAGGCGGCTTCACTGGCTTCATCCGCCATATCAATCCAGCAATTCGTGTCAAGGAACACGGAGAGACGGCCTCTCACTTTGGCCCAAACCGCATCTTTGTCGAAACTGAGTTGGATCTTCTGTGTACTCATCAGAGTCTTACGCTAGAAGGTAGCTTGTAACTCCCCCATTGACGCTGATCGGCGTTGCCTCTTGACTCGGGTGGCACCTGTTTCTGGGAGCCCCTGGATAGGGACCAACGAGCCCACCCCGGGCTGATAGCCTTCAGCAGACACTCGTTTTTGCCTCTTGTGCGTACTCCCGTGCGCACGACCGGCCCGAAATGTTCAGCTCTCATTTCAAGTTTCTTGCCGCTCGGGTGGAACCTCTTCCCCCCAGCGTAGGCTTTCCGCTATCGGGTATCACTGTCACCTCATCCTCCCACCTCATCCTCCCGGTCGATCTCAGCAGTTCCGCATCAGATCCGTCCAACGTTTCTACCGATGAGCGGCGGCTTGCCGTCCGCTCGATCGGCTGATTTAGGCGGGCGACTGTGGCGGCAAGTCATCGGTGCGTACACGCCGCAGAGTGCGAACAATAAACATTGCAGCGCCAACCGCTAGCAATAGCAGCGGAATGCCAACAACGAAGATTTCAAGCACACTAGTTCCCTGCAGGGCCCAGGTTATGCGGCCGCTCGTTGCATTCGCGTTCGACCGCGGGGCTGCACGTCCACTCCTATTTTTATGAATATCCATAGCTAACCCTACAACAATCTGCAACAATCATGCTCTACGCCGCCCCGTCCTGAAGCGCCTCGCTCAATCCTCTGTATAGAGCTTCGATGCTAAGAGCTGCATCGCGAACATCGATTAGATGCTCAACTTCACCGCCAGGGCGGAGATCGACAATTGAACCTGGGAAGAAAGAAACTCCAAAATGTCCAGCATTCGGATTCGATTCGGGAGGCAGAACATGTTCAATGAGATCTCTGAGGTGCTTGAAATTAGGCCAACGTTGGTCAAAGGCATCCAGTGCAGCCCTTGCCTTCGCAGCACCAACTCGCTCCGAGGCCATGCGGGCAATTTCCCGCAAGTGCTGGACTCCAACAGCATAAAAGATCACGTCGGCAACAAAATCTCTGCTGCCCTCATGCTTTGCCTCACAGCGCTTCCCTTGGAGTCGAATGGCTTCCATCCAGAATTCTGCAGCAGCAAGGAAGTAACGCTTCAGATCTTGGGGAGACCTCCCCTTGGCTTCCAGCGGATTGGATTTACGCGCCACAGCTATACTCCTGTCGTGCAACGCTATAGCAGTGAACGGCGGGGGCCGTACGATAGTGCAGCATCCGGCCGCTCGACTGCACTGGTTCGGCGGTCAATTCACAGCCTCAAGGTTAGTCCAATACTCCTGCGCTTGCCCCTTTCGCCGCACTTCTACAAGACCAGAAAAGATAGCTGTATCAGTAATGTAAACCGATTCGCTAGGCTCGAACAGTGTGCATGCACCAGCGAGAATACCGGCAGCGAGACCTCGACTAAAAGCCTCATTGTCCTTTTGAACAACGTAGCTGACCAGTTTTTCAAAATACTCACGATCAGTGCACCCGAAACGATGGTTACCCGAAATCTTCTTGTCTTGCCCGGCCGTAACTGCCGACGGACTTGAGGCAACTGGAGTGCTTATGCCTGCACTATCAGATGGCATCGAGGGCTTGGGGTGATCGAAGCGGTAGACCGAGTAGGCGGGCCAGAGAACTGCAAGCGCAATAAGTGGCCCGAATATCCACCACTTACTTGGGTCGCCCTGCGGACCTGTCGCACGAGCCAACAGCCTTTCCGCCGGGCGGCCCTCAAGCTCCGCGTCTCCCGAGAAGCCATGAAGGCGCCGATCGACTGATGCCGCAGTGCCCGAGTCCAAATTTTCCAGGGCCCGAAGGGCTAAGGTTCGTTGACAGCAGTCAGGTAGTTCGTTCAGGATCATGCTGGAAAGAGTTGCCACTGGATCGCCTCCAACCTTATGAAGGGAGTCCGCGGCTCGCTTGACGACTTCTAGATCGCCCGAGCCTAGAGATTCACGAAGACTCGCAAGCAGCCTATCCTTGTGTGCTCTTTCTTCCATGAGGTCTCTCAACACTCTACTCGCTTGCCGCCGAACCTCTACATCGATATTCTGCGGGCACGCCCTTCGTCGAGCTCCTGCCGGACTTCCACCGGGCTAAAAAACTCGTAGGGCAAGTGGCCGATCAAATACAGGCAGCCGATTCTGGCGAAGGACACCAGCGGCCCGGTGTTCACAACGATCGGTTCAGCCACGCCGCATGAACTCCACCTCAGAGTCGAGATCCTCGGGCTGGAGGTTGCTCATCGCGACTCCGATTCGCGGGAGGGCAAGGAGAAAGTCCACCCTACCCTTCCCGCAGAGCTTTGCGGCGAGGCCCGAGCTCAGCCGGCCTACTTCGTAGAGCTTTGCGGCAAGGAGGAAGCGGGCCTCTTGGTCGAAGGCTCCGCGCGTCAGACCGCTACTGAAGAGGACGTCGTCGCCGTAATCGATGGTCAAGCGGTGTTGCATGGCGGCCTCCTGGTTTTAGACTAGCACGACGGCCGGTCCAAACCATCCAACGGACGCTGGAATCGACTTCCCGGGCGCTTCAGTCGATGAGACGGAGCGCCCGGTTCATGGGCTGGGCTTCAGGTCTCAGAGGTGGATCGGCTGTCCCGCCGCTACGTGCGCCGCTTCGGCCACGGCTTCCGACAGGGTCGGATGCGCGTGCATGGTGTGCATCAGCGATTCGTTGGTGCCTTCGAGTTGCAAGGCGACTCCGGCTTCGGCGATCAGGTCGGTGGCGTGGGCACCGATGATGTGGATGCCGAGCAGCTCGTCGTACTTCTTCTCGCGCACCACCTTCACGAAGCCTTCGGTCTTGCCGATGATGCGCGCCTTGCCGAGGGCGGTGAGCGGGAACTTGCCGGTCACCACGTCGTAGCCGCGCTCCTTGGCCTTCGCCTCGGTCAGACCGACGCTCGCGACCTCGGGGTCGCAGTAGGTGCAGGAGGGGACGCGGTCGTAGTTGATGCCGTGGACGTCCCGGCCGGCCATGTGCTCGACGGCGAGGATGCCTTCGGCCGAGGCGACGTGGGCGAGCCACGGCGTGTTGACGATGTCGCCGATGGCGTAGATGTGCGGCACCGCGGTCTGCATCATGGGGTTGACCTTCACATAGCCGCGCTCCAGCTCGACGCCGAGCGCTTCCAGGCCGAGGTTCTCGGTGACCGGCCGGCGGCCGACCGCGACGAGGAGCTTCTCGGCTTCCAGCGTCTCGGTCTTGTCGCCCTTTTCGAGCTGCAGGCGGACGCCGGTGTCGGTCTTCTCGAAGCCGGCCATCCTGGTGCCGGCCATCACCTTGATGCCGTGACGGCGGAGCAGCTTCTCGAGCTCGGCCGAGATGTCCGCGTCCTCGATCGGCAGGACGCGCGGCAGCATTTCGATGAGCGTCACCTTGGAGCCGAAGGAGTTGTAGATCGAGGCGAACTCGGTGCCCACGGCGCCGGCGCCCAGCACGGCGAGCGAGGCGGGCAGGGTCTGGAGCTCCAGCACGTGGTCCGAATTGAGCACCTTGTCGCCGTCGGCCGGCGCGACGGGGATGTCACGCGGCACCGAGCCGGTGGCGAGAAGGATGAACTTCGCCGTGTAGCCGGCCTTGTCCTCCGGTCCTTCGACGGTGACCTCGTTGGGGCCGGTGAGCCGGCCGCGGCCGCGCAGGACGGTGATCTTGTTCTTCTTGAACAGGTAGTCGACGCCCTTGGCGTTGCTGTCCACCACCTTCTGCTTGCGCTCCTGCGCCTTGACCAGGTCGAGCGTCGGCTCGGCGACCACAATGCCGAGCGCCGCGGACTCCTTGATCTCGTCGAACACCGCCGCGGTGTGCAGCAGTGCCTTGGTCGGAATGCACCCGCGCAGGCCGCAGGTGCCACCGAATTTCACGTCCTTCTCCACCACCGCCGTCTTCAAACCGAGCTGCGAGGCGCGGATCGCCGCGACGTAGCCGCCGGGACCGCTGCCGATGATGATCAGGTCGAACTGCTCTTGCGCCATCAGAGATCTCCCACCCGGTGTTCAGGATTGTTGTTTTTCCGCGCGGAACCGTCCCGGCTTCTCCTCCACGATCCGCGCCAGCGGCGTGACCGCGTCGTGCTCGAACACGCCCAGCCACCCTTCGGCCGCCGCCTGGGGCAGCCACTTCTTCTTGTTCTCCAGGGTCGTCAGCGGGTACAGGTCGTAGCCCATGATCCAGGGATACGGCACATGCGCCGTCGTGGGCACCAGGTCGGCCCAGAAGACGGCTTTCTTCCCGTTCCCCGTTCCAGCGCCGCCATCGATGAGAACAATACACATGTCGGCGTTATGTCCGGGAGTGCGGACCGCACGCACGCCGGGGATCGGCTCCGCCTCGTCGGCGAACAGCTCGGCGACGCCGGCCTCGAAGAGCGGCTCCCAGTTGGCCGGAAAGTAGCTCGCCCGGTCGCGCTCGTTGGGCTTGCGTCCGTGCGCGACCTCACCGCGTTGCAGCCAGTAGCGGGCTTTGGGGAACGTCGGCACCAGCTTCCCCCCCTGCTCGCGGGTGTTCCAGCCGCAGTGGTCGAAGTGGAGATGGCTGAGCAGCACGTGCGTCACATCCCCCAGCTCGTAGCCGGCGCGGCGGATCGCCTCCGGCAGGCGGACCGCATTCGGGTCCATGCCGTAGTTCTCCTGGAAGCGGGGATCGTGCTTGTCGCCGATGCCGGTGTCGATCAGCAGCAGCTCATTGCCGCGGGCGATCAGCAGGCAGTTGGTGCCCATGCGGATGCGGTTGCGCTCGTCCGGCGGCTTCTCCTTCTCCCACATCACCCGCGGCACGACGCCGAACATGGCGCCGCCGTCGAGACGGAACTCGCCATCGCTGACCACGGTCAGAGTGAGGTCGCCCAGTTTCATCGGGGGGAGCATATCAGCGCTACATTTCACCGGGAGCGAGCCGGGCGTCTCCTTCCTGCCGCAGGATGTGCTCCAACTCGAGCTGAAGCTCGGGGAGCTTGTTCTTCACAACATCCCACACAATGTCGTAGTCAACTCCGAAGTAGTCGTGAATCAAGCGATCTCGCATTCCCGCCATGAGCCGCCATTGCACCTTCGGATATCGGTCCTTCAGCTCGGCTGGAACCTTCTTCGCGGCTTCTCCAAGAATTTCGAGGCTTCTGACGAATGCCCGCTTGAGGGTCTCGTCCGCGCCGAGGTCTCCGCGGCTCATCCCTCGGCTCGCCTCGGCCAGGTAGGAGACTTCATCCAACATGTGCTGCAAGACACTAAGCGCCGAGAGGGGCATACTCGACTTCGGCAAGGATGTCGGGCCCCAGATGAGGGCTCAGAGATTCCGGCGTGACCAGCTCGACCCGGCGCTGCAGGGCCTCTTCCAAGAAGAAGGAAAGCTCCATGAAGTGGTCGAAGGTCTTTCCAAGGGGCTCGAAGTCGACCAGGAGATCGACGTCACTCTCCGGTCGCTGCTCTCCGCGCACGAAGGAGCCGAAGAGCCCGATACGCCGTACGCCCAGGGACCGGATCGTCTCCTCGTGCTCGCGGATACGCTGGAAGATGTCTTCCTTCGTCCGGATGCTGCTCTCCATGCCGTCACTCTCCTCGGCTCCGACGTCGAAGCCAGCTCTAGTGTAGGGCAGTCATGGGTGCCCCGTCTCCTGATGCTCCTCCGCCCCCGCCCCCTCCACCATCGCCTGATACTCCTGCGGGGTCATCTTCGGCATCTTCTGGAGGAAGGCGACGGTCGCCCAGATCTCCCGGTCGGTGTGGGTGACCCCGAAGGCGGGCATGCCGGTCATCTTGATGCCGTACTTGACGATCCAGAAGAGCTCTTTCGGGTTGCCTTCTTCCGAGACCGTCGCCAGCTCGGGCGGATAGGGACTGAGGCCCTGACCGATCTCCGAGGCTTCGACGCCGGGCGCGCCGTGGCAGGTGACGCAGCTCTCCTGGTAGCGGAGGAAGCCGCTGCGGATCAGCGCCGGATCGGCCAGCGGCGGCACCTCGACGTCCTTCATCCGCCGCGCCACCGAATGCTCGCGCACCGTTGTCACCACCCAGCGGACGGCACCGATGTCCGGGCTGCTCGCCGCGACGTCGAACAGACCCGAATAGATGAAACCGAGCGCCAGCGCCAGCAGGGTGACGGCAAAAAGGGCGAGCGCCCGGAACGTTTTCATGCCCGGAATCATGCCATGCGGCCGCGGCGGGTGACCAGGGCATGTTTTTCGCAGAGAATGGGCGCGACATGGAGACCTCGGAGCAGAGCGGGACGACCGCGAAACCGGTCGCGCCCGTGGGGGAAGATCTGGGCATCGTGCTCACCGGCGGCGGCGCGCGGGCGGCCTATCAGGCGGGCGTGCTGCGCGGCATGGCGAAACATCTGCCGGACATGCGCTTTCCGATCATCTCCGGCATCTCGGCGGGGGCCATCAACGCCGCCTACCTGGCGGCTCATCCCGGCACGACCGCCGAGGCGGTCCAGGGACTCGCCAGGATCTGGGGACGGTTGCAGGTGGAGGACGTCTTTCGCGTCGATCCTCCTTCTCTCGCCAAAGACACGATGCGCTGGGCGCGCTGGGCGGCCCGCCTCGCCGCGGGCAATGGACTGATGGGGCCCGAGCTGCGCGGTCTGCTCGACACCGAGCCGCTGCGGCGCACCATCTCGCGTGCCGCAGCGACCGTCGACGGCGAGCTGATCGGCATCGAGCGCAACCTGGCGCTCGGCAAGCTGCGGGCCATCTGCATCACGGCCCTCAACTACATGACCGGCCAGTCGGTGACCTGGATCCAGGGGGATGCCTTCGCTGCGTCCGACCAGCCGCTGCGCCGCAGCCATCACACGCGGCTCAACATCGAGCACATTATGGCCTCCTCCTCGCTGCCGCTCCTCTTTCCGGCCGTGCGTCTCGGCGGCGCCTGGTATGGCGACGGCGGCGTCCGTCTTCTCGCGCCGCTCTCCCCCGCTCTGCGCCTGGGAGCCACCCGCATCCTCGCGATCTCCCCGGTCCACACGCCGAGCCCGGAAGAGGCGGACCAGCCGCAGATCCCCGGTTATCCGCCGATCGCCCAGATCCTCTCCGAGCTCCTCTCCGCCATCTTCCTCGACGTGCTCGACGAGGACGTGCGGCGTCTCGAGAGCCTGAACGAGCTGATCGCGAAGATCCCGCCCGCGGAGCGCGGCAACTTCCGGCCGGTGGAGATCCTGGTGGTGCGCCCCTCGGTGGATCTCGGCGAGCTCGCCATCGCCTACGAGCCGCGCCTGCCGGACACCTTCCGCCTGCTGGCGCGCAGCCTCGGCAGCATGGAGGCGAGCACCTCCGCCTTCCTCTCCATGCTCATGTTCCAACCCGACTATCTGTCATGCCTGCTGGAGCTCGGAGAGGCGGATGCGGAGGTGCAGATGGACCGGATCCGGGCGTTCATGCATCCGGACGGGAGCCCCGGCGCTGAGGCCGGCGCTCCCGGAGCCGAAGCCGCACGAGCGGCTATTTGAAGGTGACCAGCACCCGGCGCGCGCCGTAGCCGGTGCGTCCGCCGGTCGCCAGGACGACCCGGTTGAGACCGAGATAGACCGTGCGCGGGTCCACAGGGTCGGTGAAGGAGAAGAGATTCTTGCTCGCCGGCGCCTGCACGTAGGTATAGGGATTGCCCCAACTGACGAACTGGTCCTTCACCACAAACTTCATGGCACTGTCGGTGAGCGCCAGGTGTGCCACGGCCAACGGGTTGTCGATCAGCGCCGCGTTGCCGCTGCCGTCGATCAGCGAGAGGTTCTCGTCGACGATCTGAAGCTCGGCGTTGTGGGGCGTCGACCCGGAGTCGCCGCCAAAGCCGTTGTCGGTCGGCGAGTCGCCAAGGTCGACCGTCCAGCCGCACGGCAGTCCTTCGTATTCGACGACGACGTTGGCCTGGGTGCAGCCGGCGGGGACGACGATCTTGAGCGCAGCCTGTTTCCAGCCGGCGGCGGCGGGGCAGGCCGTGGTGGCCACGGCATTGGCGCAGGCGCCACCAGACATGAAGCTGACGCCGGCGAGGGTCGCCGTGGCGCAGCTCTTGAGATCGAGATAGAACTGGCCTCCGGGGCATAGCGCGTGGACCGCCGGGACGGCGAGGACGAAGAGGGCGAGCAGGATCAGGAAGGTCGGTTTGCGGAACATCTGTTTTCTCCTTGGTTGAGGATCTGGACACAGACCTCGGAGAGCAGCCGCCGTGCCATGCTCGGCGCACAGAGGTAACTCCAAGCAAAACAACGTTTTATCTTTTGGATTCGGGAAAGGTTCCGCGCCTTTCCTTAGGGCGGAATTGCCCTATCTATGGCCGCTGCACCCCAACCTGCTACGCTCCGCGGATGACCGATCCGGCCCCCGCCCATGTCGTCTATCTGGTCGATGCCAGCCCCTACATCTTCCGCGCCCACTTCTCGCTCCCCTCCTCGATCAAGAGCCCCGACGGCCAGCGGGCGGGCGCGGTCTACGGCTTCGCGAGCTTCCTGCTGAAGCTGATCGCCGACGAACGGCCCACCCATCTCGGCGTGGCCTTCGACCGCAATCTGAACGGCAGCTTCCGCAACGACGAATATCCAGCCTACAAAGCCCAGCGCGACGAGCCGCCGCCCGAGCTGGTGGCGCAGATCGACCCCTGCTTTGAAATGGCCGCCGCGCTCGGCGCCGCCACCTTCATCGATCCCCGCTACGAAGCGGACGACCTGATCGGCACCCTCTGCGGACGCCTCCTGCCGCAGGGGCACGGCGCGGTGGTGGTCAGCTCCGACAAGGATCTCGCCCAGCTCGTCGGCGACCGCGTGAGCCTGCTCGACTTCGCCAAGGGGGAGCGCTATGACGCCGCGGCCGTGCAGGAGAAGTTCGGCGTGCGGCCGGACCAGATCACCGATCTGCTCGCCCTGGCGGGCGATCCGGTCGACAACATCCCGGGCGTTTCCGGGATCGGCAGGAAGACCGCGGCCGAGATCCTCGCCGTCTTCCCGCATCTGGAAGATGTCTACGAGCGGATCGAGGAGCTGGGCACGTCGAAGCTGCGCGGCGCCCGTACGCTCGCCGCCAAGCTCACCGCGAGCCGCGACATCGCCTTCCTCTCCAAGCGGCTGGCCACCGTGGCGTTCGACGCCCCCCTGCCGTCGAGCTTCCAGGGACTGGACGACCTCGCCTACAAGGGCGCCGACACCGCCCGCGCCACGGCGCTCTTCGACCGCTTCGGCTTCAAGTCGATCCGCGACCGGCTGCCGGTGTGACGGATTGAGGCGCGCGCCCAGGCTCCTCGCGAGTCGGGCGCGCCTTGGAATGCGGTCAGTTCTCTCCCGGGAGATCCGTCGGGTTCGGCTGACCTTGTCGCAAGATGCTGTAACAGCGGATGATCTCGCACGACCGGCAGTTGGCGTTGGTGAGCGTGTACTTCACACAGAAATTCAGCGTTTCGGAGCAGGAGGGCGAGAGCATCGGCGGGAACTGGATCTGGAAGGGGAACTGCAGCCCGCTGCTGAGGCTCACGACCGGCGTGGTGTGCCAGATCACTTCCCGGCTCGAAGAGACCGGGAATGAAGGGAGGAAGGTCGAGACCGGCGAGGCGCCGCCGATCTGGCTGCTGACCGCACCGTTCAGGCCGCAAGTCGCCGAGAAAAACGTCCGCTCCGTGCTGATGACGTCCGCCGCCACTCGAACGAAGGTTCCGGGCGACGTCAGCGTCGGCGTCAGAGCATAGACGTCGTTCCCGACCAACTGGGGATTCGGCGCCGTCACACTGATCTTCGTGTCGATGCAACACGGGTCGAGCCAGACTTTGCAATCGAGCACCTTGAGGCTGGCACTGGAGGAGCACTTTTGGGCATTCGTCGCGACGACGGAGATCTGTCCCCCGCCGCTCGCGTTCCAGGTGACGTTGACACTGTGGCCCGTCGAAGAGCCGACGATCGTGCCGTTGGTGACGCTCCAGGAGTACGTGACACCGTTCACCGCCGGCACGGAGTAGCTTGCCGTCAGGCCGCTGCAGAGATTGGCAGGCCCGCTGATGACGGGGACCGGAGGAGCCGGATTGACCGTCACGGGCTTGGTGACGCAGCTCGTGGTGCCGTTGACGCACAGCTTCACGTTGTACGTGCCGGCGTTGGCATAGGTGTGGGTCGGGCTCTGCTGGTTGCTGGACGGCGAGTTGTCTCCGAAAGTCCAGCTCCAGGATGTCGCGCCGGAGGCGTTGCTGCTGAAGGAAGTGGCCTGGCCCTGGCAGGCCGAGGTCGCCTTGAAGTCCAGCTCGATGATGCAGACGTCGTCGATCTGGCCATAGGAGGTCTGGGAACCGTCGTTGACGTTCGAGTTGTTCTCCACGTCGATGGTGAGATAGGAATAGGGGCCGCCCGAAGGGGTCCAGATGAAGCTCACGGGCGTCCAGGCTGTTCCGATCTGTCCCGACAAACCGATCGGGACGCCTCCCCACATGCCCGCCAGTGGGCTCGTGGAAGCCCTGACCCTGACCCGCGCATACGGCAGCTTGTTGGGGTCGGTGCCGTTCCTGGCCCCAAGGGAGACAAGATAGGTCTTCCCTGGCATCAATGGGCTGTTCAGGATCTGCTGGAGGCCCTCTCCGATCGTCGGGTTCAAGTTCCCCCACATGCCGACCGCTCCGGGGTCCTGCCATCCGGGCCCTGTGCTCACATCGGGAGTTCCATAGGCGAGGATGGCCGCTATCAGCAGTGGCGTCAGGCGGACCCTCCACGGGCTCGTCCTGTCCTGGTGCAGATAGATCTCGGTGGCGCCGCAGCGGTTTAGTCCGCTCTCAGGAGGGCAAAGCGAAAGTCCTTATTTCGTCCGTCCACAGAGACAGGCCGATGGCGTGGTCTCCGCGGGGGAGATAGTGCGCCCAAAGGCCATTGGGGATCCCAATGACAACACTCCCAGCTCTCGTGTCCTTGATCAGCTTCGCGCTTCAACAGTTTTTACAACTTCTTGATCCAATCATCTCTCGCCTTTTCAGAACCACCCCACCCGCCGGAGCGACGCCGGATGTGGTCCAAGCTGCCGCCCTCAAAAAGAAGGTGGTCATGGGAGTGATCTCGTCGGCTTTCGGCCTTGTCCTCTTTCTTCTCCTGAAGGACGATTCGACCGCCAATCTCAACGTGCTCAAATCGAACGATAGCTTTCTCGATGCTGTTGTTTCGGCTTTCGTCATCGGGGCAGGGACCGAGGCGTCGAATACGGTTCAGAAGCTCCTCTCCTACACCAAAGACAAAATCAAGCCCACTTGACGCTCCTGAGCCGGTTGAACGGCCCGCGGACAACCGCGGGTCGCCTTCCTCTCCAAGCTGAAGCAGGGCTTCAAGAGGGCGCGGACGGCCGGCTTTCCCGAGGGTTTCGACGGCCGAAGAGGTTTCTTTCCGGAGGAGCTGAATCCGCCCACGGACCTCGTCGAGAACGCTCTGTTTCCCGTGCTTGAATTCCTCGCTGCACGGCTTCAGGCATCTCTCGGCTTGCGTAAGCCTCTTCGTTGCCTGGTCTGCATCCAACCCCGCAGCCAGCACGGTCCAGCCCAGGAAGGCGTCGAAGATGAGCTCCGCCAGATCGCGCCGTCCGACCTGCCGCTGCGCCGCAGCCATCACACGCGGCTCAACATCGAGCACTGGGCTTCCGGGGTGAAACGGAGGGATTTCGTCGGCAGATCGACCGCGTTCGGCGTCGTGGCACGCTGGCGAAGCGCCGTGAGGCCGTCGCCCTCCTCTGAATCGCCGTCTGCCAACCTCGTGACGTTGCCAGCTTACGCCACAACGCTGTCGGGTTTCCCTGCCCGCGGAAAGCCTCGCCAGCCTGGACGCCGGGATTCGGTTATGTCGTCATGCGTATGGAATGTTCTGGCGGCTCCGGTCACTCTCTCTCGAGAACCATCTTGAGCATCGCTCGCACTAAACCGCCTCGCGTGATGATGGATCTAGGAAAGATGGGACGACGACCGGAGCCCGCAGCCCGCGGCCCCGGAGGTGAGAAAGGATCGCCGATGCTCAACGACGCCGCCAGCGATACCATCATTGGCCGGACGCCGCAGATCCTGGCGACGCTGCTCCGGGTGTCGCAGGTGGCCGACGCCGAGGCGACCGTGCTCATCCTCGGCGAGAGCGGCACCGGTAAGGAGCTGATCGCCCGCGCCATCCACGCCAACAGCCGGCGGCGCGACCGCTCGTTCGTGGCCGTCAACTGTGGCGCCCTCCCCGAGCCGCTGCTCGACGCCGAGCTGTTCGGCCACGTGCGCGGCGCCTTCACCGGCGCGGTGGCGGACAGCGCCGGCTGGTTCGAGCGGGCGGCCGGCGGCACCATCTTCCTCGACGAGATCGGCGAGATGTCCCCCGCCCTGCAGACCAAGCTGCTGCGCGTGCTCGAAGCCGGCGAATACGCCCGGGTGGGTAGCACCACGGTGAGACGCTCCGACGCCCGCGTCGTCGCCGCGACCCACCGCGACCTCCAGGGCATGGTGCGCGAGGGGACACTGCGCGAGGACCTCTTCTACCGCCTGAACGTCGTCGAGATCGCGGTGCCGCCCCTGCGCGAGCGATGCGGCGACATCCTCCTCCTCGCCCACGCGTTCCTCGACCGCTTCAACGGGAAGCACGGCAAGAGCCGGGGCCTCTCCGCCGCGGCCGAGCAGTTGCTGCTCGCCTACCACTACCCCGGCAACGTGCGCGAGCTGCAGAACGCCATCCAGCGCGCCGTCCTCCTCGCGAGCGGTCCCCTCATCGAGCCGGCCGACCTGCCGCCGGCCTTCCGCAACGGACACCACGGCAGATCCCTGCAAGGCTTCCGTGCCGCCAAGCGCCGCCTCATCGAGGAGTTCGAGCACGACTACCTCACCCGCTGCCTGCGCGATGCCGGCGGCAACATCAGCCAGGCCGCGCGCACGGCGGGAATCGACTACAAGAACTTCTACGACAAGATGGACCAGTACGGCATCGACCCGCAGGGCTTCAAGAGGAAACGGGCCGCGCCGCCGCTCTTCGCGGGTCTGCTATCCTCTCACCGTGGCCACTGAAACACAGCCCGAGGATTGGACGGACCGCGAGACGATGGGACCGGGAATCGGCTCCGACGGGGTCGATCTCGAACAGCTCCTCATCGCGACCAGCCGCACCTTCGCTCTCGCCATTCCGCTCCTGCCGGAGCCGACCCGGCGCGAGGTGACGATCTCCTATCTCCTCTTCCGCATCGCCGACACCTTCGAGGACGCGGCGAGCTGGCCGCGGACGCTGCGCATCGAGGCCCTGGAGCGTTTCGGCCGGCTCCTGGAGCGCCACGAGCCGGAGGAGACCGCGGCGGTCGCCCGGTTCTGGGCGGCCGAGGTGCCTTGCGAGCAGACGGCCTACCGCGATCTGCTGACCGCCACGCCCGAGGTGCTGGACGCCTTCTTCGCGCTCACCCCGGAGGCCACCGGGCTGATCCGCCGCCACACCCAGCGCACCGCCCATGGCATGGCCGGCTTCGTCGCCCGCACCACCGACGATGGTGAGGACGGCGAGCTGCGGCTGCGCGACGTCCCCGATCTCCAGGACTATTGCTACGTCGTGGCGGGCATCGTCGGCGAGCTGCTCACCGAGCTGACCCTGCTCGCCCAGCCGGCGCTCGCCCCGGTCGCCTCCTACCTCCGCCAGCGCTCGCGCACCTTCGGCGAGGGGCTCCAACTCGTCAACATCCTCAAGGACTCGGCCTCCGACGCCACCCAGGGGCGGCGCTATCTGCCGGAAGGCGCCGACCGCGCGGCCATTCTCGCCCTGGCACGGAACGACCTGTACACCGCGGCCGAATACGTGCTCGCCTTGCAGAGAGCCGGCGCCGAGCGCGGCCTGGTGGCGTTCAACGCCCTGCCGGTCCATCTCGCCTACGCCACCCTGGACCGTCTCGAAACCGCCGGCCCGGGCTCCAAGCTCACCCGTCCCGAGGTCTTCTCGATCGTCCAGCGTTTGCACCGCGCCCTCGACCACGACGAGCCCGCCATCCGCCTGCCGGAACGCGCGGTCTGATGCCTTGACGGCTTCCTATATGCGAATCACGATCCACATCGAAGATGGCCTGTTTGCTGACCTCATGCGGCTTACTCACGCGGCGACGAAGACTCAGGCCGTACGGGACGCGCTCAAGGAGTTCATTCGACTGCGCCGCAAGGAAGAGCTTCTGGCACTCCAGGGTCGGCTCGAGATGAAGGACAACTGGCGCCAGCTTCGCGAGAGCGAGTGACCGACGCGGTCAGCGCGGCCATCACCCACCGGTGAGCGCCGACTGTGCTAAAGGGGCCGTCATAAAATAACTGTCTCTACCTGGCAAAGCGGTGCGTAGGTGCGTAGAGACGCCCCAGCCCATATTGCCAACCCTACCGAGTCCACCACCGGTCGGGGCGTCTCATCGGTTGTGGAACGCAGCCTGTTCGTTGTCGAGCAAATCGGGCCGGAGGTGGCCTCTTCGAGGTTGAGACGCCCCGACCGGCAGAGGCCTCCGAGAGGTCCAGGGTGACTCGCTGGGGGCGTCTCTACGGCTCGTGATGCCAACTTGACCGGCTGCCAAGTGACACGCATCTGGGCGGATGCCTACCCTACGCCGCCAGCGCAACTTCGGCTCAGCAGCGAGGTCATCCCTATGAAGCACCCCCTCTGGCGCCTCCCGTCTTCTCGTCCATCGTAGAAGGGCTGGAAGGACTGAAGGACTGGGGCTGGTGCGTCCCTTTCGCGATCTGCGGTATACTGGAAAAGAAACCGCGACCCTGATGTAGGCCGCAAGCTCACCTGGGAAGCGGTGATCCAGTGCGTAAGCAAGCTTCCTGGAGGAAATTATGAAGGGCAAGCAAATTCTAGTCATCGGCGGACTGCTAGGCTTGGCACTCCCAGCACTTGCCAGAGAGCCTGTCAAGAAGAATCCTGCGAAACAAGCAGAAATCGAGGCATCGATCCCTGTCTGTACGGGAGACGCCGACTGCGTAGCGAAGTGGGAGGCAGCGCAATTGTGGGTAGTCCACAATGCCGGCTTCAAGCTCCAGACGGTCACAAACGTCTTGCTTGAGACGTATGCCCCAGCCTACGCTTCCGCCGGCATTACCAATAACCCAGATGACGTCGGGAGAATATTTGCTAAGATTACCAAGGAACCGATTGGGAATGGATCATATCGAATTGTGCCGATCATCGCATGTCTCGCGAGGTTCAGACCGTTCGGCGCACAAGATGAGTGTCTCACGCAGGACCAAACGTTGGATTTCAATCGCACCGTCACAGCAGCGCACGCCGCTGCGCCTTCCAAGTCTGTCACGGGAGGAGAAGGAATCTGTCCAGCCAAGGTAGTCGAACGCCTAAAGCAGCGCGGCTTCTCCGATCAGGCGGTTTCAGAAGTTTGTGCTGAGTAGCGCACTACGCGCAACAAAGACCCAGGTCGTGCGGGCCGGGCTCAAGGAGTTTATTCGACTGCGCCGCGCAAGGAGGAGCTTCTGGCACTCCAGGATCGGCTCGAGAGCGACGACAACTGGCGCCAGCTTCGCGAGAGCAAGTGACACTCTTCAAGAGCTTCAAAGTGAATAGGGGCGGGGTCTTGAAATGACCAAAACAGACGGCAACCCCGACTCGAACCGGCTGCAGGCTGGCGTCTCGGCTGAGCAGTTGGAAGCTGCTGTGCGCAAATCCGGTTACCCTCTTCAACGAGTTGTAGCCGAGGAACTCCTCCGCGATTTCAACGTCAGTGAAGAGTGGGGCTATCTCGATCGAGAATCCAGAGAGCACCGAGCCTTAGATGTGTTCGGTTTTCGGCGGCTGAACGATGACACCGCCGGACTATGGCTGAGCACGGCGGTACTGGTCGAATGCAAAAGATCCGGCCTTACGTTTGTGTTCTTTGAAGCAGCGGCGTCTAAAGTACCAAGGGAATTCCCGGCTGTTGCTGGCCTGCACGGCAAGACACCAGAAATCAATGTAGCTGGCGTTGGCTCCAGCTCTGCGCCAGAAGCAGAGCTTCTCCGCCTTGCAGATCTCGAGCTTGTCTCGCATGGGCCACCAGTGTGCAGTTCCTTTGCGAAGACCGAGCCTAAAGGAAAAGCTCTCGATCTGTCTGGCACTGTTCTATTCAATCAATTCATTTTTCCTTTAGTGAGCGCCGAAAGGCAAGTGCGCCGACCTTCGACAGTTGGACGTTCCAGGATCTAAGGCCATTGAATGAGGTCGGCTAACTAATCTATGTCCAATAATTGTTTTATTCTTGCGCGGTATCTGAAGTAAGGAGTTCTTCCTCGAATGGCTCGTAAACCAATACCGGACGACGCACAAAATGCGATTCTCCTCAAGAGTAGGCGACGCTGTTGTCTCTGCTTTTGGCTTGAAGGTCGAGACGAGGTGCTGAAGGGGCAACTCGCACACCTGGATCACAATCCCGAGAATAATGCTGAGGATAATCTTGCTTTTCTATGCTTCGATCATCACGACGAGTTCGATGGAAGAACTACTATCGCGAAGGGATTGAGAGAAAGCGAGGTTCGACACTGGCGAGACGAATTGTATCGGGAGATGGAGTACCGCTTCCGCACCATCAAAAAGCATAGCTTCGAGCTATTGATTACGCGGCTTCTTTGGCTGGGGCGGAACGAATTTAAGGCACTCTTTAGCCTCAAGAACACAGGTGAGTTAGCTGCGCGATCACCAACCGTGGCAATTCGTTTACCGCATAACGTCAGGGGTGAGTTGCCGGAGGAAAGGGAGACCTTTGGGATAGGAGAGTATGCGATTGGCAGCGCGCCAGTCTTCGATCCGTGGAAGGCTTACGAGAAGTCGCTCGACCTGTTTGAGCCGAATGGACGAGTGACTATTCGAGAACTCGGCGGGAGAAACCCTGTTCTCATGCCCGGGCACTCGTTCGAGTTCGAAGCGCTCGTGTTCCACATTGCGGATTACCCGGAAGGCTCTGATATCGAGTTGGAGTACCGTGTGGATGCCGAAGAGGCTTCCCCGGTTCGCGGAAAGCTGTCCTCCACGGTACCCTTGGTTTGGTAAGGGATATGATTGACGGCATCGCTGCGCGGCACCGCACGGTTAGGCCCAAACCTTAGGCCATGAATGAGGTGGTAAGGCTGGGAGGAAAGGGTGCCCGGGTGGAAGCGGGCGCCGCCCCCTCGTTCGCACCACGATTGACGACCTGCATGTCCGCTATGGCTGTCTCGGCCACCCATTCTGGCCATTCTCACGCCGCCTTCCCTCCTCTACGATGACCGCAAGCCACCCTTTCGGCGCGCTATGGAGTCAGGCCTTCCCCTCTCCGACGCCGTGGGGAAAGGGTGCCAGCCGAGTGGAGAGCCGTGGAGGGGTAAGCTGTCGCTGTCCCCCCTCGTTCGCCCTTCAATTGACGACCTGCATGCCAGCAATGGCGGTCTCGCCCCCGCTTCTGACCCTTCTCACGCCGCCTTCCTCCTCCAAGATGACCGCAAGCCACCCTTCGTCGCGCTATAGAGGCAGATTGCTCCCTCTCCGACCGGATCGGACGGCACCTTTGAGAGCGAAAGTCGGGTGATGATGACCGTCGGCGATCGTCAGCCGCCGACGAACGGCAAGGCCTTCGACGCTCGCGAGAATTGACCCACCTCTGCTCGCCAAAAGTGATCCAGGGGAAGCATGCGGAAAGCGGGATCCGGCTGCTGTGACACCCTTCTCGCGCAGACTGGAGCTAATAGGACTGGAGTCACGATTGGCCCGGGCCAAAGCTGCGAGTAAGTTGTTTGCTTTCTGTTGCTTGCAGAATCATGCCCACGCCTTCGGCGTGGATGATGCTGTCCTTACGCCTCTCTACTGCCTCAACGGCGCCATTCCCTCCGGTATCGCTCTCGCAACCGGACTCTGATCAAAGGGTGGATCACTTTTGGCGAGCAGAAGTGGGTCATTTCTGGCGAGCGTTGAAGGGCAAGGCGGGAGGGAAAAGCATCCAGTCGGAAACACGGCGGCCAGGTTGCCGGCCCGCAAGAGTTCCGCGGCTTCACGGTAGGCCGCGACGAAGGCACGGCAGCTTCATAGAGCTCGCGGTCGCCAAGACCGCTGACACTCATCCGGTCGGATCTGCTAGCTAGACTCCACATAATGACACTCCGGGCACGGGTTCACATGCCCATGCTGAGACCAGGAGACAGAAATGGGCGAAAGACCAGCAGCCAGCCAGCTCAATGTGCAGTACGTCATCGATCCGTCCGGTGAGAAGACCGCCGTCATTCTTCCGCTCAGCGAGTTCGAGGAGCTCATGAGGATCTTGAGGACTTGGCGGCCGTCGCCGAGCGCCGTGACGAGCCCACCACTTCGCACGAGGATTTCGTCGCTGAGCTGAGGCGGCGTGATGGGAGCGAGTTCGAGATTGCACCCGTCCGGTCCCAGGCATCTCCTTTGGACATCGAGGGCGTTGACTTGGGGCTTTCTGCCGAGGAAATCGTCTCTGCCCTGAGGGAGACGCGGGTGCGCGCGGGAAGATAAGGTGAGCCGGCGCCTCGCCCCTCAGCCACCCTCGGCCGGCGGCTTCCCGGACAGCGGCGCCGGGAAAATTGCCGCAATCTATCGCGACAGTGCTGCAGATCCACTCTACATTGCCTCAACTCCTGCTCGATTTGCCGCATTCTCCTCGGCCCATGAAAGACGGCACGATCTTTTGCCGCGAAGCATGGATAGATTGCTGCAAGGCAAGGAGGAGGCGCGTCAAATAGAGGGATAAAGCTGCAAGGCTGAGAGACAATGCAGCGTAACGCCCTTACTCCGCAGCAAATAAAGGGAATTATGCTGCAAGTCAAGCATACATTGCCGCAACGCACCTTGAAGCGCTCGCGAAGAAGAATGCCGAGCTGCAACTGAAGGCGCCGATGCTGCGTTGTCGAGAGACTATGCTGCATAATGCCCCGATCGTGCTGCAAATGAAGTTTGCCTTGCAGCAAAATCGCGGCATACCGCAGCAGTACAACCTTGCATTGCTGCAATGTAAACTTACCTTGCGGCATGGTAAGCTTCTTTGCTGCAACGCAAGCTTGCGTTGCAGCAGGGTAAGCTTCCGTGGGGAAAGAGAAGCTTCCGTCGGCGTGTTGCCGCGATAGATTGCAGCAAATGGCGGTACTTCGCAGCAAAATATGCTCAGCCGTCGGCCTCTTGCCGGAATATTGCAGCAAAACAAGCTCATCTGGGGACCCGGGGAGAGGAGTCGTTTCCGCGGCGCGGGACATTGCAGCAAACGATCGAAAGGCATGGCTTGCTCCGGCTTGTTTGCGGCACCGGAGCGCGACATTGGGGCATTGGCCGGGAATGGCGCGCTCAGTGGCTATAATCGGCGCCCCATGAGAGTGCCTGCCGGTCGTCTGCTCGCCCTTCCTCTTCTCTCCCTGCTTCTCCCCGGCCTCGCCGCCTGCACCGGCACGCCACAGCCGTCGGCCGTCAAAGCCAAAGGAAAAGCCGGCTCCAGCGCGCGCATCGTCGCGGACACGGAGACCCCCGCGACTCCAACGGCCCAGCCCGCGCGTGATCCGCACTCGTTCTCGCACCCCGACGAGGTCGTCGTCGAGCACCTGAAGCTCGACCTCACCGTCGATTTCACGAAGAAGATCCTCACCGGCCGCGCCAGCCTGCGCCTCCGCAACAAGACCGGCGCCGATCGCCTGTTCCTGGATACCCACGGTCTCGACATCCGGAAGGTGCTGCTCGACGGCGCGGCGGAAGCGAAATTCACCCTGCACGACGAGCAGCCGATCTTGGGCAGCGCGCTGGAGATCCCGATCACGCCGGCCACGCAGTGGGTCAGCATCGACTACTCCACCCGTCCCGAAGCCGCGGCGCTCCAGTGGCTCGATCCGCAGCAGACCGCCGGCCAGAAGCTGCCGTTCCTGCTCAGCCAGTCGGAGTCGATCCTCGCGCGTACCTGGGTGCCGTGCCAGGACAGCCCCGGCGTGCGGATGACCTACGAGGCGACGCTCCGCGTGCCGCCCGGCATGCTCGCCCTGATGAGCGCGTCGAACCGGGCGCAGAAGAACGCCGACGGCGTCTACCAGTTCGAGATGCCGCAGCGGATCCCCTCTTACCTGCTGGCCATCGCGGTCGGCGACATGTCGTTCCGCGCGTTCGATGCGCGCAGCGGCGTCTACGCCGAAACGCCGGTCACAGAGGCGGCGGCCTGGGAGCTGGCCGAAACACCCAAGATGATCGACGCCGCCGAGAAGCTCTACGGTCCGTATCAGTGGGGCCGCTACGACATCCTGGTGCTGCCGCCGAGCTTCCCCTATGGCGGCATGGAGAATCCGCGCCTGACCTTCGCGACGCCGACCATCCTGGCGCGCGACCGCTCGCTGGTCTCGCTGATCGCGCACGAGCTCGCCCACTCCTGGTCGGGCAACCTGGTGACCAACGCCACCTGGAACGACTTCTGGCTCAACGAAGGGGTCACCACCTACGCCGAACGGCGGATCATGGAGACCCTCTCCGGCAAGGACTACGCGGACATGCTGGCCGTGATCGGCCGCCAGGATCTCGACCGCGCGATCGAGGACGCGGGCGGCCTGACCAGCAAGGACACCGCGCTCCATCTCGACATCGGCACCCGCGATCCCGACGAGGTCACCGGCGATGTCGCCTATGAGAAAGGCGCGCTCTTCCTCCGCCTGCTGGAGCAGTCCGTCGGCCGCCAGCGCTTCGACGCCTTCCTTCACACCTATTTCCAGACCTTCGCGTTCCAGTCCATGGACAGCGACCGCTTCTTGGCCTATCTGAAGCAGAACCTGCTGGGGAATGATGCGGCGCTCGCCCAGAAGCTCCAGGTGGACGCCTGGGTCTACGCGCCGGGCATTCCCAGCAACGCGCCGGTCGTCCACTCCGCCCTGCTCGACCAGGTGGACCAGCAGCTCGCCGCCCTCGCTAAGGGCGCGCCGGCCAGCCAGCTCCAGACACAGGGCTGGACGACGAACCACTGGCTCCACTTCCTGCGCAATCTGCCCGCCGCCACGGACAAGGCCCGGATGGCGGATCTCGACGCCGCCTTCCACTTCAGCGACTCGAGCAACTCCGAAATCCTGGACGAATGGCTGCTGCGCGCTCTGCGCACCGGCTACGATCCGGCCTGGCCGGCGCTCGAACGCTTCCTCACCAGCCAGGGCCGGCGCAAGTTCCTCGGCCCGCTCTACACCGAAATGGCGAAGACCCCGGCCGGCGCCGAGATGGGCCTGCGCATCTATGAGAAGGCGCGCCCCGGCTATCATCCCGTGGCGCGGCAGATGGTCGACAAGATCCTGGGCTGGCGGCAGCCGTAGAGAGAGGCATCCATGACGCGACGACGCACGACTGCACTGACCCTCGCCTTGACTGTCGCCTTGAGCCTGGCCGTCGGAACGGCAATCGCCGCCGAGGTCGAGCACAAGTACGTGGACTATAGAATCCCGGCGGCGCCCACCCTCACCGTGCCGTTCCCCAAGACCGACGCGAAAGCCGCGGGCATCAACGCCGCCGCTCTCGACCGCCTGGTGAAAAGGGCCGCGGAGACCCATTCGGATTCGCTCGTCGTGCTCCGCGACGGCAAGCTGGTCGGCGACTGGCGCTTCGGCAAACCGCAGGAGCCGATCGAGATCATGTCGGTCACCAAGTCGGTGGCCAACCTCGCGATCGGCCGCCTGGTGACGATCGGCCGGCTGTTCTCGACCGACGTGCCGGTCGCCACCTGGTATCCCGCATGGAAGCAGGGGAAAAAAGCCTCCGTCACCATCGGCAACCTGCTCAGCCAGACCTCGGGCCTCAAGGCCGAGCCGAGCGCCCAGGAGGTCTACAACAGCGCCGACATCCTCCGCCTCGCCCTCGACGCTCCCCTGGCGCACGATCCCGGCACCGACTTTTTCTACAACAACAAGGCCGTCAACCTCCTCGGCGGCGTCGTCCAGAAGATCTCCGGCAAGCGCCTCGACGAATACATGCGAGACGAAGTCTTCGCGCCCCTGGGCATCGATCGCTTCTCCTGGATGCGCGACCCGGCGGGCAATCCGCACGTCATGGCCGGCCTGAAGCTCGACGCGCTCGATCTCGCGAAGATCGGCCAGCTCATGCTCAACCGCGGCGTCTGGAACGGCAAGCAGATCGTCTCCGGCAAATGGGTCGACACCTCGGTCCACCCCGCGCAAGCCTTCCAGCCGAACTACGGCCTCCTCTGGTGGACGGTCAACCAGTGGTCGAAGCTGACCCTCGATGGAGCGACCCTCGAAGCCTGGAAAAAAGGCGGCGCCGCGCCCGGCTTCCTCGACAAGATGGCGACGCTGAAAGACAAGGACCTCACCCAGGAAGAGCTGGGCCACGCCCTCGACACACTCTTCGGCGCCGGTCAGGGCATGACGGCCTACAACCAGAACGTCCGCGCCAAGGGCCTGCCGAACCCCAAACGCTCCGTCGGTCCCCAGATCGGCTTCAGCGGCAACGGCTATCTCGGCCAGTACATCGTCGTCCTCACCGCCCCCAAGATCGTCGCCATCCGCCAGATCCGCAGCGACTCCTACAAGGGGGATCAGGACAGCTTCGATGACTTTCAGGCGCTGGTGCGCGGGTTGGTGCCGTAGGGAGACGGTCGCCCTCACTCCCGGCGCATAGGCCACAAACTCAAAGTAGTGGAGGGGCTTGCCCCCTCCCGGGTGGGCGGAAATTCGGGCGGCGGTATCCCTTCCCCCACCCCGGGTTAAAACCCGGGGCTACATGCCTGCGCCCACAAGGGGCGAGATGGAGGGACATCAAGCCGATGCCTTGCTCCGGCTCCTGAGATCTTACCGGGATGAGTTGGACCGCCAGCGGCAGGATGAGGTGTGGCGGAGCAGCTTCGAGTGAGACTTGCGCTGGTAGATCGAACCGCGAGGCTTGGCAACGAGCGCCGGATTCCGGAAGTCCTTCTGGAGAGCCTTGTCGTGAGTGCAGAGAGTGCGCGCCCCGCTGACCCGGGCCAAGGCGACCACGTGGCCATCATTTGAGACACATTGGCCACTCTCGCGCACCACGGTCTCCAAGTTTACCGCCCAGTATGAGGCAGCCATCCTTCTGCAACCAGTCGATGACCGGCACAAAGTTCGGAGACGGAGGGCTGCTGAAGACCACCCCGGCGAGATTGGCGTCAACAATCAGGCACATCTCAACCTCCCAAGAACCGCCGGGCTTCGTCAAAGAAGAAGTCCCGGTAGCCTGGAGGCGGATCGAGGAGGTTTCCATACTCGTCTAGTGTGAGCCGGTGGATGTTCACCTGTCCGTTTTTCCGCTCGAAATACAACAACGACACATCCTCGGGAGTCAAACCCTTGCCGTCCCGGATGTCCATTCGGATGCGGTCGACCAGATAGTCGCTGTGCGTCTCAATCACGAAGCGCTTGTTCTGCTGCTTGGCGAGAGCTCCCAGGAATGAGCCGAGCTCGGCCTGTGCGCGCGGGTGCAGGTGGACCTCCGGCTGCTGGAGAAGGAAGGTACCCCCCTCCTTGCCTCGGAGGCAGTCCACAACGATAGGCAGGGCTTGACTAACGCCATAGCCGACGTCGATGAGATTGACTGCATTTCCGCCGATATGGACTTGGACCTGGAAGGGGTCACTCTCGAGATCTCCAAGGCGTCGAACCTCAACTCGGTCGAAAAGACCTGAAGCCTTGCCAAAGGAGTCGACGCCGGAAAGAAAATCCCCATAAGCCTTCAAATCTCTGAACGACGCCCCGGCGAGGAACATTGGTACGTGAGATCCCTCAGGACTGTCTATATCCTGGATTGGATCGTATGTCCTCTGCGGCTTGGTTCGAACCGGCGCGAAAGCATAGGGTCTTGGCCCGAGAGACGCCAAGAAGCTCGGCCATAGATTGTCGAAAACTTCCCTTTTTTCAGTCGTAGCTGCGAGGAAGGACACGTAGTCGCGAAGACTGATATCTGTGCGACCACTCCTCTCAAGCCCACTCTGGCCGTCTGGCCTATTTAAATTAATATCTATGGCCCGTCCATCCTTGAACGAGACATTGATCCGATATGCCCCCATCTCCAGGCTTTGGCTTATAGGGGCTGGGATCACTTTGGATTGCCCAAAAGTCGTGGTTGCAAGACCAAGGCCCAGTTCGCAGCCCAGGACAAAAGAGGCATGCCCGAAGGTCGCGATCTGTTCGTAGGCCCCCAAGAGATAAGGTTCTTCGTTAAAATTAGGGAGTCGAGAAGAACCCACAAGATCCCATGCCAATCGAACCAGCGCCAGCGCAGTAGACTTCCCCGTGCTGTTCTCTCCCACCAAAACCGTCAGCGGTGCCAGCGGGGACCTCCTGCCGAGTGGCGAAGCAGCGGATGTTCTCGAAGAAGATGCGGTCCATAGTCGTGGATTCTGACCTAGAATCTCCCGCAGGGTCGCTGTGAACCAGGTCCGAGATCGGGGGCGAAGTCCATGGTCCGAAAGAGCTTAGCATGCACCGCCGTCTTCATGGTCTTCCTCGCCGCCTGTGGCGCCGGCACCGATCCGCGGGAGGCGAAGGCGTTCCGGGCTCCGGAGAAGGTGGAGGCGTGTACCCTGTTCCCCTACCAGGAGGCGCAGGTGATCGCCGGTGCGGGGGTCGCGTCGATCAGCAGCACGTATGACGATGCGGTCGGACGCGATCCCAAGAATTGCTCCTACAACGCCGGATCGATCGAGGTACCGCAGATCCTCGCGTTGGAGGTGCGGCCGGCGAAGACGGTGCGGGAGGCCGAGCGGAAGCAGGAGTCGGTGCGGTCGTATCTCACGACACTCTCCAAGGGACAGGTTCAGGATGTCCCGGGCGTCGGCGACGCGGCGCTGTGGGCGGGCGGCAACGTCAATCAACTCCATGCCCGCAAGGGGGCGGTGGACCTGGTCGTCACGATCCAGGCCGGCAAGGACCCGCTCGCGGCGGCGAAGCAGGTCGCCCAGCTCGCCTTCACCCGGATGCAGCAGCAGGCAGCCCGCACTCCGGCGAAGCCCTGAGGGATCTCATCTGTCACAGAGCAGATCGGGAAAGCCATTTTCCCGACTCGATTTGTGACGGCTCAAACCGGGAAAGTCATTTTCCCGGCTCAGTCTTCCCCGCAGCACATCGGGAAGGCCACTTTCCCGAGTCAGTCTGCGGCACATCAAACCGGGAACGTCATTTTCCCGACCCAATCTGCGACAGATCAAAGCGGGAACGCCACATTCCCGACTCGGCCTGCGACATATCAAGCCTTGGAAAGTCACGTTCCCGGCTCAGTCTGCGACGCATCAGCCAGAGAATGTCACGTCCTTTGTTGAGCTCGCGACACATTGAGCCGGGAAAGTCATTTTCCCGACCCAGTCCGCGACAGATCAGTCCTGCCGCATCACGATCAGCGGCGGCACTGCCGTGGCGCGCCGGGCCGGCAGCCAGGTGGCGAGCAGCGAGACGAGGCCGAGCAGCAGGGCGGTCGCGCCGAAGGCCAGGCCGTTGCGGGCGTCGACGCCGAACAGGAAAGCGTCGATCAGCCGCGCGGTGAGCCAGGCGGTGAGCAGCCCGAGAGCCAGGCCGGCCGCCACTTGCACCATGCCGCGGGTGAGGAACAGACGGACGATGCTCGACCGCGCCTCCCCCAGCGCCAGCCGGATGCCGATCTCGCGCCGCCGCTGGGTGACCGAGTAGGACATCACGCCATAGATGCCGATGCAGGCGAGGATCAGCCCCAGGAAGCCGAAGACGGCGAGCAGCACCGCGGCGGCCCGCGGCGCCCACAGCAGGTCGCCGATGACCGACGACATGGTGGCGATCTGCGTCACCGGCAATCCGGCGTCGAGGTCGTGGATCTCGCGGCGCACCGCCGACGCCAGCGCTTGCGGATCGCGCTCGCTGCGCACGTGCAGGGTGACGGCGGCGGAGTACGACTGCTGGATCGGCCGGAACAGGTAGAGCTGCCGATCTTCGCCCAGGGAGTTGTACTTGGCGTCGGCGGCGACGCCGACCACCTCCACGACCTCATTGGTCGGCTTCATGGAGAAGCGATGTCCCAGCGGGCTGGTGCCCGGCCAGAGGCGCTGCGCCATGGTGTCGTTGATCACCACGACCTGGGTGGTGCCCGCGCGGTCCTGGTCGGTGAACGGACGGCCGTGCAGGATCGGGATGCCCATCGCGGTGAAATAGTCCGGCCCGACGGCGTTGGTCTGCGCCGCGATGAGGCCCTCCGGCGGGCGCTCTCCCTCGCCGAGCACGATGGTGCGGCGCAGCCCCGAGGACGCGAGGAGGAGGTTTTCCGCCACCGCGGCCGAGCGCACCCCGGGCAGGTGCGCCACCCGCTCGGCGAGCCGTTGCTGAAAGTCGATGCCGCGCGCCTCGTCGTAGCCCTGGGCGTCGAGGTCGAAGCTGGCGGTCAGCAGGTGCTCGCGGTCGAAGCCGGGATCGATCTTCTGGGCATTGCGCAGGCTGAGGAGGAAGAGCGCGGCGCCGATCAGCGCCACCAGGCAGAGGGCGACCTGGACGACGACCAGAAGATTGCGCAGGCCGAAGCGCCGTCCCGGCTCGGCGGCGACGCCGGCTTCGCTCTTGAGCGCCGGGACGAGCGCCGGCCGGCTCGATTGCAGCGCCGGCACCAGGCCGAACACGAGACCGGTCAGCAGCGACAGGGCGAGGGTGAAGAAGAGCACGCTCAGATCGAAGCTGAAATCGAGCGACGGCGGCAGATAGGCGGCCGCCATGCGCGTGGCGAGGCCGCGCAGCCAGACCGCGACGAGCAGGCCGGAAACGCCGCCGAGGAGGGCGAGCAGCAGGCTCTCGGTGAGGAGCTGGCGCACCAGCCGGCCGCGCGACGAGCCGATGGCCAGCCGCACCGCGATCTCGCGCCGCCGGCCGGCGGCCTGCACCAGCAGCATGTTGGCGACGTTGGCGCAGGCGATGAGCAGCACCGTGCCGACCATGGCGGCGAGCAGCGAGCCGGCGCGGACGTAGAGGTCGCGGGCGTTGGGGCTGATGGTGGACTGGGTGAGCGGCACCAGGGTCACCGACCGCTTCTGGTTGGCGTCCGGATACTCGGTGGCGAGATGAGCGGCGAGCGCTTTCATCTCCGAGTCCGCGCTCTCCACTGTCACTCCGGGCTTGAGGCGCCCGAGGACGTCGAGAAAGGCCGCGCGCCGCTGGTCGTAGAACGGCCGCCGGCGCCGGTCCAGCGTCTGGTCGTGCATGGCGAGCGGGAGCCACAGATCGACGTTCGACAGCGCGCCGGTGCCGGAAAAGCCGCGCGGGCCGACGCCGACGACGGTGAACGGCTGGCCATTGAGCCGCACCACCCGCCCCACCACGCCGGGATCGGAGGCGAAGAGGCGTTGCCAGAGACGATGGCTCAGCACGGCGACCGGATGCGCGCCGGGAGCGCCGTCTTCCTCGGGGAGGAAGAAGCGGCCGAGCGCGGGCTTCACGCCGAGCAGCGGAAAGTAGTTGCCGGAGACCAGGGTGCCGGCGACCGGCTCCGGCTCCCCGGTGCGGGCGAGGGAGAGGGCAACCGGCGACGAAGCCGCCAGCGAGGAGAAGGAAGTGGCCTGATCGCGGAAGTCGACGTAGTTGAGGTGGGAGACCGGAAGGAACGCGGGGAACCCTTCGAGGATGGTGTAGACCGAGGCCAGGCGGGCCGGCTCGGCGACCGGCAGAGACTGCAGGAAGATCGCCTTGATCAGCGTGAAGATGGTGGTGTTGGCGCCGATTCCCAGGGCCAGGGACAGCACCGCGACGGCGGTGAAGGCGGGCCGGCGGGTCAGAGCCCTCAAGCCGTGACGCAGATCTCTCAGCAGCTCTTCCATCGTTCCTCCGGTTTCAGCGTGACTGTTCCAGGATGTAGAGATGCGTCTCGGCAGGCAGGCTCGCCGGCGACAGATCGACCTCGGGACCGCCGACCCGCACCACGCGGTCCTTCGGGAACATGCCGGCGATCTCGTCGACCGGGAGGATCTTGAGCCGTCCCTTCGGGCTGAAGTAGTGCATGGGGATCACCACTTTCGGACCGATGGCGTCGATCCCCTTTTTCATGTCGGAGACCTTCAGGTTGTGCACCCCGCCGCTCAGGGCGAACATGACGTCGACCTTGCCGTGCAGCTCCTTGATGTACTTCTGCTGCAACGGGATGCCGATGTCGCCGGTGTGGAAGATGCGCAGGCCGCCCAAGGTGAAGGTGTACATCGCCGAGCGCCGCGGGAAATAGCCGCGGACCACCAGGCGGAGCTGCATCCGCTCGCGGGTTGGATAGGCGTGCACGTCGAGCCCCTTCACATCCATCCCCTGCGGTGGGACCTCCAAGGCATTGACCACCACCGGATTGCCCTGCACATGGGTCGGATCGCAGTGGAAGCGGTCGGTGTTGGAGCTCATCAGCACGATGTCCGCGGGCTCGTCGATGGGATCGAACCACGACACCTTGGGCTCGTAGGGATCGGTGACGATGGATGTGCCGTCGCCCTCCAGGCGGAAACAGGAATGGGCATAGAACTTGACCTTCATCGCAGGCTCTCCTCACAGCCCTCCCCGGGGGAGGGGAAAAATCCGCTGTCCATGAAGTGGCGGAAGTAGACGCCGAGGAGCGTTTCGTCCACCGGCGGGCAGACGACCGCGGAGCCGGCCAGGCCCGCCGCGGTGTTGCGCTGATCGAACCGCCAGTCCGGGCGTTCGCTCACCGCAGCCGGCACGATCTCCTCCGCTGCCGGTATGGCCCGCGAGCCTCTGCCCAACAGCGGCCAGAAGCTGACCAACGCATTGTTCTCATCGGTGCGCACCGCGTCTTCCAGCGCGCGGTTCCACGCCTCCGGCGCGACGGTGCGCAGAGGATAGCCGAGCGTGGCGGCGAAGGCGAACAGCTCGCGCCAGGAGACCGGCCGCGGATTCACGAAGTGGAAGGCGCGGTCCAGGCTCTCGCCGCGCAGCGAAAGCTCGACGATGGCGCGGCTGACGAAGTCGACCGGCACCGGATCGAAGCGGCCTTCCATCTCCGGCGCCACGCCCAGTTGCAGGCACGCCTTGACGAAGGCCCAGATCAGATCGCGCGGGTTGCCGATCCCGGTGCGGCTGTCGCCGCCGATGACGCCGGGACGGAAGACCGCCGACCGCAGCCCTCGCTCGCGGGCGAGGCCGAGGATCTTCTCGGCCACCCACTTGGTCTGCGGATAGCCGCTGAAGAGCCCGTTCGTCGCCGGCAGGTCCGAATCCTCCAGGCCGACGTGCTCCGGAGTGAACGAGCCGGCGGCGAAGACGGCGAGGGAGGAGACGAAATGGAGCGGCCGGCCGCCGCCGAGCGCCGCCAGGCGGAGCAGCTCCACCGTGCCGCCGACGTTGGCGGCGCGCAGCTCGCTGTAAGGATAGGTGAAGTTGACGCGGGCGCCGGCGTGGTAGACCGCTTCGACGCTGGCCGCGAGAGCCGCGAAAGCGTCCGCGGGGAGCCCCAGGAGCGGCGCGAGGAGATCGCCCGCGACCGGCACGATGCGCTCCGCCGCGGCGCCCGGCGCGATTCCATGCGCTTCGAGATTGCGCTCGATCCGTTGCCGCGCGTCCGCGGTGTTGTCCGCGCGCACCAGGCAGTGGACGGCGGCGCCGGTGTGGGCGAGGAGATCGCGCAGCAGGAACGCGCCGAGGAAACCGGTGGCGCCGGTGAGCAGCACAGCGCGCGGATCGGCAAGATTTTGCAGCGAGTCGCCAGCGCTCCGGATGGCCGGATCGAGCGCCACCTCGGCCCGCAGATCGAGAACCGGCGCGGTGTTTGGGACGGGCGGGGCCTCCCCTCCTCCACGGCGCCGGAGCGTCACGGCGGCGGCGAGCTGGGCGACCGTCGGCCCGGCGAGCAGATCGGGCAGCGGCACCTCGGCGCCCAGCTCGTCGGCGACGCGAAGGAGGAGACGCGGCGCCAGCAGCGAGCTGCCGCCCAGCTCGAAGAAGCTGTCGTGGATTCCTACCTGCTCCAGCGCCAGGAGATCCCGCCAGATCGCCGCCACGGCTTCTTCGACCGCATCGCGCGGCGCGACGTAGGCGGTGCGCAGGCCGGGGCGTGAGTAGGTGATGGACGGCTGCGGCGCGGGAGCGGATTCGGCCATCGGTACGGCCGCGTTCGTCACAACCTTCTGCGGCTCGACCCAATAACGCTGCCGCTGGAACGGATAGGTGGGAAGCGCCAGCTTGCGGCGCCGCACCTCGCCTTGCATCCCGCTCCAATCGATCTCCACACCGGAGAGCCAGAGCCTGCCCGTAGAGCCGAGCAGGAAGGCGCTGTCGTCCTGTCCATCCCAGGCTGGCCGGAGCGACGGAACGGCGATCCGCTCGCCGTCTCCCTGTTGCAGCGCGAGAGTCGACAACCCCTGCCCCGGCCCCACTTCGAGGAGAGCCAGCGCGGGCTCCTCCCGCAGCGTGGCCAGCCCGGCCGCGAACAGCACGCTGGCGCGCAGATGGCGTGCCCAGTGGGCGGGATCGGTGGCCTGCTCCGCGGTCACCCAGCCGCCGGTGACGTTGGTGACATAGGGAATCTCCGGCGGCCGGAGGGGAATGCCGGCCAGGAAGCGGCCGAAATCTTCCATCACCGGGTCCATCATCGCGGAGTGGAAAGCGTGCGCCGTCGGCAGACGCCGCGCGGTGACGCCCCGCTGCGCCAACCGGCCGGCCAGAGCCTCGATCGCCGCCACCGGCCCCGCCACCACACACACCTCGGGTCCGTTGACCGCGGCCAGGTCGATCCCGGCACCGAGCAGGCCGGCCAGCTCGCGCTGCGAAAGAGAGACCGCCAGCATGCCACCGGCCGGCAGAGCGGCGATCCGCCGTGCCCGCTCGGCGATGATGCGCAGTCCATCTTCCAGAGAGAACACGCCGGCCGTGCACGCCGCCGCATACTCGCCGAGGCTGTAGCCCAGAAGGGCGCGGGGAACGACGCCCCACGAGCGCCAGAGAGCGACGAGAGCCATTTCGATCGCGAAAACGGCCGGCTGGAGGATGGCGGTATCGGTGAGCGAACCGTTGGCGCCCTCACCCCCTGACCCCCTCTCCCATCCCCCACCCACCGCCCGGGAGAGGGGGAAATTGGGATCCAGCATCCGCCGCAGATCCGGGCCGGCCGTCACAACCTCCCGATCCTCTTCTGAAAAAAGAGCCTGGTGCAGATCGATCCCCAGCGGCGCCAGGACCTCGGCGCAATGGTCGATCGTGCGGCGGAAGACCGGCTCGGCGGCGTAGAGGCCGCGGCCCATGCCGGGGTAGTGATCGCCGACCCCGGGAAAGAGGAACGCCACCGGGCGGCCGTCCGCGCTGTCGTCCGCGGTGAGGAGCCGGCGGGGGTCGCGCTCCACCAGCGCGGTCAAGGCGTCGCGACGGTCGCGGCAGACGACGGCTCGGCGGTGGCGGAGCGCGCGGCGGCCGACCTGGCAGGTGAAGGCCACGTCCGCCAGCTCCTCGTCGGGATGCGATTTGAGATGCGCGGCGAGGCGGTCCGTCGCCTCGTCCAGAGCGGCCGGCGCCGCGGCCGACAGGACCAGGAGCTGCCACGGCTTTCCGGGACCCGAAGGCTCGCGCTCCGGCGCTTCCTCCACGATCACGTGGGCGTTGGTGCCGCCGATGCCGAAGGCGCTGACGCCGGCCCGCCGCGGGGCGCCTTCCGGCGTCTTCCAGTCGGCGAGGCGGGAGGCGACGTAGAACGGGGTCTCGGCGAAAGGGATCTCCGGATTCGGCTTTTCGCTGTGCAGCGTCGGCGGGATCAGCCGGTTCTCCAGGGAGAGCACCGTCTTGATCAGACCGGCCACGCCGGCCGCGGCGTCGACGTGGCCGATGCTGCTCTTGATCGAGCCGACGGCGCAAAAGCCGGCGCGGTCGGTGCCGGCGCGGAAGGCGCGGGTCAGGGCGCGGATCTCGACCGGATCGCCGAGCGGGGTGCCGCTGCCGTGCGCCTCGACGTAGGTGATGGTGTCGGGCGCGATGCCGGCAAGGCCGTACGCCTCGCTGATCACCGCCGCCTGCCCTTCGATGCTGGGAGCGGTGAAGCCGATCTTCCGCGAGCCGTCGTTGTTGATCGCCGACGCCTTGATCACCGCGCGCACCGGATCGCCGTCGCGCAGCGCGTCCTCCAGGCGCTTCAGAACCACCACCCCGGCGCCGTCGCCGCCGACGCTACCGGTCGCTCCGGCGTCGAAGGAGCGGCAGTGGCCGTCGGCCGAGTAGATGCCGCCCGGCTGGTAGGTGTGGCCGACCTTCTGCGGAAAGCTGACCGTCACGCCGCCGGCCAGGGCCACGTCGCATTCGCGGTTGAGCAGCCCCTGGCAGGCCAGATGGACGGCGACCAGCGACGTCGAGCAGGCGGTCGACACGTTGACGCTCGGGCCGTGCAGGTTCAGGCGATAGGAGACCATCGTCGCCAGGAAGTCCTTGTCGTTCCCCAGCTTGATTTCGAGGCCGCTCACCGTGCGCATCACCTCGGGGTTGGCGAACAGGTTGCGGAAGAGATAGGTGCTCTGGGTGATCCCGGCGTAGACCCCGACCGCCGAAGCCGCCCGGGCGGGATCGCAGGCGGCGTTCTCCAGCGCCTCCCAGGCGCATTCGAGGAACAGCCGCTGCTGCGGATCGAGCACCCGCGCCTCGCGCGGCGAGAAGCCGAAAAAGGCCGCGTCGAAGAGATCGGCGTCGCGCACCACGCCGCGGGCCGGCACGTAGGACGGATGGGACGACAGGGCCGGATCGACGCCCGACGTCGCCAGCTCGGCGGCGGTGAAAAAGGAGACCGTCTCGACACCGCGCCGCAGGTTGTCCCACAGCCGGTCCAGGTCCTCGGCGCCGGGGAAGCGGCCCGCCATGCCGAGGACGGCGACGTCGTACAGGCTGTCGCCGCTCATTCTCCGTCCTTCCGGCCGCGGCGGTGTCGGAGCGATTGGAGCGATTGGAGCGATTCACGGCGCGCCGCCGCCCGGTCCTGCCCCGCCTCCACGCCGGCGGACGGGGAAGCCCGGGGCGCCTCCTCCCGCGCCATGGCCTCCAGCACCGCGGCGAGCGCCGCCACCGTCGGATGCTCGAAGAGCACGGCGCGCGACAGCTCCCTGCCGGCGATCTCTTCGTTGAGGCGGCTCACCACGCGCAACAGCAGCAGCGAGTGGCCGCCAAGATCGAAGAAGTTGTCATGGACGCCCACCTGCGGCACGTCGAGCACTTCGCGCCAGATCTCCACGATGCGCCGCTCCAGCTCCGTCCGCGGCGGGGTGTACGACGCCTGCGCCGCGCGGCTGGCGTCCTCGGGAGCGGGAAGCGCGCGGCGGTCGATCTTGCCGTTGGCGGTGAGCGGGAAGGCCGCCAGGAACACGAACACGCCGGGGATCATGTAGTCCGGCAGCGACCGGCGCAGGAAGGCCTGCAGATCGGCCGGCACGGGGGCGGTGTTTGCGGAGGCGCCGGACGGCACCACATAGGCCACCAGCCGCCGGTCGCCGGGCCGGTCCTCGCGCGCCGTCACCACCGCTTCGGCCACCTCCGGATGGCGGCCCAGCAGGGTCTGCACCTCGTCGGGCTCGATGCGGAAGCCGCGGATCTTCACCTGCGCGTCGGCACGGCCGAAGAACTCGATGCTGCCGTCCGGCAGCCGGCGGGCGAGGTCGCCGGTGCGGTAGAGGCGGCTCCCCGGCGAGCCCCAGGGATCGGGAACAAAACGCTCGGCGGTGAGGTCCGCCAGGCCGAGATAGCCGCGCGCCACGCCGAGGCCGCCGGTGCACAGCTCGCCGCGCACGCCGGCCGGCACCAGCCGGAACGCGGCGTCGACGATGTGCGCCGTGGTGTTGCCGATCGGCACGCCGATGGGGATCGACGGCCGCAGGACGTCTTCGGCGGTGACCGCGCGGCAGGTGGTGAACGTGGTGTTCTCGGTCGGCCCGTAGCCGTTGATCATCTTCGTCTCCGGCAGCTCCTCCACCACCCGGCGCACCTGCGGTACGGGCAGGATGTCGCCGCCGGCGAGGAGCTGGCGCACCGAGCGCAGGTCCTCGATCCGCCGGTCGGCCATCAGACCGAAAAGCCCGGAGGTGAGCCACAGGATGCTGACCCCATGCAGGGCGATCGAGGCGCCCACCTCTTCGAGCGTCGGTGCCGGGCTGACCGGCAGCGCCAGCCGCGCGCCGTTGAGCAGCGAGCCCCAGATCTCGAAGGTCGAGACGTCGAAGGACAGCGCGGTGATCTGCAGGAAGGTGTCCTCCGGGGTGACGCTGAAGAAGCCGCTGTCGCGCGCCAGGCGGACGACGCCCTCGTGGGTGACGGCGACGCCCTTCGGCCGGCCGGTGGAGCCCGAGGTGTAGAGGATGTAGGCCAGGTTGGCGCCGGTCACCGCGGGCAAGGCCGCTTCCTCCTCCGATCCGTCCGATCCGTCCGATCCGTCGGATCGGTCTGATCCATCGATCGCCACCACGCGCAGCCCGCTCTCCGCCGGCAACGCCGCCTCGAAAGCGCGCCGTGTCACCACCACCGGCGCCTTGGCGTCCGCCAGCATGTAGAGCAGGCGGTCGACCGGATGGGTGGCTTCGAGCGGCACATAGACGCCGCCCGCCTTGAGCACCGCGAGGAAGGCGACGAACAGCTCCGGCGAGCGCTCCAGGAAGACCCCCACCGGCACCTCCGGTCCGACACCCGCCCGGCGCAGCCGGCGGGCCAGGCGGTCCGCCTGCCGGTCGAGCTCGCCGTAGGTCAACCGCTGGACCAGCGGGCCGTCCGCCCACACCACCGCCGGCGCCGCGGGCGCCGCGGCGGCGCACGCCGCGAACACGCGATGGATGACCGCGCCTTCCCATCCGCCACGGCGGGTGTCGTTCCACTCCACCGCCGCCTGCTGCCGCTCCGCCGCCGAGAGCAGCGGCAGATCGGCGGCCGGCGCGTCCGGAGACAGCGCGATCCCCGCCGCCAGCGCCGCGAAGTGGCGGAGCATGCGGTCGATCGTGGCGCTGTCGTAGAGGTCGGTATTGTGCTCCATCACCGCCTGGATGCCGGCCGGTCCTTCGGTCAGCGACAGGGTCAGCTCCAGCTTGGCGGTGGTCGTCTCCTGGGAGAGCGGCTCGACCGCCACGCCGGGCAGCGGCACGCCGCCGCCGCCCCCCGCGTTCTGCAGGATGAAGAAGACCTGGAAGAAGGGCGAGCGTTGCAGGCTGCGCTTCGGTTGCAGCTCCTCGACCAGCTTCTGGAACGGGATGTCCTGGTGCGCGAAGGCGCCGAGCGCGGTCTCCCGCACCCGCCGGACGATCTCGCGGCCGGAATCCGGCTCTTCCAGGCGGGTGCGCAGGACGAGCGTGTTGACGAAGAACCCGATCAGCCCTTCGATCTCCATGCGTCCGCGGTTGGCGACCGGCGTGCCGACCACGATGTCGGTCTGGCCGGCGGCGTAGGTGCGGAGCAACGCGGACCACGCGGCGAGGAGCGACATGAACAGCGTCACCCCTTCGGCGCGGCCGAGCGCCGCGTGCGCCGCGCCCACCTGCGGCGTGAGAACGAGCGAGCGCACCGATCCGGCATAGGTCTCCAGCGAGCGGCGCGGCCGGTCGGTGGGCAGCTCCAGCACCGCGGCATCGGCGAGCGCCTCGCGCCAGTAGGCGAGCTGGCTCTCCAGCACGTCGCCTTGCAGCCACTGCCGCTGCCACGCCGAATAGTCGGCGTATTGCACCGGCAGCTCCGCGAGCGGCGACGGCCGGCCGGCGTGGAAGGCGGTGTAGAGCGCCGACATCTCGCGCATCAAAACGCCCATCGACCAGCCGTCGGAGACGATGTGGTGCATCGTCACCAGCAGCACATGCTCGTCCGCGGCGAGGGTGAGCAGGGTGAGGCGCAGCAGCGCGTCCCACCACAGGTCGAACGGCAGGCCGGCCTCGGCGCGGGCGAGGCGCAGGGCCTCCGGCCGGCGCGCCGCGGCGGGCAGCGCCGTGAGGTCGACGCGCGGCAGCGTGAGCCCCGCGAACGGCTTCACCACCTGCGCCGGATCGCCGTCCATCCAGGCGAAGCCGGTGCGCAGCGCTTCGTGGCGGCGCACGATCTCGCCCAGGCTGGCGGCGAGGACCGCGATGCCGCGATCGCCGAGATCGCCGCTCAGCCGCACCGCCATCGGCATGTTGTAGGCGGTGGAGCCCATTTCGAGCTGGTCGAGAATCCACAACCGCTGCTGCGCCCAGGAGAGCGGCACGCCGCTTTCGCGAGCGGCGGCCGGCAAGGGCACCAGGGGCGGGACCGGCAACGGCTTGCCCTCCGGGCCGGCGCGGAGCGCGCTCTCGACCTCGGCGGCCAGCCCGGCGATGGTGGGCGCCTCGAACAGGGCGCGCAACGGCACCTCGACGCCGCAGACCGCGCGCACCCGCGAGATGAGCTGCACGGCGAGGAGAGAGTGGCCGCCGAGGGCGAAGAAATCGTCGTCGACGGTGACGCCGTCGACGCCGAGCAGCTCCGCCCACACCGCCGCGAGGATCTCCTCGACCGGCGTGCGCGGCGCGGCGCCGTCGCGGGCGGCGGCGGCATCGCTCCGCTCGGGCGCCGGCAGGGCGGCGCGGTCGATCTTGCCGTTCGGCGTCAGCGGCAGCGCCGCGAGGTGGACGAACGCCGCCGGCACCATGTGATCCGGCAGCCGGCGCGCCAGCCGCTCGCGCAGCTCCGCGGCGGCCGGCGCCGCCGCGCCGGTCAGGTAGGCGACCAGCCGGCGGTCGCCGCCCTCCTCGCGCACCACGACCACCGCCTCGGCGACGCCGGGCACGGCGGTCAGCGCCGCCTCGACCTCGCCCGGCTCGATGCGGAAGCCGCGCACCTTGACCTGCTGGTCGGCGCGGCCGAGGAAGACCACCGCGTTGTCGGATTGCAGCGCTTGCCGGCGCGCGAGGTCGCCCGTGCGGTAGAGGCGGCTCCCCACCTCGCCGCCGGGAGCCGGGATGAAACGCTCCGCGGTCAGCTCCGGCCGTCCCAGATAGCAGCACGCCAGCCCTTCGCCGCCGGCGTACAGCTCCCCCACGACTCCCGGCGGGACCGGCCGCAACGCGGCGTCGAGGAGGACGACCGAGGTGTTGGCGAGCGGCCGCCCGATCGGCACCGTGCGCGCGCCCTCGGCAAGCGATTCCACCGGATACCAGGAGGTGAAGGTGGTGCCTTCGGTCGGTCCGTAGACGTGCAGCAGCCGCCGCGGCGGACCATCCTCCAGCACCCGCCGCACCATCCCCGGGTCCACCAGCTCGCCGCCGAACAGGAGGCTGCGCAACGGCGAGAACGCCCCCGGAGCTTCGCGGGCGAGCTGGTTGAACAGCGCGGTGGTCAAAAAGAGGGTGGTGATGCCGTCGTCGCGCAGCGCGGCCGCGAAGGCGCGCGGCTCCAGGGTCACCGCGCGGCTCATGCCCACCAGGCACGCCCCGTTGAGCAGGGCGCCCCAGATCTCGAAGGTGGCGGCGTCGAAGGAGGCGTTGGACGCCTGCGCCACCCGGTCCGACGGGCCGAGCGCGACGTAGTCGGTGGCGAGCACCAGGCGGAGGACCGCGCGATGGGTGACGGCGACGCCCTTGGGCGTGCCGGTCGAGCCCGAGGTGTAGATGACGTAGGCCAGGCTCTCGGGGAGGTTTTCATCCGGCAGATCGGACCGATCGATCGGATCGGCCGGATCGGTCGGATCGGTCGGATCGATAGGATCATTCAGCCCGATCACCGCCGTGCCGGCCGGCAGCCGGCCTCCCAGGGAATCGTCGGTGACCACCACCACGGCCGCCGCGTCGCGCAGCATGAAGGCGAGGCGCTCGGTGGGGTACGCGGGGTCGAGCGGCAGATAGGCGCCGCCGGCCTTGAGGACGCCGAGGAGGGCCACGGCGAGACCGGCCGAGCGCTCGACGAAGATGCCGACCAGATCGCCGGGCTGCACGCCGCGGCGGCGCAGACGGTGCGCCAGGGCCGCCGCGCGCCGGTCGAGCTCGGCGTAGGTGAGCCGCTCGCCCGCGAATTCGACCGCCGGCGCGTCCCCCCGCTCGGCCGCCACCGCGGCGAAGCGGCCGGTGATGCAGAGATCGCGCGGGAAGCCGGTGCGCGTGTCGTTCTGCTCCACCAGCAGGTGGTGCGCCGCGGCCGTGGTGAGGAGCGGCAAGGCGGCGACGGGCGTCTCCGGATCGGCGGCGATGCCGGCGAGGAGCGATTCGAGGTGGCTCGCCATCCGCGCCGCCGTCGCGTGCTCGAAGAGGTCGCGGCTGTATTCGAGCGTCCCGGCGAAGCCGTCCGCGCCGTCCACCAGCGACAGGTCGAGATCGAAGCGCGCGGCGCCGAGCCCGCCACCACCGGCCCCCAGGGAGCGCGGCGCGAGGGCCTGCAGTCCTTCCGGCCACTCCAGCCCCGCGGCGGGCCGGAAGAGCTGCACCGCCACCTGGAACAGCGGATTGCGGCCGAGATCGCGCTCCGGCCGCACCTCCTCCACCAGCTTCTCGAAGGGGAGATCGCGATGCGTGTAGGCGCCGAGCGCCGTCTCGCGCGCCCGTGCGAGGAGACTGCTGAAAGAGAGATCGCCGTCCACCGTCACGCGCAGGGTGAGCATGTTGACGAAGAAGCCGATCAGCCCCTCGATCTCGGCGCGGTCGCGGTTGGCGCTCGGCGTGCCGACGACCACGTCGTCCTGTCCGCTATAGCGATACAGCAGGGCCTGGAGCGCGGCGAGGAGCACCATGAAAGAGGTCGCGCCGTTGCGCTGGCCGAGCGCGCGCAGGGCCGCGGCCACCGCGCCGCCGGCCGCGACGTGCACGCGGGCGCCGCGGAAGCTCTGCACGGCCGGGCGCGGATGGTCCGCCGGCAGCTCCAGGGTGGCCGCTCCGGCCAACCGCTCGCGCCACCACGCCACCAGCTTCTCCACCACCTCGCCGCGCAGCCATTGGCGCTGCCAGACGGCGTAGTCGGCGTACTGGATCGGCAGCTCGGGCAGCGCGACCACTGTCTTTGCGACCTGCCCTCCCAGGAAGGCGGCATAGAGGACCGCCATCTCGCGTCCCAGGATGTCGAGCGACCCGGCATCGGAGGCGATGTGGTGGAGAGTGAGGAAGAGCGCATGCTCCTCCGCCGCGTCTGCCCCATCTGCGGCGACCGGCAGATCGAGCAGGGTGGCCCGCACCAGCGGACCGGTCTCCAGATCGAACGGCCGCGCCGCCTCGCCGGCCGCCAGCCGCCGCGCCTCTTCCTCCCCGCGGTCCGCCGGCAGGGCGCGCAGATCGATCCGCGGCATGGAGAAGACGTCCGCCGGCAGCACCACCTGCGCCGGACCGCCCTCTGGACCGCCGGCCGGCGCGAACCGGGTGCGCAGCACCTCGTGGCGGCGCACCACCTCGCCCAGGCTCCACTCCAGCGCGGCGGCGTCGAGGCGGCCCGCGAAGCGCACCGGGAACGGCATGTTGTAGGCCGCGAGCCCCGGCTCCAGGCGGTCCACGATCCACAGCCGCTGCTGCGGAAAGGAGAGCGGCAGACCGCCGTCGCGCGGGGCCTTGAGGATCGGCGGAGCGAGCCCAGCGTCCCCGGCACCCCCGGCGCCGGCGCGCAGCGACCGCTCGATCTCGGCGGCCAGCGCGGTGGGCGTCGGATGCTCGAAGATGGCGCGCAGGGGGATCTCGACGCCGAACGCCTCGCGCAGACGGGAGGCGAGACGGATGGCGAGCAGGGAGTGGCCGCCGAGATCGAAGAAGCCATCCTGCGCGCCGGCGCTCCCGGTGCGCAGCACCTGCCGGAAGAGGTCCACCAGGATCTCCTCGACCGGTGTCCGCGGCGCGCCGGCCGGCGCGGCGGCTCCGGACGCGGGAGGCTCCGGCAGGGCGCGGCGGTCCACCTTGCCGTTCGGGTTGAGCGGCAGGGCCTCCAGGGGGACGAAAACGGCGGGGACCGCCGCCTCCGGCAGGCGCTCGCGCAGGAAGGCGCGCAGCTCGGCGTCAGGCGTCACTGCGCCGTCCTCCGGCACGATCCAGGCCACCAGGCGCGCTTCGCTCCCCTCGCCGCGCAATCCGACCGCCGCGGTCCGCACCCCGGGATGGCGGACCAGCGCGGCCTCCACCTCTCCCGGCTCCAGGCGGACGCCGCGCACCTTGATCTGGTCGTCGGTGCGGCCGAGGAAGGCGAGCTGGCCGTCGGCCAGCCGGCGGACGCGATCGCCGGTGTGATAGAGCCGCGATCCCGGCGGACCGAACGGATCGGGACGGAAGCGGTCCGCCGTCAGCTCCGGCCGCCGCAGGTAGCCGCGCGCGATCCCGGCGCCGCCGATCCACAGCTCGCCGGCGATGCCGATCCCCACCGCCCGGCTCGCGGCGTCGAGGACATAGGCCGTGACATAGAAGGCCGGGCGGCCGATCGGCGGCGGCAGTCTGCTCCCCGGCAGGACCGGCGTCCAGGTGGAGAGCACGGTCCCCTCCGTCGGTCCGTAGTGATTGACCAGGAGGAACGGCAGACCCTCGCCGGGCACCCTGCGCAGCCGGTCGCCGCCGGTCAGCAGGGCGCGCAGCGGCATCCCGGCCGGCAGCTCGACCGCCAGAAACTCCTCGGCGAGCGGCGTCGGCAGGAAGCTCAGGGTGATCCTCTCCTCCGCCAGCCAACGCGCCATGCGGGAGGGATCCTTCCGCACATCCTCGGCGGGGATGTGCAGGCTGGCCCCCGCCGTCAGATAGGGCCAGATCTCCGCCACTGAGGCGTCGAAGGAAGGCGCCGCCACCAGGGTCGCGCGGTCGGCCGGGGTGACGCCATAGATCTCCCAGGTCCATTCCACCAGACGGAGGAGGCTCGCGTGCTCGACCGCGACCGCCTTCGGCAGGCCGGTGGAGCCCGAGGTGTAGACGGCATAGGCCAGATCCCCCACCCGCCCGGATGCTTCCGGCTCGCGCGGCGCGTCCTCCGGGTGGCCCTGCTCATCGTCCAGGAGCAGGATCTCCGCGCCGATCTCCCGCGGCAGACGCTCCAGGAAGCGCCGCTCGGTGATCAGCACCGGCGCCGCCGCGTCCGCCACCAGATAGGCGAGGCGCTCGCGCGGCGCGTCCGGATCGAGCGGCACGTAGGCGCCTCCCGCCTGGAGGATGCCGAGGAGAGCGGTGAGCAGACCCGACGAACGGTCGAGGCAGACGGCGACCGTCATCTCTGGCCGGATGCCCGACCGGCGCAGGCGCGAAGCCAGGCGGCGGGCGCTGGCGGCCAGCTCGCCGTAGGTCAGCGAGCCGCCGTCCCAGCTCACCGCCAGGGCCGCGGGCTGCCGGCGCGCCATGGCGGCGAACAGCTCGTCGACTCTCAGGGTTGCCGGCGCGCCGAAGCTCCTCCCGTCGTTCCACTCCCGCACCGCCTGGTGCTCCTCGGCCGGAGTGAGCCATGGCAGCGCCGCGAGAGACCGGCCCGGATCGGCCACCGCGGCGGCCAGCAGGCGCTCGAAGTGACCGCGGAGCCGGTCGACCGTGGCGGCGTCGAAGAGCGCCGCGTCGTACCCGATGGTGCCGGCGATCCCCTCCTCCAGATCGAAGAGCCCCACTTCCAGATCGAACTTCACCTGCCGCGCGAACAGCGGGAACGGCTCCAGCCCGACCCCGGGCAGATCCAGGCTCGCCGGCGGCGCGGGGAGCACCTGGAACGCGGCCTGGAAGAACAGCGTGCGCTGCAGATCGCGCTCTGGCCGCAGCTCCTCCACCAGGCGCTCGAACGGCAGGTCCTGATGGGCGAAGGCGCCGAGCGCGGTCTCCCGCGTCCGCTCCACCAGAGCGCGGAAGCCGGGATCGCCGCCGAGATCGGTGCGCAACACCAGCATGTTGACGAAGAAGCCGATCAAGCCTTCGGTCTCCAGCCGGTTGCGGTTGGCGATCGTCGAGCCGACCGTCACGTCGTCCTGGCCGGACCAGCCGCGCAGCACCGCCTTGAAAGCCGCCAGCAGGACCATGAACGGGGTTGCTCCGCGGCGCCGCGCGAAGGTGTGGAGCGCGGCGGTCAGCTCCGGCCCGAGATCGATCGCGCGCAGGCCTGAGACCGTGCTCGCGGTGCCGTGCGGACGGTCGGTGGGCAGCTCGAGGGTGGCGGCGCCGTCCAGCCGCTCGCGCCACCAGCCGATCTGGCGCTCCAGCGCCTCGCCGTGCAGCCAACCGCGCTGCCAGCAGGCGAAATCGGCGTACTGCACAGCCAGCGGCGGCAGCGCCGCCGGATTGCGTTCCGCGGCGTAGAGGACCGACAGCTCGCGGACGAACACCGAGGTCGACCAGCCGTCGAACACGATATGGTGGAAGGAGAACAGGGCGGCATGATCCACCGCTCCGAAACGCACGAGGAGCGTGCGCACCAGCGGTCCGTTCTCCAGGTCGAACAGACGCAGCGCCTGCTCGACGCCGAGCCGCCGCGCCGCGGCCTCCCGCGCCCCGGACGGCAGCGCGCTCAGATCGATCAGCGGCAGCGGCAACGACGCGGTGGCGGCCGGAGCGATCCGTTGCTCCACCTGGCCGGCGGATTCGGGAAACGCGGTGCGCAGCGTCTCGTGGCGGCGCACGATCTCGTCCAGGCTCCAGCGCAGGGCGGCGACGTCGAGCGGTCCGCGCATGCGGAAGGACGCCGCCTCGTTGTAGGCCACCAGGCGCTCGCCGAAGCGCTGGAGGAACCACAGCCGTTCCTGGGCGAAGGAGAGCGGCAGCGCGCCGCCGCGCGGCACGGGGACGAGCGGCGGCACGTCCAGCCCGCCGCTGCCGTGCAGCAGCGCGTCGAACGTGCGCGCCAGCGCGGTCACCGTTGCCGCCTCGAAGAAGGCGCGCAGCGGCAGCTCGACGCCGAAGGTCTCGCGCACCCGCGACACCACCTGGGTGGCGAGAAGGGAGTGGCCGCCGAGCTCGAAGAAGTCGTCCTCGGCGCCGACCCGGCCGCCCAGGCGGTCGATTCCCAGCAGGTCGGCCCAGATCGCCGCCAGCCGCTCCTCGGTCGGCGTGCGCGGCGCCACGAAACGGCTGCCGGACGCGGCAGGCGGCAGCCCCGGCGCCGGCAGGCGGCGGCGGTCGACCTTGCCGTTGGGGCTGAGCGGCAACGAATCCAGGAGGACGAAAGCGGTGGGGATCATCGACTCGGGGAGCGCCGCGGCCACGAAGTCGCGCAGCTCGGGAGCGAGCCGGCGGCTGAAGCGGCCCTGCAGCGGATCGTTGGTGAAGTCGGTCCACGGCCGCGGCTCCGGATCGATGGCCGGTGCCGGCAGCAGGCCCTGCGGGCTCTCTCCCCGGCGGACCAGCACGGCGTCGAACCGGCCGTCATCGCCCGGATCGGACCACCCCAGCTCGACGTCGCAGGGCCAGGGCAGCTCGCGCTCCAGCTCCCAGAGGTCCTGCGGATCGACCGCACCGGCCGCGGCGGCACGCGCCGCTGCGCGCAACGCGGCGACGGAACCGGGCTCGCCGGCGAGCAGGCGCACCGCGGCGGCAGCCGCCGCGGTGCGCGCGTTGGGCACCCGGCGGAGCCCCAGGGCGCGGTCCGCTCCAGACTCAAGGCGATCACGGAGGACACCCAGGGTCAGGCCGTCAGCGTCCCAATCCAGCCACTCGATGTTCTGCGGGGTTTGCGGGGTTTGCGGGGTCTGGGCAGTCGCCTCCGGCGGGCCGACGCGCAGCACGGCCTGATAGCGGAAGGCGGTCAGCTCATTGTGCGCCCGGCCGCGCTTGGGGTGGATCTCGATGCGGGTGATCGCCGGCAGCCGGCGCGCCAGCTCGGCGAAGAAGGCGGGATCGATCACCAGCTCGTTCTCTTGCATCCGCCGGGTCTGGATCCGCCGGCGCAGCGAGTCGATCGAAAGGTCTCCCTCCGCCTGCTCCAGCTCGACCGCGGTGTGGAAGGCGTCGAGCAGGGGGAGGCTCCGCAGGTCGCCGAGGAACACCGCGCCGCCCGGACGCACGGCGCGCACCGCCCCCGCCACGACTTCGGCCAGATAGCCGGCGCTTGGGAAGTATTGCGCCACGGAGTTGATGATCACGGTGTCGAAGGAGCCGTCTGCGCTGCCGTCGGCGATGCCATCGAATCGATCGGCCGGGCGGTGCAGGAGCCGCACACGCGCCGGATCGAGCGGCAGGCGGCCGAGCTGCGATCCGACGTAGGCGAGCGCCGCTGCCGAGAGGTCGGTGCCGGTGTACTGCGCACAGCCCGGCGCGATGCGGAAGAGGAGGAGGCCGGTGCCGCAGCCGATCTCCAGCACGCGGCGCGGGCGCAGCGCGAGAATCCGCCCCACGGTGTCGTCCACCCAGGCTTCCATCTCGCGCCGCGGCAACGGCTGGCCGGTGTAGGAGCTCTCCCAGCCGACGATGTTGAAGGTGGGATCGGAGTCGGCCGCTTCCCTGTTGTAGAGATCGTCGAACAGCATCCCCCACTGCTCCACCTGCTCGGTACGCTCTCCGGAGCCCTCGGAAGCCGTAGCGTTGCCATCCCAGGCGGAGTCCTGCACCACGTAGGCGACCAGCCGGCGGTCGCCGGGCACGTCCTCGCGCACCATCACCGCCGCCCGGCGGACCGCCGGGTGCTCGGCCAGCCGCGCCTCGACCTCGCCCGGCTCGATGCGGTAACCGCGCACCTTCACCTGCTGGTCCAGACGGCCGAGGAACTCGATGCGGCCGTCGGGGAGCCGCCGCGCCAGGTCGCCGGTGCGGTAAAGCCGCTCGCCGGGACCTCCCCCCCCGCCACAGAAATCGGGGACGAAGCTTTCCGCGGTCAGATCGGGACGGCCGAGATAGCCGCGGGCGAGCCCGTCGCCGGCCGCGGCCAGCTCGCCGGCCACCCCCAGGGGCACCTGCCGGCCGCGCCGGTCCAGGAGGTGGACGCGGGTCGCGCCGATGGGCCGGCCGAGGGGGACGGAGGCGCCGAGGGCGGACGCGTCGGACATCGGATAACAGCAGGTGAAGGTCGTGTTCTCGGTCGGCCCGTAGCCGTTGATCAGGCGCAGGCCCGGGAGAGCCGCCAGCGCCCGCCGCACGTGCGGCGCGGACAGGGCCTCGCCGCCGGCGAGGAGCTGGCGCAGCGAGCGCAGGCGCGCCGCGTGCCCGTTGCGCAGCGGCCCGTCGACCATCTGATGGAAGAGGCCCGCGGTTAGCCAGAGGGTGGTGACGCCGCGCCGCTCGACCTCGCCCGCGATCTCCTCCAGCGAGAGCTGGCGCGGCGGCGCGAGGGCCAGCCGGCCGCCGTGCAGCAGCGGCCCCCAGATCTCCAGGGTCGAGGCGTCGAAGGAGACCGGCGCGAGCTGCAGGAAGACCTCGTCCGGACCAAAGTGCGCATAGTCGGAGCCCAACACGAGGCGCGCCACCGCGCGCTGCGGCACGGCCACCCCCTTCGGCCGGCCGGTCGAGCCGGAGGTGTACATCACATAGGCCAGGCCGCCGCCGTCCGCCACCGGCGCGGCGGCGTCCTCGCCGGTTCCATCCAGCTCGTCGAGACCGTCGAGCAGGATCACCGCCGCCGGAGCCTCCGGCAAGGCGGTGACCGTTCCGCTCGCCGCGACCAGCGCCGAAACGCCCGCGTCGCGCAGCATGAACGACAGCCGCTCGCGCGGATACGCCGGATCGAGCGGCACATAGGCGCCGCCCGCCTTGACGATCCCCAGGAGCCCGACGATCAGCTCCGGCGAGCGCTCCAGGCAGAGCGCCACCCGGCTCTCCAAGCCGACCCCGAGAGCGCGCAGGCGATGCGCCACGCGGTTGGCGCGGCGGTCGAGATCACCATACGAGAGCGTTCCACCGGCCCATTCGAGCGCCGTGGCCGCCGGGTCGCGCCGTGCGCAAGCCGCGAAGATCTCTCCCAGGCCGGCGCCCGGGCGGACCGAAGCCGTGTCGTTCCATTCCGCGGTGAGCTGGTGGCTCTCGCCGGCGGAGAGCAGCGGCAGCTCTCCGACAGGAGACCGCGAATCTTCGACGGCGGCGCGGAGCAGCCCCTCGTACTGCCCGAGCAGGCGGTGGATCGTGGTGGCGTCGAAGAGGTCGCTGTTGTAGGAGAGGACGCCGCGGATCTCGGCGCCGGTGTCGACGATATAGAAGGTCAGGTCGAACTTCGACGTGCCGGTGTCGACCGCCTCCTCGGCGGGCGCTTCGAAGCTCAGGCCGCGCAGCTCGGTGGCCGGCTGGCGGGAGAAGGTCTGGAAGCCGCACATCACCTGGATGAGCGGATTGCGCGCCAGGTCGCGCTCGGGCGCCAGCTCCTCGACCAGCTTCTCGAACGGCA
>DATARD010000053.1:0-18450 GCA_036264355.1 Thermoanaerobaculia bacterium
AGCCCAGGCTCGGGACTTTGCTCAAAGGACGAGTTCCAGGACTTCGGCATCGGGAGAGAGCTCCCAGTCATCCTCGATTGGCTCCAGATAGAGCTCGATGGCTTCCTGCACATTGGCCAGAGCCTCTTCGCGGGACTCACCTTCGCTCAGGCAGCCGGGCAGAGCGGGCACAACAGCCGTGTAGCCGCCATCTTCGCTGGGTTCCAGAACAATCCGTAACTTCATCTAGATCTCCTAGCTCGTCATTGTTCCCTAGAAGGATAGCATGGCCTCGGCGGAGGCGACGCGAGGAAGATCGCATGGTCGCATGGAACGCCACCCACCCAGGGCGGCCACACGGGGTGCCTGGCGGCATCCTGTGGCGCCCCTACGACGGAGTCGGATTGCCCGACAACGAGCCGGCCACGTTCCACAACCGTCGATGCGGCGGTCATCCCAGAGGTCGAATCCGTCCTCGCGGGCGGCGACCTTGAGATGATCCAGGATCTTGTCCTTCCATGCTTCGTCCTTGTGGCTGTAGCTGATGAAGACCTTGGGAACCGGCTCCGTCACGGGACGTGGACCTCCTTCGGCGTCGTGCAGGCGATGAAGGGATTCTATCCTGCGGCTTGGCTGGCAGGGGAAATGGAGAGTCCGGGAGCGCTGACGGGTCATCCAATTCTGGAGGGCGCTCACCGCCCTCTGGATGGAGACCGGTGCGGTCTTGGCCGCAGCCTTCCATTTCTGGAGGGCGATGACCGCCCTCCGAAAGTGGAGAGGCCAGATCCGGAGGGCGATGACCGCCCTTCAGAAGTGAGGAGTCCGATTCCGGAGGGCAGTGACCGCCCTCCGGGCGCGAAGGGTCCACGTCTGGAGGGCGGCGACCGCCCTCCAGAAATGGATGAGCCAGGTCTCGAGTGTGATGAAGGATTCCGCGGCGGCACTGCGTGCGACCACGACAGCACTGCGTCCGACCGTCACGGCATGACGCACGGCTGTGACTGCACCGCGTACGACCATGACCGCACCGCGTGCGACAGTGACTGCACTTCGCGCGACCGTCACGGCATTACGCGCGACCCTGACCGCACTTCGCACGACCGTCACTGCACTTCGCACCACTGTCACTGCACTTCGCACGACAGTGATGGCACTGCGTACGACCGTGAGGGCCCTTCGTACGACGGTAAGGGCATCATCGAAGTCTGTGACGGTCGTGATGTAGACTCCGCTCGCCTTCGGACAGGGTGACATGGCATCAGACGATCAGCATCCAGCGGTTCGCAACGAGCAGGTGCTCTCGCGGCAGCTCTCGGCGACGCAGCAGACGACGATGGCGCTCGGCGGCGCGATCGGGACGGGGCTGTTTCTGGCCAGCGGTCTGGCGGTCAATGTGGCCGGACCGGCGGTCATCGTGTCGTATGTCATCGTGGCAGCCATCTCGCTGCTGCTCGGGCGGGCTTTGAGCGAGATGGCGGTGGCGCAGCCGACGGCGGGGGCTTTCGGGGTGTATGCCGGAATGTACATCTCGCCGTTCGCCGGCTTCGCGGTGCGGGTGAGCTACTGGCTGATGGAGGTCATTGCGACCGGGGCGCAACTGGTCGCCGCGTCGATCTACATGGGCTATTGGTTTCCGCAGGTGCCCGGCGCGGTGTGGGTGCTCGCGTTTGCGCTTCTCCTGCTGTATGCCAACTCGCGGGCGGTCGGCCGGCTGGGCTCGATCGAGTACTGGCTGGTGATGATCAAGGTGGTGGCGGTGGCTTTGTTTGCCGGGGTTGCCGTGCTGGTGATTTTCGGGCTGACCGGCGGGCCGGCGATCGGGCTCAAGAATCTCACCGGGCAGGGCGGCTTCCTGCCGTTCGGCGGCAGCGGCATCTGGCTCGGGTGCTGTTTCGTCATCTATTCGTTCATCGGTGTCGAGATCGTGGGCGTCACCTCGGGAGAGGCGACGGACCCGGCGCGCACGATTCCGGTCGCGATGCGGCGGCTGGTGCTCGGCCTGGCGGCGATCTACATCGTGACGATCACGCTGCTGATGGCGCTGACGCCGTGGAATCAGCTCGGCATCGGCGAGAGCCCGTTCGTGCGCGTGTTGCGGGGGATCGGCATTCCGGGCGCCGCGGGGGTGATGAACTTCGTCGTGCTGAGCGCCGCGCTGTCGAGCTCGAACGCCAATCTCTACATGATCTCGCGGACGCTGTTCTCGCTGGCGCGCGGCGGTTTCGTGCCGCCGGCGCTCGGCGCGGTCACCAAACGCGGGGCGCCGGTCAACGCGCTGCTGGTGTCGAGCGTCGGCCTCGGCGCGGCGGTGCTGGTGCGGGCGCTGTGGCCGGATTCGGCCTATGTGTGGTTTTTCGGCGTCGCGCTGTTCGGCGCGCTGTTCGTCTGGTTGATGATTTTCGTGACGCACATCGTGTACCGGGCGTCCCTCGCCGGCCGGCCCGCGCCGTGGGGCTCCTGGATCGGCGCGGCGTCGATCGCCGCGATCCTGATCTCCACCTGGTGGGTTCCCGGTCTGCGGTCCACGCTGATCGCGGGCGGGCCGTGGATGGTGCTGCTGGCGGTTGGATACCGGGTGGCGCGGCGGGGCCTCACGCTTTGATTTGATCCAAGCGCTCGTCCGTGTGCACGATCGTTTCGAACTCCGCCGGCAGCGAGACCTCCAGCAGCTCCAGATCGTCCGAAGAATCGGTCAGCTCGGTTTTCAGGAAGGGCGGAATCACGTAGGCGTCGCCTTCGCTCAGCGCGTGGGCTCCCTGGCCTTCGCCGCGCAGGGTGGTGGAGCCGGCGAGGACGAAGGTGAAGAGGATGTCCGACGTATGGCTGGTGACCTGGCTGGTGACCTGATCGTGCGTGCGGCCCATGGGGCGGGCCACCTGCACGGAGGCCACGCCGGCGGTCGCCTTGCCGATGCCGGTGTCGCGCGCCGCGAAGCCGGGCAGTCTCCAGGGCTCCCAGTGGGCGTGCTTGAGCTCGCTGCGGCAAAAGGTCTGGCCGCCGAAAAGCCGTTCGGGACGGAAGTGCGGCGTGGGCAGCTCCATATCGTGATCGACCGTGGTGATGTGCTCGGCCGGCACGCCGATTTCGATCACCTGGAGATTTTCCGACGCTTCGAGCACGCGGTGGCGGATCTGCGGCGGCTGGATGACGCAGTCGCCCGCGTTGAGGAGGAACGGCGGCCCTTGATCCTCATAGACCAGCCGCACCCAGCCGGAGTAGCAGAAGATGAGCTGAAAGCCCACCGTGTGGTAGTGCACCATGTCCGGCACCGGGCCGGCGTCGGGAATGCGGATGTGCGAGGCGATGATGCTGCCGCCGAGCCGGCCGGGGATGAGATCGCGATAGCGCATGCCGGCGCGGCCGATCACCCAGGGGCTGTTGTCCTTGAGACGGCGGACGACGAAGGCGTGCTGCGTCGGCGGCGTCTCAAGCTTCGGCTGCGCGTCGGCGATCTGGATGCGCACGCCGTTGGGGGCGGTCAATTCGCGCCGGCCTCCAGCCAAGGCATCGGGATCGAGGCACAGCAGCCGCAGGACGCCGGGCGGGACATCTGAGATCGCCGAATCGCGTTCCAGCCGGAGGCGCAGACCATGGCCGGAGAGCACGGCCACGCTCGGATCGTCGGCCGGGAAGATCATGTCCAGCCGGAAGCCGAGCTCCTGGGTGTAGAAGGCGAGATCCGCCGTGAGGTCCTGCGAGGGGAGGACGATTTCGGCGGATTGGATGTTGGTGGTGGTCATTGCCGGCCTCCGAAAAGCGCCCTCACCCCCGCCCCTCTCCCGGCTCCCCCCACGCGCCCGCCGGGAGAGGGGAGACCAGCAACAGCCAGAGAGACAAGCAACAGCCAGAAAGCCGTTTTTTGCCTTTCTCCCCTCTCCCGGGGCTGGGCGGGGGGAGCCGGGAGAGGGGCCGGGGGTGAGGGCCTCACAGTGGCGCGATCCATCGCAGCTCCTCCTCGGTCGGCTGAAAGACCATGACGCCCACGGCGCCGGGGCCGACGTTGGCGCCGACGACGGGGCCGACTTCGGCCTGGATCAGGTCGGTGATCGGGAAATTTTCGCGGAGGAGACGCTCGAGACTGTCGGCCCAGGCGGGGGCGTTGGCGTGGCAGATGCCGGCGAGGACGGGGCGCTGGCGGTCGACGCGCTGGTGGAGCAGCTCGATCAGGCGCGGCTGGACGGCCCGGCCGCCGCGGACGCGGTCGACGGGCACGATCTCGCCGTCGGTCACGCCGAGGATGGGCTTGATGCGGAGAAGGCCGCCGAGCAGGGCGCGCGCTTTGCCGATGCGGCCGCCGCGGGCGAGGTATTCGAGGGTGTCGACGACGAACAGGGTGTGGACGCGCGGCGCCATCTCGCGCAGCCGGCGGACGATGCGCTCGGCGGGCTCGTTGCGCGCCGCGAGGCGGGCGGCGATCAGGGCGAGGAGGCCGAGGCCGAGGCTCACCTGGCCGCTGTCGAGGACGGTGACGTGGCGCGGATACGTTTCGCCGGGCCGCTGCGGCTCGGCGAGCTCGGCGGCCGCGGCGGCGTTGGCGTTCTCGAAGGTCTTCGACAGCTTGGCCGAGATGTGCAGCGAGATCACCTCGTCGCCGTGCAGCAGCGGCTCGCGGTAGCGCGGCGCAAAATCGTCCCGCGACGGCGGGCTCGACGCCGGATGCTCCTTGCGCTCGGCGAGCAGGGCGTAGAAGCGGCCAGGGTGCAGATCGATCCGATCCCGGAAGATTTCTTTGCCGAACGCCACGGTGAGCGGCACGATCACGATGCCGTGCGCGCGGGCGACGTCCATGGGCAGGTCGGAGGTGGAATCGGTGACGATCTGCGCCGCGGCGGCGGGGAGGCGGCGCACCACCAGGCCGAGGTCTTCCAGCCGCAGCAATTCCTGCACGATCTCGCTGTCGCGGTCGGGGAGCGAGTCGAGCACCTGCTGCAACGTCGTGCCGCGCTGGGCGAGGCTCAGGATCTGCTGCTGCACCGCGGTGAACGCGGTGGTGAAGAAGGCCGGCTTGAGATCGATCTCCAGCTTGCCGCGCGGGTCCGGCAGCTCGCCGAGCGACTCTTCGATGGCGGCGTGGATCAGGCCATGCAGATCCTCCATGATCTCCGAGGCGGCGCCTCCCGGCGGCTGGCTGGGCTGGCTCGGCTCGCTCGGATTACCGGGGACGAACCGCAGCGGCCCCTCGGTCAGCCGGCTCAGTCGGCAGAACGCTTTGAGGCCGCGCGCCGGGCCGGCGGTCGCGGCCACCACGGCGCCGCGGTCGAAGGTGAGCGTGCCGCCGCGCAGCTCGATGCGGCCGTTGGCGCCGGCCTGGCTCAGGGCGCGCAGCAGCCCGATGAGCGGGGTGACCTCGAGATCGCCGACCAGCGAGGCGAGCCGCGCGTCCGGCGCGACGCCGATCTGGCGGCCGAGGAGCACGAGGAGCAGCCGGCGGGTGACCTCCAGGGCGTCGAGGCCGCCGACGGCGAGGAAGGCGACGGAATCGGGGAGATCCTCCTCGTCCGCCGGCCGGTCGCCGAGCACCACCAGGCTCCGCCCGGAGCCGTGGCCCGCCAGTCCGTCCAATCCTTCGAGCACGGCGGCCGGATCGGTGTGGCCGGCGAGCGCCGCCGTGGCGAGCACCACGACGGCGGACTCCAATCCGGTGGCGAAGCGCTGCGCCTTGGCCAGATCGGCCAGCGGCACCACCTCGCACCCTTCCGCCGTGAGCTGGTGGCTCAGCTCGCGAAGGCGCTCGGCGCGCGGCTCGATCAGCAGGACCGTCGGACGCGCCACGGTTCCGCCTCAGCGGCTTTCCCGGGGATGCAGGAGACGGAGGATGCCGAGCAGGCTCTGCGGCACGTGCGAGGAGGTGCGCCAGCGTTTCGTGCCCTGCGCCAGGCGCTCGGCCTCCTTGTTCGCCGCGGGCGTGCCGGAGACCAGCATGCCGGACGCGGCGAGGCTGCTCGCCTCCAGCCGTTGCACGACGTGTTTCGTGGTTTCGAGCGCGCCGGCGCCGGTGAGCCAGATGAGGACGCCGGCGCAGCCCGGCACGATGGCGGCGATCTGCGGTTGCGCCGCCGCGGTCAGCACCTGCACGTGCAGCGACATCTTGCCGCGCGGCGTGCTGAACGTGGCACTGCCGGCGCGGCGCAGCTCCACCTGCTCGACGAGCTTCTTGAGCGCCTCGTTGCGCGGGTATCCCGGCGCCTTTTCGAACAGCTTGCGCAGCTCCGGCCAGGCTTCCGGCTCGACCAGGATGAGGTAGGGGAGCGCCGCCGCGGGCAGCCCGGCGGCGGCGGCGGCGGCGATCAGGTCTTCGATCGAGACGTCGAAGACGATGGCGTTCGAGATCTCCATCGTGTTCTGCGGCGCGGACTCGGGGACCTGATCGCGCAGGCCCACCAGGTCGTGCTCGAAGAGCCAGGCCACCGCGAGGCGGGTGGTGAGCGGCGCCTCGGTTTCGTCGGCCATCAGGTCGAACAGGCGGATGCCCGGCTGGCGCAGGATGCGGGCGAGGATGCGTTGCAGCGGGAGCTGGCCGAAGTCTTCCTGCCCCGGATTGATGCGGCTCGAAAGCGCCACCAGCGGCTCGCCGGTCGCCGGGATGAACTGGCGGCGCTTCTCGATCTCGTCCTTGAGCCACGCCGCGCGCATCAGCAGCTCGTTCATCGACAGCTCGTCGCCGCCGGCCGGCTCCGCCGTGTCGTCCGCGGTGTCGAAGCGGAAGCTCCCCTCGTCGGTGCACAGCAGGGCGAGCAGCGCTTCGTCGCCGCGCAGGCGCTGCCAGCGGGCGGCCAGCATGTCGCCGTTGCGCAGCTCGATGGTGCCCGAGCCGGCGGTGCCGCGCACCCGCAGGCTGCCGCTCTTGTGCACCTGCTTGAGGTATTGCAACAGCGCCCAGAGCGGATGGTTCTTGAGGTCGCCCTGGAGCATCTGCAGATTGGCGATGCGGCTGCCGAGCAGGCGCTCGGAGCGCAGGTGGAGCTCTTCGAGATCGAACGGCCGGGCGAGATAGTCGTCGGCGCCGGCTTTCAGGGCGGCGACGCGGTCGGCCGGCTCGTTGCTGTCCGAGAGGACGATCAGGGCGGCGGTGCGGGTGCCGGGATGGCGCCGCAGCTCCTGCACCGTATCGAGGCTCGCCGCTCCCGGCACGTCGAGGACCACGAGATCGGACTGCTGCGCATCCGCCGCGCCCACCGCGCCGTCGCTCTTCTTCAGAAGCTGGATCTGATGTCCGGTCACCCGCAGCCGGTCTTCCAACACCGCGGCAAACACCGGATCGTTCTCCACCACCAGGACTTTGGCCACTGCAAACCCCTTCGTCCACGGCATCCCGCGCCGTACGTCCTGCTATCTGCCGCCATACTATACACAGGGCTTCGGATAGGATCTGCGTCCGGAGGTCTTTCCATGGGCGACCGTTTTCGCGTTACGACCTGTCTTCTGCTGCTCCTCGTCTCCAGCCTGGCCTGCCGTCCCGGGCGGAGTCCGGCGGCTCCCGAAAACGCTGTGGCGACGATGCGGCTGCCCACCGGCGTCCATCTCGATCCGGCCGGGCCGTCGTTCGACGTCGGCAACATGCCGCTCGCCATCGTGCCGGCTCCCTCCGCTCCAGGAGCAGCGCCGGGACGTTTCGCCGTCCTCCTGAGCGGCTGGCGGCAGCAGGGCGTGCAGGTGGTGGACGCCGGCCAGGGGAAGGTGCTCCAGACGCTGGCGCAACCGGGAGCGTTCCTCGGCCTGGCGTTCTCCCCGGACGGCCGGACGCTCTATGCCTCCGGCGGCGGCGACGACGCGGTCTGGCGCTACACCTGGAAAGACGGCGCGGCGGTCTTCCGCGACCGTCTCGAGCTGGCCGCGAAAGAGAAGGACAAGCCGGGCACGCGCTATCCGGCCGGACTCGCGGTCTCGCCCTACGGCTCCCGCCTCTACGTCGCCGAGAACCTCGCCGACTCGCTCGCGGTGTTGGATGTCGCCGGGGATGCTGGTGACGGCAAGATCCTCCAGCACCTTCCCGTCGGCCGCTTCCCGTACGGCGTCGCCGTGGCGCCGGACGGCACGGTCTGGGTGTCGGCCTGGGGAGGCGACAGCGTCGCGGCGTTCGCTCCGGACGGAGGCGGGACGCTCAAAGAGGCCGGCCGCGTCGCGGTCGGTGTCCACCCGTCGGCGCTGCTGCTGAATGCCGCGGGCACCCGCCTGTTCGCGGCGTCGGCGAGCACCGACCGCGTGGCCGTGGTGGACACCCATGCCCGGCGCGTCGTCGCCACCTTGCAGGACCCGCCGCCTTCCGGACCGGACGAGGGGAGCACGCCGAACGCCCTCGCCCTCGACGCGGCCGGCAGCCGCCTCTTCGTCGCCGAGGCGGACGCCAACGCCGTGGCCGTCTTCGCCCTGTCGGCCGCCACGTCGGGAGTGAGCGGCGCGCGCGGTGCCGACAAGCTCGCCGGGCGCATCCCCACCCAGTGGTATCCCACCGCGCTCGCCGCCGACCGCGCGGGATCGCTTCTCGTGGTCAACGGCAAAGGGCGCGGCACCGGTCCGAACCCGGGCAAAAGCCAACCGGGCCTACCCAATCCGCCGGATTCGACCACCTACACCCTCGGCCAGCTCAACGGCACCATCACCGTCCTGCCGGCGGCGGCGCTCGGCGGCGACCTCGCCGCGGCGAGCCGGCGCGTCGCGGCGGCGAACGGCTGGACGGCCCCCAGCCGCCGCCGCTATCCGCCGTTCGAGCACGTCGTCTACATCCTCAAGGAGAACCGCACCTACGATCAGGTTCTGGGCGATCTCCCGCAGGGCGACGGCGACAAATCGCTCACCTTCTTCCCGCGCGAGGTCGCGCCGAACCATCACGCCCTCGCCGAGCGCTTCGGGCTCTACGATCGCTTTTTCGTCAACGCCGAGGTGAGTAACCAGGGGCACCCATGGTCGACCTCGGGATATGTGACCGATTACACCGAGAAGACGACGCCGTCGAGCTATTCCGACCGCCGTGGCGACGGCGAGGCCGGTGAGGCGGACGAGCCGGCGGGCGGCTGGCTGTGGGGGATCGCGCGGGAGAAGGGGATCTCCTTCCGCAACTACGGCGAGACGATGGAAAAAGCGAAAGGTCCCGGCGGCGAGACCGTCTGGAAATCCAAACGGAAAGGAGTGGCCGAGGTCAGCAACCTGAAATATCCGGGCTGGGACCTCACCATCTCCGATCAGATCCGGGCCGACATCTGGCTCGCCGACCTCCGCGAATCCGAGAAGATCGGAAAGATGCCCGCTCTCCAGCTCCTCTGGCTGACCAACGATCACACCGCCGGCGCCCGTGCCGGCCAGCCGACGCCGCGGGCCTACATGGCGGACAACGACTACGCGCTGGGGCGGATCCTCGAAGCGCTGTCGAAGAGCCGGTTCTGGAAGAATACCGTCGTCTTCGTGCTCGAGGACGACGCCCAGAGCGGTCCGGACCACGTCGACTCCCACCGTTCCGTCCTGCTGACGGTCTCGGCCTACAACCACCCCGGCACCGTGCACCGCTTCGTCAACACCACCGACGTCCTGGCGACCATCGAGGACATCCTCGGCCTGCGTGCCTTCTCCCACTTCGACCACTTCGGCCGTCCCCTCTCCGACGTCTTCACCGCCACCCCCGACCTCCGCCCCTACGAAGCCCTCCCCCTCGCCGTTCCCTGGACCGAAGTCAATCCACCAAAAACCGCCGCCGCCGCCCTCTCCGCGCGCCTCAACCTGAGCATCCCCGACAGCGGCCAGGACGCGCTTTTCAATACGGTGCTCTGGCGGGCGGTCAAGGGGGAGACAAGGCAGCCGGAGGCGCGGCGGATGCCGGTGTTGGAGCTGCAACGGGGGCGGTGACTTGACCTTCCTCCGTACCCAGAGAGCCAAGGACTAGCCCGCAAAATTTCATGGCGACATCGAGGAAGAGCCTCAGCGCGGTCCGGCCCCGGGCGGACGGATCGTAGAAGCACACCTCCGCCTCCGAAGGGGGAATCTCTTGGCCTGACCGCGCTTGTACGAGATACCGTAGTGATCGCTCCACGGCAGGAGTGAGAACGGTTCCCCCTTTCCCGAGCGGTTTGAGCCGCAGGGGGTTTTTGCCGGTATGGGCCTCAATCATCACCCGGGCCTCATCGACATAGAAGTCCGCATTGCGGATGACCGCCGCGACATACGCTTCATCACTCCAAGCTCGCGTCCCTTGGCGCATCTCTTCAAACTCCTCGGGTTTGGGGATCGGCAATTGATCGAGGATGCCGGTGAGATCATTCGACACCTGCTCCAAATTACTCAAATGTCTTCCCGCCCGCTTCCGTGCTTCCTTGCCGGTTATAGGCATATCGCTCCTTGACCACCTCGCGGTGGAGGGTGAATAGATTGCGGTTGATCCGCGCGAAGAGGTCGTCCATCTCCTCGGCCGAGGGAATCCGTAGCTCTTCCCCCCGGTCAAGGAGGGCGAGCATCCTGAAGAGCTCGAAGTGGCCGACGTTGAGGACGAGAAGGACCTTCTCCAAGGAGTCGAGCTTGGGTAGCTCCTTGCCGCTCTCATACTTCGAGAGCTGGCTCTTGCCGATACCCGCCAGGCGGGCGACTGCCGTCTGGGACTTTCCACGCAGCTCCCGGATTCGCGCGAGCGTCTTCCCGAGGTTTGAGAACATGCCGGGGGTGCCTGTCGTCTCTCCCTTCATCATCAGGGACGATACGGAGCTTCCCTGAAGGTGCAAATACCACAGAGGCGCTACTCTTAGTAGCGCCTCTCGAGGGTTGCGACCTGCTTCAACTGTTTCTTGTCGCGCTATTCAATCCCGGAGGAGTCGGAGGATGGTAGCAAGATGCTCCTTCCGGACACGAGATAGTCAGGCGAGTCTCGCTCTGGTGTTCCAGCGCCGACGGTAGTAGTCCCGGATCTCTGGGATCGTAAGCTGCCGCGAGAGGAGGCCGTCCTGAAGGTTTGCCCACATGGAGAGCAGGTCGTTGCGCAGTCCCAGCCGGGCAAGCTCGGGGGTCAGGTGCCGGGCAAGGTTCAAGGCTGACTTCCAGCGCCCCGTCTCCACCCGCAGCTCGATCCGGTCGATCTGGACGAGGAGCATCTCCTGAATCATTCCCTTTTCGGAGAACCGCAGGGCGGCGTATGAGAGAAGTTCCTCGGCATCCCGGTAACACCTGCGGGAGCGCATGATCTTGGCATCGATCCAGAGGAAGAAGATCTCCAAGGCTGAATCAAGGATCTGGCCGATTGTTTCCCGGTAGCTGTTGAGATACTCGGCCGCCTCATCGGCCCGGTCGAGCTCTACCAGACAAATGGCGCGGTTGTGGATTCCGCAGACGAGGGTGTAGAGGTCGGAAGGATCAAGGAGCGAGAGTCCCTGGTCGGCCGTGATAAGCCCGTTCTCCGGATCGTACTGAGAAAGGATAGCGGCTCTCTGAAGTATGGCCTTGGCTGTGGCCTGGGTATCGCCTAGGAATTCGCAGAGAGCTATCCGCTCCTCTGTGGCCTCTGTTGCCGCTTCAAACTCTCCCAGGTCATAAAGGATGTCGGCCTCGACTCGGAAGAAGCGCGCCTCCTCCCGCGGATCGGTGCCGAGGTGTCGGAAACCTTCCGCCTCCGCAAGAGTCGCGAGTGCGCCGGAAAAATCCTCTTCAAGGCGCCTGACGTTTGCGAGAGTGGTCTGCTGCCGGAGCCGGAGATCGCCCATTGCCTTCTCGCCATAGACGCCCGACCGGAGAAGCTCCGTGATCGCCATGGAAAAGGTAACCAACTCTTTGGCCTTCACGGGGTTGTGCTTGAGGATGAGAGATTCAACCTCGTCGAGAACATAGAGAGCCAGTCCGTACTTTTTGTACCGGCCCTGCTTCCGCAGGGTGGCGAGACGAGCCTGGGGAGGGAGCGGCGCAAGCCGGGCAAAACTGACCTTGGCCCGCTTCTTCTCTTCCTCGATCAGAGCGGAGATGCGAAGAGCTTCGGGGGAGGGTCGCTCTGAGAGCACTCCTCCTTCGATTGCTTCCTCAAGAAAGCCGGTATCGAGCCCGAGCGTCTCAAGAGTCTTGGCTGCCAGAGTCCGGCAGCGCTCGCAGCCGGAGAGAAGATGGCGGACTACCCGCTTCGCTCTGCGCCTCTTCGTGAAGAAAGAGTCCAAATCATCGTCCGTCAGGTGTAGGTCATCCATCGAGACCTCCCGTAGTCGTTAAAGCGCCATTGGGGACATTGTCTAAAGAAAAGAGGTGCCCGTAAAGGGGCACCTCGTGACAGGAGTAGAAGAAGGGCCGGAGCCTAGCTTCAGCCGGGCAGGCAAACGCCTCCAGGATCAATTGTGCAGCGGCCGTCCGTGGTATTTCCCAGGGAGAATGAGGTGACTGAATGCCACAGGGTAGAGAGGAGGCTCCAACTTCCATTTCCGTTGGTTCGTTTTGACGTAACAGCGGAGGCAGGCAATGCCAGGGTGGTGAGGAGGAGAGAGAGGGCGAGAGTCCTGCGGAATCGTGACATGGCGCGGTTCCCTTTCTTGGGGGCGAGTCGAAACAGGCCAGAGTGGCCCGTTTCGGTTGGTATCCCCCAACAGAAGATGTGCCTTCTAAAGGGTACCGCGCATGAGCTCTGAAGCTGCCGTGGCTGTGGAGATGTCAGGGGCTTGATTCTCCAACTTGAGATCGCGATTCTTGGCCGCAAGGGGGAGGCGAAGCAGCGGGAGGCACGGCGGATGCCGGTGTTGGAACCCAGGTTCCCGCGAAGTCTATTGATTGAGAACGGGCCTGTAGTAGTCTACCTCGACAACGTTCTGCACGCGGGGAGGGCCGTCTCATGAGGATCGCGTCACGGCTGGGGAAACTTGTTGTCTTCGCGCTATTCATTCTGTCCGTCTCGGTCCTCTCGGCGCCGCCTCTGCGGGCGCAGACGGATCCGCAGCCCGCCGTCGCCTGGCCTGCCCAGGTCGACGACGCCCCTGACGAGGACCGGGCCGTCGTCCCGGACGGCATCGACTACCCGTCGACGCTGGGCGATGACATGCTGGCCAGCGACGCGGATCCGTCTCTCGTCAATCCCGCGCGGGCTCTCGGGACCGATACCCTGATCTACCCTCTCGGCCTCACAGTGGTCGACCCGTCCGCGAGCAAAGCACCAACGCGCACTACCTCTCCTATACGTACAAGGGCACGCCCGTCGTCCTCGTCTCCGCCGACAACGCCTGCCACTTCATTAGTCCCGGCTACGCCCAGTGCTACTACGGCACCGGCACCGGCGTGCCCTATGGTGGCGGCTTCAAGCCGTTCCTCGACGACCTCGCGGCGCAGGGTCTGAATTCCATACGCCTCTGGGTGAGCATCGTGGGCGAGGGGACCACGGTCAGGACGTTTCCCCCAACGACCTGCCCGGGCGCCCCGCCGGCCACGTTGACGCTCTCGAACCCCACTCGAGTGACCAACGACAACCCGTTCCAGTACGCCGGCGGCCCCCTCGTCAACGGTGTCGGCCGCTGGTATCTGGACAAAAAGGACGCCGACTACTTCCAGCGACTCGCCGATGTAGTAAACTACGCGAACAAGAAAGGCATCCTCGTGGAGGTGACGCTCTTCTCCCCGTTGACCGCCAACATCGGCATCGGCCCCTACGGCAAGGATCACGCCTACCTCAGCAATGGCACGAAGGTCCCCGGCTTCACCGACACCGCCAACTTCACCAACCTCGCCTCGGCCGAGTACCAGCAGATGAGCCCCTACCTGTTGAACGTCATCCACTGGACCGTGGATGCGCTCTACACGTACGCCAACGTCTACACGAATCCGATCCCTACGCCTACGACTTGGTGCTCTTGATATCGAAATTAGGAAAGGACTCTCTATGCCAAAAATTCTCTTGAGCGTTGGCGCTTATTGATCGCCGGAAGCCTGGTCTCGGCCGCTCCGGCTGCCCCCCTGAACCACCCGCTCAAAGTCTCGCAGGTCGCATGCGCCGAGCGGCAACTCGCTCGGGTGCAGCGCCGGATGGCGGCGTATGGGTCTGTGATCAATGTCGCGGTGAATGGGCCCGACACCACGCTGATCGCCGACGGCAGCATTCTCGCGCTGTTCCATACGACTTTGGGAGGCGGGGTTTTCTCGGGCCTTTCCAGGATGGTCGAATCCGGAGATACCTGCGGCGATTTTCTTGGCGGCACGGAGCATTTCACAGAAGCAGACCTGGGTTTTGAGCTTTTATTCAAGCAGAGAAGCGATGTGCTAGATCCCGGTAAGCCGCGGATTCCACAAGCGACTTTGGTGCGCAGGGCCTGGAGCACCAACTTCTCCATTGATCATAAGCCCTGCTACGAATATTTCGCCAGTTTCGACCTGACCTGTCCGACGATCCTCAGTCTTGACCTGGCTGCGCAGGCGCAGGACCAACTGATTCCCCAAGCGCCGATCTACCTCAACAGCGCCTCCGTTGCGGCGCCAGGCCGCACCGGTCTCGGGGCACAGCCCATCGCCAGCGCAACCGGACGGGGGCCGGGCATTCTCGCGGATCACCTGAGCGAGGCTTGCGGCGGCACGCTGACGGACTTCGATCAGCGGGTGTTCGAGATTCTTGCGCGGTCGGTTACGCCATCGTTTTATTACATGACTTTTCCTCCACCACTGATTTGCACGGCTACTTTCGTATCCGGCCTGAACATGACGATCTTCCGTGGCACTGACCCGCACATCTACCGGGTGAACATCTATTCCTACGACAGCCAGTGCTGCGATGCCAGTGGCGAGACCAACTCCTTCGGCAACAGGCTGGAAGTGGCCTTGGAGTTTCAAATGAGTTGGGACCGGCAAGGGCGCTTGACCACCGGCACAGTGAAGGTTCTTCCTCAGTGCCATGCCGGTCAGGATCTCGACTGCACGCCGGCGCTGGGTGGGATGGGCCTCTTCATCGTGCCGCCGATCTACCCCGGGCATGAGGAGGAGCCGTCTTCGGCGTTTCACAACGCACCGTACATCTCAATTCGTAGCCTCGGTGCGCCGCAGAACGTCCTCTCAGCGACTATAAACTGGGCGGATATCTTGAAGAACACGGCGCTGAATACGCCGTAGGACCTATGCGTAAGATCGGGGCCGCATTTCCGCGATGAGCCGCGGCGAGGTCTTCCGATCCCAGGGACGGCGGTCGTAGTCGCCCCAGAGGTGGGTGATCGCGAGGCCGGCGGCGCGAGCTCGGTTTTTTAGCTCCGCGAGTGACCACAGACGGGCGGGGAAGGAAGCCTTCGCTTCGAGGCGGCCGTGGACCCGATATTCGAAGCCGGTTGTACAGAGCCGGCTCCCTGCCTCGCAAGACCACTCCTCCCGTACCGTGAGACCGCCGTCGGCTTCTCTGTTCGTGATCAGCCCATCCGCCTCGGCGGTCTTGCGGCTCGCGGGGGGAGCCAGGCCGCGTCGAGCAGGAAGCGGCCGCCTGGCGCGAGGTGCCCGGCGATGGTGGCGAAGGCGCGGTCGCGGTCTGTGTCTTCGGTGAGGTGGACGAACGGATCGTCGACCGCCGCGATGAGGTCGAAGCGTTCCGCGAAGCGCGCCTCGCGGAGGTCCGCGACCAGGACAGAGACGCGCGGCTGCGCCGCGAACCGGCGCCTCGCCCTTGCGACCATCTCTGGAGCGAGATCGAAGGACACCACCCGGCCGGCGGTCCGCGCCAGGAATTCCGTGGCGCGGCCGGTCCCCGATCCCGGCTCCAGCACCCGGCAGCCCGCCGGCTCGCTGGCCGCCCAGGCCCAGAAGTCACCATCGCCGCGATCCTTGAGCTCCGCCTCGTAGAAGGGGAGCACCCGGTGGTAGTACTCCCGGATCTCGTCGTCGGTGCTGGCGGTTTGGCGCATGGAGATGGGGCCGTGCAACGATCGAGCCGGGAGGGATGTGGTAGCCTTGCATTGAGATCCGGCGCCAGCCGGCAGGTGAGCCCGATGAACGCGAAAGCCGCTGTCAACCTCGATGAAGATGTCCAGATTCCGGCCGAGGTCTTCTCGTTCACGAGATTCCGGAAGTGGTCCCAAAGCGACCGGTTCCCCGAGCGGGGCCGGATCGATTTCCTGAACGGCCTTGTGGAGGTCGATCTAAGCCCTGAAAAACTCTATACCCATGGCGTCGTCAAGACCGCCATTGCGGCCGAGTTTTTTACCCAGATCAGCAAAACAGGCCGGGGGAGCGTGTTCGTCGACCGCACCCGGGTTGTTTCCGTCGCGGCGGGCCTCTCCGCGGAGCCGGATGTGGTGGTGGTGCTTTGGCAGTCCCTGCGGGACGGCCGCGTTCGCGAGGTCCCCGCGGCGTCGGGGGATTTCATCGAGCTCGAAGGCGCTCCGGACCTGATCGTCGAGATCGTCAGCGACCGCTCGGTGCGCAAAGACCGGGAGACTCTGCCGGTGGCCTACGCCGCGGCGGGGGTCCCTGAGCTGTGGACGGTCGATGCCCGTGGCCCGGTTCTCGAATTCGAAATCGCGATCCTTGGCACTTCTGGCTATCGGCGCCAGCCGGCCGATGCCGATGGTTGGGCTCAGTCTCCCCTCCTGGACCGGGCATGCCGTCTCGTTCGGAGGCCGTCCGAGCTCGGACGCTGGGTCTACGAGCTCGAGATCGTGGCCGACTCCTGAGAGCGAGTCATCCTCACCCCTTGATCGTCAACAACGGCCACAGCCGCGCGACCGGGCGGGCGATGCCGGCTTGTTCGATGGTTTCGATCACCGGCGCGATCGCTTTGTAAGCGGAGGGGGCTTCTTCTTTCAGGCGGCCGTGGTGCTGCTCCAGGATATCGTGCCGGCCGCGCACGGTGGCGGCGGTCGGATCGATCGGGGTGACGACGCGGAGGGGGGCGACGGTTCTGGTGTAGGTGGCCGCGTCCATCTGCCGCGCTTTGGTGCGGGTGAGGGCACGGCCGGCGCCATGGCAGGCGCTCGCCAGGGCTTCCTCGCTGCCGGTCCCGGCCATCACGTAGCTCGCGGAGCCCATGGAGCCGGGGATGATCACCGGGTGACCGCTGTAGCGGAACGGGCTCTCCGTCGCGGGCTCGGGTCCCAACGCCGGGCAGGCGCCCTTGCGGTGCAGGTAGCCTGGGGAATCGGCGGTGGGCTCCCAGATGAGGTTGTGGGGAGCGTCGTAGACCAGGCGTGTGTCGACTCTGCGGCCGGCGACCTCGGAGAGAGCTCCGGCGGCCATCAGGCCGAGCATGAGCCGGTTGCCGAACGCGAAGTTCGCGGCGTTGCGCATGGCGTCGAGGTACTCCGCGGCGAGCCGGGCGTGCGGACCCGCGACAGGAAGCACGTCGAAGCCGTGCGCCGGCCTCCGGATCTCGCGGGGGAAGATCGCGCGGGCGCGGTCGGCAAAATGGCCGCCGACCGCATGGCCGAGCCCGACCGAGCCCGAATGCGCCATGATCGCGACCGTCCCCTGGCGCAGTCCCCACTCCCGCGCCAAGGCTCCGTCGAGCACTTCCTCGACGATCTGGATCTCGACGAAGTGGTTGCCGCCTCCGACGGACCCGAGATGGCTGTCGCGGCTGGCGTTCGAGCCCGAGCCGCGGATGTAGTCGGCGAAGGTGAACGTCCCCTGGGCGGGGAGGGAGCCGCCGAAGTGGACGCGGGCCAGATCGGCTTCCTGGGCGCGGGGATCGTATTGCCTCCAGATGCCGCTGCCCGCGTTGTCGCCGCAGGTCGCGAGCAGACCGCGCAGGCCGTCGCGCAGCAGGCTTTCGCGTTGGCGGGGCGACATGGGAATATCGCGCCGGCCCTCGAAAAAACGCGCGCGCAGCGGAGCCGCCAGGAGATGGAGGCGCGGCTCGATTTCCTGCCGGGTCAGGTCGGTGACCAGGAGGCGCATCCCGCAGCAGATGTCGGTGCCCACGGCTTTCGGGATCACGAAGCCGCGCGCGTCGGCGACGGTGCCGATGGGGATGCCCGAGCCGCGATGGAAATCAGGGGTCACGACGAGGCGGGCGAGCCGGCCGGCCTCTCTCCCGCCGTCTCCCCAGAACGGAGCGATGCGGCCGGCGCGCTCCTGCCCGGCGAGCGTATCGAGCGTCTCCTGGAGGGACACGAAAGCGAGCAGCTCCGCGATGGCCTCGGGCTCGATCGGAATCTCGGAGCTGGCGAACAGGGTGACCGGCACCCGCTGCGGGTTGGCGATCAGGAGGTGCGTCGCGTCGACACGGCGCACGGCGTCCAGACTTCGTCTGCGGCCCATGGAATCTCCAACACCGGAACGCTCCGAGCACGCGGAGGCGGCGCTCTCGATCCGGTGAAAAACAGAACGTTGGAGGCGGATCCGGCTTGGATCCGAGAGGGGAAAGGGCAGCAGCCATTGAAAAGGGTAGGGAGGCCCGGGCTCCTTGTCAAGCGGGGCGCGCGTTTCACAGCGATTCCGCAGTTACCCGGCTCAGAGCCCGGCGGCCCTTAGTTTTGCAGCCATCTCCGGCGGGGAGCGCTTTCGCATAGGCCATTTTGGCCGGTTTGGGGGGCGCTTCCCCCCGGGGGTCTCGGGATTTTTCGGAAG
>DATARD010000055.1:0-10319 GCA_036264355.1 Thermoanaerobaculia bacterium
GCGGCCTCGATCGGATCGCCCAGCCGGGTGCCGGTGCCGTGCGCCTCGACATAGCCCAGCGTCCCGGCGTCGATCCCGGCGATCGACAGCGCCTCCGAGATCACCCGCGTCTGCCCTTCCTCCGAAGGCGCGGTGAAGCCCACCTTCGCCGCGCCGTCGTTGTTGACCGCCGAGCCCAGGATCACCGCATGCAGGTTGTCCCCGCTCTCGCGGGCGTCCACCAGCCGCCGCAGCACCACCACCCCGGCCCCGTCGCCGTCGACCGTGCCACCGGCCGCGGCGTCGAAGGCGCGGCAGTGGCCGTCGGCCGAGAGGATGTTCCCCTCCTGGTAGAAATAGCCGCGGCGCTCCAGGGCGCGCACCGACACGCCGCCGGCGAGCGCCACGTCGCACTCGCCGTTGAGCAGGCTCTGGCAGGCGAGGTGGACCGCGACGAGCGACGACGAGCAGGCGCTCTGCACGTTGACGCTCGGCCCCTTGAGGTCGAGCTTGTAGGAGACCCAGGCGGGCAGGAACTCCTTCTCGTTGGCGATCTGCACGCGCAGCCCGCCGAGATTGCGGATCAGCTCCGGCTGGGCGAAGAGATCGAGGATGTAGGTGTTCGAGCTGCCGCTCGCGAAGACGCCCACCGTGCCCGGGAACGTCGCCGGATCGATCCCCGCATCCTCCAGCGCCTGCCAGCAGGTCTCCAGGAAGAGACGGTGCTGGGGATTGGTGATCTCGGCCTCGCGCGGGCTGAAGCCGAAGAAGGGGGCGTCGAACTGGTCGAAGCCATCGAGCATCGCCTGAGCGCGCACGTAGGTGGGATCGGCGAGGAATTCCGGAGCGACGCCCGCCGCCAGCAGCTCCTCGGCGGACCAGGCGGTGATGCTCTCCACCCCGGCGCAGAGGTTCTGCCAGAAGGCCGCCAGGCTCTCGGCACGGGGGAACCGCCCCGCCATGCCGATCACGGCGACCTGGTCCATCTCAAGCTCATTCGGCTGCGCGGACATCATCACCTCGAATCAATTCGGATCACCTCGAAACGGCGCGCCGATCCCGCAGAGCGCGGCGCCGCTGCGCGCGCTCGTCCCCCGCCTCCACGGCTTGAGCGCTCGCCGCGGCCCCCGCCTCTGACGCCGGGGCCGCGACAAAGCGGGTCAACGCGGCGATCGTGGGGGTGCGGAAGAGGTCGACGACGGAGACGTCGCGCCCGAAGCGGCTGCGGATCTTCCGTTGCACCTGGACGAGCGCGAGGGAGTGGCCGCCGAGATCGAAGAAGTTGTCCTCGACGCCCACCCGTTCGAGCCCCAGCACCTCTTGCCAGATCTCTGCGATCCGGCGCTCGGTTTCGTCACCCGGCGGCTTGTAGGATGCGGCGGCCGGGCGCTCGACCGGCCGTGCCGCGAGGGCGCCGCGGTCGACCTTGCCGGTGGGGGAGAGCGGCAGCGACGGGACGGTGACGAACGCCGCCGGCACCATCGGCTCCGGCAGGCTCTTCCGCGCGTGCTCGCGTAGATCCGCCGCTGCCACCTCCGTGTCGGCGGCGACGATGTAGGCCACCAGCCGCTTCTCACCGCCTTCCTGCCGCACCAGCGCGACTGCTTGCGCGACGCCGGGGTGGGCGGCGAGCACCGCTTCGATCTCGCCGAGCTCGATGCGGTAGCCGCGGATCTTGACCTGATGGTCGGTCCGGCCCACGAAGTCCAGGTCGCCGTCCGGCCGCAGGCGCACCAGGTCTCCGGTGAGGTAGAGGCGCCCGCCTTGGGCGGCTCCGAACGGGTCGGGCACGAAGCGCTCGGCGGTCAGCTCCGGTCTTTGGAGATAGCCGCGGGCGAGGGCGGGGCCGCCGATGCACAGCTCCCCCGGGACGCCGATCCCCGCGGGCCGCAGGTGCCGGTCGACGACGCGCAACGCCAGGTCGTCGATCGCGGTCCCGATCGGGCTGCCTCCCCGCGCGGCGTCCGATCGCAGCACCGGCCTCCAGGTGTCGAACACCGTCGTCTCGGTGATGCCGTGCATGTTGACGAGGAGAGGCTGGCGGTCGTAGCGGTCCCACCAGGGGAGGAGGCTCGCCGGCTCCAGCGCCTCGCCGGCCAGGATGAGCGCGCGAAGCGCGGTGAGCGGCGGCAGCTCCGGATCGGCCGCCGCGAGCTGGCGGAACGCCTGCGGCGTCTGGTTGAGCACCGTCACCCGGTGCCGGCGGAGCAGCGCGTGGAATTCCTCCGGCGAGCGGCTCACCCAGTGCGGCACGACGACCGCGCGTCCGCCGTGGAGGAGGGCACCCCACAGCTCCCAGACCGAGACGTCGAAGGCGTAGGAGTGGAAGAGCGTCAGGGCGTCGCCGGGGCCGAAGCCGATCTTCTCGCGGGTGGCCGTGAACAGGCGCGTGACGTTGCGATGGGTGACCATCACCCCCTTGGGCCGGCCGGTCGAGCCCGACGTGTACATGATGTAGGCGAGGTTGTTTGGGCGCGCACCGCTGGTTCCCGGAGGGAGCGGCACGATCGCGTCCAGGTTCTCCTCGTCGAGCAGGATCGAGGGAGGACCGCCGTCCGGCGGGGCGAGCGCGCGGGTGGTGACCAGGACGCGCGCCTTCGAGTCCTCAAGCACCCAGTCCTGCCGTTCGCGCGGGTGGCGCGGATCGATCGGCACATAGGCTCCTCCCGCCTTGAGCACGGCCAGGATGGCCGTCACCGCTTCCGGACCCCGGTCGAGACAGAGCGCCACCGGCACCTCCGGCCCCACGCCCATCGCGCGCAGGTGCTGCGCCAGGCAACCGGCGCGCCAGCTCAGCTCCCGGTAGGTCAGGCTGCCGCCGTCCCACTCGACCGCGGTGTTCTCGGGCCAGAGCTCCGCTCCCGCCTCGAACCGCTCGTGCAGGCACTCCGCCGGCCCGGCCGCTTCTTTTCCGGCATTCTCTCCGGCATTCCACTCCAGGAGCACCTGGTGGCGTTCCGGCTCGGCCAGCCAGGGCAGCTCCGAGAGGCGCCGCTCCGGCGCGGCCACGGCCGCGGTGAGCAGCTCCCGGAAATGCCCGGCGAAACGGGAAGCGGTTGGCGGATCGAAGAGGTCCGAGTCGTACTCCCAATATCCGGCCAATCCCTCGGCCCGCTCCTCCAGCGACAGCGTCAGGTCCCACTTCGTGCCGGTCACCCAGGACTCGATCGTTTCGAGCCGCAGGCCCGGCAGGTCGAGCGCATCCGACGGCGTGTTGAGCAGCACCAGCACGGCCTGGTAGATCGGCGAGTGCGACAGGCTGCGCGCGGTGTGCAGCTCACCCACCAGGCGCTCGAACGGCAGGTCTTCCCGGGCATAGGCTTCGAGCGTCACCTCGCGCACCCGGCCGAGCAGCTCGCCGAATGTGGGGTCCCCCGAGAGATCACCGCGTAGCGCCAGCGTATTGATGAAGAACCCGATCAGCCCTTCCGTTTCGCGGCGGCTGCGGCCCGCGACGGGAGAGCCCACCACCAGGTCCTCCTGCCCGGAGAGGTGCGACAGCAGCGTCTCGTAGACGGCGAGGAGCGTCATGAACAGCGTCACCCGGTGCTCGCGCTGGAGGGCGTGGAGGCCGGCGAGCGCCGCTGACGGACAGCGCCAGGGGAGCTTCGCGCCCTGGAACCTCTGGACAACCGGGCGCGGCCGGTCGAACGGCAGGTCGAGCACCGCGGGCGCTCCGGCCAGGCGCTGCCGCCAGTAGTCGATCTGCTCCTCCAGCCGGTCGCCGTCCAGTTGCTGCCGCTGCCAGACGGCGTAATCCGCGTATTGGACCGGCAGGGGCGGCAGCGGCGAGGGCTCGCCGGCCGCGAACGCCCGGTAGAGCGCGCCGAGCTCCTGCACCAGCACGCCGAGGGACCAGCCGTCGGCGACGATGTGGTGGAGATTGAAGAGCGCGAGGTGCTCCTCCCGCTCGAGGCACACGAGGAGCGCCCGGGCCAGGGGGCCGCGGCCGAGATCGAACGGGCGGGCGATCTCCCGGTCGAGCAGCCGCTGCGCCGTGGGCTCCCGCAGCGTCGCCGGCAGGCCGGAGAGATCGACCAGCGGAGGATCGAGCCGCAGAACAGGCGCGATCACCTGCACCGGCAGGTCGTCGACGCAGGCGAACGTGGTGCGCAGCACCTCGTGGCGGGCGGCGACCTCGTTCAAGCTCGCCGCCAGCACCGGCCAGCCCAGCCGGCCGCGCAGGCGCGTGGTGAGCGGCACGTGGTAGACCGGGTTTTCCGGGATCAGGCGGTCGAGGAACCAGAGGCGCTCCTGCGCGAAGGAGAGCGGCAGGCCGGCTCCGTCCGCGGGGCGGGGGACAGCGGCGATGGGCGCCAGGGTGCCGGGCTTCTCCGCGCGCGCCGCCGCGACCGCCGCCGCGAGCAGCGAGAGTGTCGGCGCTTCGAACAGCGCCGCCATCGGGACCTCGGCGCCGAACCGTTCGGCCAGGCGGATCATGAGCTGGGCGCCGAGGAGCGAGTGGCCGCCGAGATCGAAGAAGCTGTCGTGCCGGCCGACCGGCGCGACGCCCAGCAGCTCCTCCCAGATCGCGGCCAGGGCCGCTTCGTCGTCTCCGGCGGGGGCCTCGTACGGCGTGGGCAGAGCCGGCCGGGAGTGGCGCGTCGTGGCGACCGCGGCGGCAAGCTGAACGGCGGGCTCCGGCGCTGCGATGCGGAATTCGGTCCTGGCGTCTTCCTGTCTCTCGATCCCTCGTTCAATCCAATACCGGCGCCGTTCGAAGGGATACGTGGGTAGGCGCAGACGGCGGCGTTCCTCGCGTTGCCAGAAACCATCCCAGCTCACCGCCGCGCCGCCCAGCCAGAGCCGCCCCAGGGCGCCGAGGGCGAACGCCTGCTCGGGCCGCCGCTCGTGCGCGCCGGGCAGCGCCGGCACGGCCATCCTGCTGCCCGCTCCTGCCGCCGGATGCTGCAACGCCAGGCTAGAGAGACCGCTGCCCGGGCCGACCTCCAGAAGAAGGCGCTCCCGGTCCTGCCAGAGCGCCGCGAGACCGTCCCCCAGGCGCACCGGCGCGAGCAGATGGCGCGCCCAGTATTCGGGATCGACGGCCTGGGCGGCGTCGATCCAGGTGCCGGTCACGTTCGACAGATAGGGGATGCGCGGCGGCTCCAGGCGCACGCCCGCGAGCAGTCGGGTCAGCTCGCCGGCCACCGGCTGCATCATCGGGGAGTGGAACGCATGCGCAGTGCGCAGACGGCGCGTCACCAGGCCGCGCGCCGCGAGGCGCTCCGCGAGCGTTTCCACCGCCGCGGCCGGACCGCCGGCCACGCAGACCGCCGGACCGTTGACCGCCGCAAGAGATAGGTCGGCTCCGAGGAGGGACGCGGCCTCCGCCTCGGAGAGCGGCAGGGCGAGCATCGCGCCGGCTGGCAGCCGCTCGATCCACTGCGCGCGGAGTGCCACGACGCGCAGGGCGTCTTCGAGCGAGAAGACGCCGGCCAGGCAGGCGGCCGTGTACTCTCCGAGGCTGTAGCCGAGGAGGGCCGTGGGCTCGACGCCCCACTCCTTCCACAGCGCGGCGAGCGCGTACTCGGTCACGAAGAGCGCCGGTTGCGCGAAAGCTGTGCGGTCGAGCTCCGAGGTCGTTGCTACAGCACGGCCGGCCAAGGCCTTGAAGTCAAGCCCCGGCGCCGCCGCGGAGTCTGGTCCGGCGGGGTAGAGCAGAGGGCGCAGATCGCAACCCAGGTGTGGCTGGAGGAGATCGCAGCAGAGATCGACCGCCTCGCGGAACGCGGGCTCGCTCTCATAGAGCCCCCGTCCCATCCCCGGGTAGTGCTCGCTGAGGCCGGGAAGCAGGAACGCAACGTCTCGATCGGTGCGATCGGTGCGGTCCGTCCGCTCGTCGATCCCTTCGAGCAGCCGGCCGTGGTCGCGCGAAGCGAGCGCCTCCGCTGCGCCCGCACCATCCTGAGCCACCAGGGCGCGGCGGTGCCGCATCACCTTGCGGCCGACAGAGAGCGTGTAGGCGACGTCCGCGAGCGGCTCTACGGGGTGCTCGCGCAGATGAGAGGCCAGGTCATCCGTCGCGGCCTCGCGGGCCTCCGGGGTCGCCGCGGAGAGGAGGAGGAGCTGCCAGGGCCGCGCCGCGCCGGACGGCTCCCGCGGCGGCGCCTCTTCGAGGACCACGTGGGCGTTCGTGCCCCCCAGGCCGAACGAGCTCACGCCGGCGCGGCGGGGGGCGCCGTTCGCCGTCCACGGCGTGAGCCCCGAGCTGACGTAGAAAGGGCCGGCCGCAAAGTCGATCTGCGGGTTGGGGGTGCGGAAATGGAGGCTCGGCGGGATCTCCCCATGCTCCAGGGCGAGGACCGTCTTGATCAGACCGGCGACGCCGGCCGCGGCGTCGAGGTGGCCGATGCTCGCCTTGACCGAGCCGACGGCGCAGGCGCCGCGGCGGCGGTCTCCCGCGGCGGTGAAGGCGCGGTTCAGGGCGGCGAGCTCGATGGGATCGCCGAGCGGCGTGCCGCTGCCATGCGCCTCGACGTAGCCCACGCTTTCGGGGTCCACCCGGGCGAGGGCGAGCGCCTCGGCGACGGCCGCCGCCTGGCCTTCGACGCCGGGCGCCGTGTAGCCGACCCGCAGGGCGCCATCGTTGTTCACCGCCGAGCCCAGGATCACCGCGCGGATCGGATCGCGGTCGGCGATCGCGTCCTCGATCCGTTTGAGCACCACCATCCCGACGCCGTTGCCTGTCACCGAGCCGGCCGCCGCCGCGTCGAAAGCCCGGCAATGCCCGTCGGGGGAGTAGATGCCTCCTGATCGGTAGAAGTACCCAACCTGGGGCACCCGCACACAGACGCCGCCGGCGAGGGCCATGTCGCACTCGCCGTTGAGCAGGCTCTGGCAGGCGAGGTGGATCGCCACCAGCGACGTCGAGCAGGCGGTCTGGACCGTGAGGCTGGGCCCGCGCAGGCCGAGCTTGTAGGAGGTGCGGGTCGCCAGGAAGTTGTTGTCGTTGCCCAGGAAGAGCTGCGGACCGTCCGGCGAGTTGAGCATCTCGCCCGGCGAGAACAGATAGTGAAGGAAGTAGCTGCTGTTGCTCGCCCCGGCGTAGACCCCGACCGGCCGCTCGATGCGCTCGGCGTCATAGCCCGCCGCTTCGAGAGCCTCCCAGGCCGTTTCGAGCAACAAGCGGTGCTGGGGATCCAGGATGGACGCCTCGCGGGCGCTCAAGCCGAAGAAGGGCGCATCGAAGAGATCGACGTCATCGAGGACACCCGACGACCGCACGTACCCGGGATCGCGCAGGCTCGCGGGAGTGATCCCGGCGGCGAGCAACTCCTCCTCCGGAATCGGGCGGATCGACTCGACCCCATGCCGCAAGTTGTCCCAGAAACGTTCCAGCGTCGCCGCCTGGGGAAATCGTCCCGCCATGCCGACGATGGCGATCGCATTCTCCAAACGGGGCTCCTCAGCATCCATAGCCGGCTCACTATACAGAAGCGGTTTCCCCTCTGGTAGACCCTACCCGGAGGGCCGGTCCACGTGGACCGTAGGCGTCGCGAGAGTGGGATGAATGACCTAATCCTAGCACGAGGCTCCCCCGATGCCTTACCATGCGCGGCCATGCGCTTCCTCCCGCACCTTCTCGCCAACAACCGCGCCTGGGCGGCGCGGATCGCCAAAGAACAGCCCGACCTCTTCGCGCGCCTTGCCGCGCAGCAGGCGCCGCAGTACCTCTGGATCGGCTGCTCCGACAGCCGCGTGCCGGCCAACCAGATCGTCGACCTCCTGCCCGGCGAGCTCTTCGTCCACCGCAACGTCGCCAACCTCGTCGTGGAGGGCGACCTCAACTGCCTGTCCGTCCTCCAGTTCGCCGTCGAGGTCCTGCACGTCCGCCACGTCATCGTCTGCGGCCACTACGGATGCGGCGGCGTCCGTGCCGCCCTGGAAGACACCCACCTGGGACTGATCGACGGCTGGCTGTGCCATGTGAAGGACATCCGCCGCAAGCACAGCGCCCTGCTCGCGGACCTGGCCGATCAGCGCCAACGGGAAAACCGCCTCAGCGAGCTGAATGTCATCGAGCAGGTGCGGCACGTCTGCCAGACGTCGATCGTGCAGGACGCCTGGACCCGCGGCCAGCCGCTCGACGTGCACGGCTGGATTTACGGCGTGAACAATGGCCTCCTGCGCGACCTCAATGTCACCGTCGCCAGCCGCGAAGAGATCGAGCCCGCCGCCGAGGCCGCGGTGGCCGGCTTGCGGGAGACGGCGGCAGCGGTGAGGGACTGACTGCCGAAAATCGATCTACTGCGTCGCCCCCTCATGCGCGCTGAGGAACGTCTCCGGCTTGCTGAACACCTTCGCGATGTTCATCCCCTTGCGCAGCGCACCGAGGGTGACCTTGCCGGTTGCCACCGCCGCTCCCATAGCGAAATAGGTGCGCATCTTGCCGCGGTAGCGGTAGCGCACGTCGAGGACGTGCCTCCAGAGGCGGGAGTATTCTTCGTAGAAATCTTGTAGGGAGAGCTTGGTCGGCAGCACGGTGTGGATGATGTCGAACATCTCCCAATTGTGGGTCGTCACCTGACTCTTGGCGGTCTCCCAGAGATCGGTGCCGGGGAGGGGGGTGAGCACGGAGAAGCCGCTGTTGTAGGCACCGGTCTCTTCGATCCAGTTGCGCAGGCGGGCGAAGTCTTCGTGGTCCCAGGCGGGATCGACGATGAAATTAGGCGTGTAGCCGACGCCCATCTCTTTCAAAAGCTCCAGCGCGCGCTTGTTGTTGGCCATCGTGTTGCTTTTGTTCACCGCGTCGAGCCCTTCGTCGGTCACTGATTCGAGACCGAGGAAGATCGACAGGCTGCCGCAGTCTTTCCACATTTCGATCAGATGGGGGAATTTGCAGATGATGTCGGTCCGGGTCTGCACGGTGAAGTATTTCTTGATCCCCGCCGCTTTGATTTTTCGCGCCATCTCCTCGCCGCGCCGGACGTCGAGCCAGAAGATGTCGTCGGTGATGAAGACGTTGGGCGCGGTGATCTGCTTGAGCTCTTCCACCACGCGGTCCGGTGACTTCTCGCGGAAGGTGCTTTTGTGGAACTTCCACACCGAGCAGAAATTGCATTTGAACGGGCAGCCGCGTGCCGTCTCCATCAAGGCGAGGGGCTTGCGAAAGTTGATGTAGTACTCGGGAGCGTAGTTGGCGATGAGGTGGCGGGCGGGCATCGGGAGGGTGTCGAGGTCGTCCCGCGACGGCGCCGCGGCGGTGTAGCAGGGCTCTCCGCTGCGGTGGGGGAGGCGCAGATAGAGACCGGGCACCGTCGCGAGATCGGCGCCGCGTTCCAGGGCGTCCACCAGCGCCGGCATCACCTCCTCGCCGTCGCCGATCGCGACCGCGTCGATCGTGTCGTGCAGGAACCACTGCGGCTCGCGCGATGCGTCGTGGCCGCCCACCAGCACGAACGCGTCCGGCATCTCCTGCCGGACCCGGGCGGCGAGGCGGAGTGTTCGGTTGCGCTCGGTGGTGAAGTTGCACTGCAACCCGACCACCTGCGGCCCGAAGCGGGAGCAGGCGGCCATGCCGTCCTCCTCGCCGTCGAGCCGCAGATCGAAGATCCTGCACTCGTGACCATCCGCCTCCAGGCCGCCGGCGATGGAGATGGGACCCAGGGGCTCGACGAAGGTCAGCATCTCGAGCCCGAGAATGCCCCCGATCGGCGGTTTCAGGAAGGCGATTTTCACCGGTACACCTCCTTTTACGCTGCGGGATTGTACCGCGCGTCGCCGAATCCGAGAAGTGGGTAGAAGATGAACGGCAGCAGGGTCAGGCCGATGCCAAAACCGCCACCCTTGCCGAATTTCCTCGCGAGGTCGAACCCGATGAGGAAGAAGGGAATGACCAGCCACAGGATCAAGATCCACCAGACCGGCCGGCCGACGATCTTCAGCAGCACGATGATGTTGTAGATGGGGACGAGGACAGCCCAGCCAGGCTCGCCGGCCTTGACGAAGACTTTCCACATGCCGATCAGCCAGATCGCCATGATCGCCAGGTAGACGAGCACAAAGATCGTGCCGCCGATACCCCCGACAACCGCGGCGCCATTGCCGCCACCGCCCTGATCATTCTGCAACATCAAGAACGCAAACGAAGAGATAAGAGCTGTCACGCGTCCTTCTCCTTTCCGGTTACCTGCGAAGCGATTTCAGGTAACTCTATCCCCAGGAGAAGGCCCACGTCAACGCGGGCAGCTTCCGCACAGCGATTCCGCAGTTACCCGGCTCAGAGCCCGGCGGCCCTTAGTTTTGCAGCCATCTCCGGCGGGGAGCGCTTTCGCATAGGCCATTTTGGCCGGTTTGGGGGCGCTTCCCCCCCGGGGGGTCTCGGGATTTTTCGGAAG
>DATARD010000089.1:0-7937 GCA_036264355.1 Thermoanaerobaculia bacterium
CGCGCGGCGCGCCGCCGAAGCGACACGCCTCGGCCGGGACGAAGCGCTCCGCCCGTTCGATCTCGCCCGCGGCCCCCTGGTGCGCGTCCTCCTGGTGCGGCAGACGCCGGAGGAGCACGAGCTCGTCGCGGTGATGCACCACATCGTGAGCGACGGCTGGTCCACCGGCGTGATGATCCGCGAGCTGGGAGAGCTCTACGCCGCCTCCCGCGAGGCGCGGCCGGCCGCGCTGCCGCCCCTGCCGATCCAGTATGCGGACTATGCGGTGTGGCAGAACGGCTGGCTGCGCGGCGAAGCGCTGGACGCTCTCCTCGCCTGGTGGCGCCGGGAGTTGGACGGCGCGCCGCACATTCTCGATCTGCCCACCGACCGGCCGCGTCCGCCGGTGCAGACCTTCCGCGGCGGCGAAGCGCCGTTCGTGCTCCCCGCCGATCTCGCCGCGGCGCTCGGCGGGCTCGGTCGGCGCGAGGGCGCCACGCTGTTCATGGTCCTTCTCGCCGTTCTCGAAGCTGTGCTCGGCCGCTGGGCCGGCCAGGACGATCTGCTGATCGGCGCGCCGGTCGCCAACCGCACGCGCGGCGAGACCGAGTCGCTCATCGGCTTCTTCGTCAACACCCTGGTGCATCGCGGCCGGCTCGCCGGCGATCCGTCGTTCCGCGGTCTGGTCGGCCGTGTCCGAATCTTCGCGCTGGGCGCCTTCGAGCGCCAGGACCTCCCCTTCGAGCGCCTCGTCGAAGCGCTGGGCACCGAACGCAGCCGCAATCGCACGCCGCTCTATCAGGTCCTCTTCGCGCTCCAGAACGCTCCGGCCGGCGCGCTCCACCTGCCCGGTCTCGCGCTCGCGGAGATTCCGCTCGGCACTGAGAGCGCCAAGACGGATCTCCTCCTCTCGCTTGCCGAAATGCCCGGCAGCGGCGAGCTGCGCGGAGCCTGGGAGTACGCCGCCGACCTGTTCGACGCCGCGACCATCCATCGCCTCGGCCGCAGCCTCGCCGTTCTCCTGACCCACGCCGTGGCGTCGCCCGAGATGCCGGTTTTGGAGCTGCCCCTGCTTCCTGAGGAGGACAAGCGCCAGCTTCTGGTGGATCGCAACAACACAGCCGCCGCATTCCCGCGCGACGCCTCGCTGGGAGACCTGTTCGCCGAGACCGCCGCGCGGACGCCCGGCGCCGTGGCGGTGACCGGCGACGAGGGCGATCTTACCTACCAGGAGCTGAACGACCGCTCGGCGCGCGTCGCGCGGTATCTATCCCGGTGCGGTCTCGCTCCGGAAGAACGGATCGGCGTCGTCGCCGAGCGCTCGCCGAACCTGATCGCCGCCCTTCTCGGCATCGTGCGGGCCGGAGCGGCCTACCTGCCGCTCGACCCCGCCGCGCCGCCCGAGCGTCTCGCCTGGATGCTCCACGACGCCGGAGCCCGTGTGCTGCTGGTCGATCGGGAGCTGCTGGCGCTCCTGCCGCCGGGTCTGTTGCCGGCGGATCTCCGCATCGTACCGATCGACGAAGCGTTGTCTCTCCCCTCTCCCGGAGGGCGGGAGGGCGATGGGAGAGGGGGGCAGGGGGGTGAGGCGCTCGCCTATGTCATGTACACCTCCGGCTCCACCGGCACGCCCAAAGGTGTCGCGGTCAGCCACCGCAACGTCATCCGCCTGGTGCGCGGCAGCCGGTTCGCGGCGATGGGACCGGAGCAGACCTGGCTGCAGATCGCGCCGGTCTCCTTCGACGCCGCGACGCTGGAGATCTGGGCTCCGCTGTTGAACGGCGGCCGCTTGGCCCTTGCTCCCGCCGGCCGTCTCTCGCTCGACGAGCTCGGCCACGCCATCGAGCGTCTCGGCGTCACCTCCCTGTGGTTGACCGCCGGCCTGTTCCATCAGATGGCCGACCACCGCCTCGCCGCTCTGCGCCCGCTGCGCCAGCTCCTGGCCGGCGGCGACGTCGTGTCACCCGTCCAGGTCCGCCGCGTGCTGGAAGCCCTGCCGGACCTCACCCTGATCAACGGCTACGGACCGACCGAGGGGACGACTTTCACCTGCTGCTACGTCATCCCCCCAAACACCGATCCGCGGCAGGTGAGCGCCTCGATGCCGATCGGCACGCCGATCGCCAATGCGCGGGTCTACGTGCTCGATCGCAACCTGCGGCCGGTGCCGGCCGGCGTGGCGGGCGAGCTGTGCCTCGGCGGCGACGGCTTGGCGCGCGGCTACCTGGGCCGGCCGGACCTGACCGCCGAGCGCTTCGTTCCTGATTCCCGCGGCGAGAGGCTCTACCGCACCGGTGACCGCGTGCGTTGGATTTCCTTGGAAGGGAAAGGCGTCCTCGAATTCATCGGCCGTGAAGCGGCGGACGCCGGCCAGGTCAAGATCCGCGGCCACCGCGTCGAGATCGGCGAGGTGGAGACCGCTCTCGCCACCCTTCCCGAGCTGCGGAGCGCCGTCGTCACCGTCCGCCAGGACGCCGCGGGCAAAGCGCTCACCGCCTACGTCGTCGCCGCGAAGGTTGGGGACATTGCGCCCGCGGATCTCGTGCCGCATCTCCAGCGGACTCTCCGCAGCCGCTTGCCGGAGCCGATGATCCCCACCGCTTGGGTCGTCCTCGACGCCCTGCCGCTCACCGCGAACGGCAAAGTCGACCGCCGCGCCCTGCCGGCACCCGGCGGTGAGGCTCCGCACGCCAGCTACCTGGCGCCGCGCACGCCGCTCGAGGAGAAGATCGTTGAGATCTGCGCCGACATCCTGAGCCTGGAGAAAGACCGGATCAGCATCCTCGACAACTTCTTCGTCCTCGGCGGCCACTCGCTCCTGGCTGCCCAACTCGCCGTCCTACTGCAAGACTGCTTTCACCTCGACGTGCCGCTGCGCCTCATCTTCGATGCTCCCGACCTCATGACCCTCGCCGGGCGGATCACCGACCAGGAGCTGGCGACGGCGGACGACCAGGACCTCTCGGTCCTCCTCGACGAGCTCGAAGAGCTCACCCCCGAAGAACGGCAAGCCCTGCTCTCCGGAGGTGGGGGATAGCTCGCCGCTCCCTCAGTGCTGCCGCTGGAGGATCGGGATGATCACGCTGGAGAAGATCGAGATCAGGAACACGAGGATGCCCGCCACCACCGAGACCGTCAACCAGGTCTTCGCCTGCTTCGCCGCCACGCGGGCCGCTTCGAAGTCGCCCATCCTCTTCGCACTGTTCGCCTTGCTCGCGAAGACGATCGCGGCGATCCCGGCCGGCAGACAGCAGAGAAGCGTGGCGATGATGGAGAAGACCAGCAGATCAGGGATGTCCGATCCCTGCTGCCACGCGGCCGGCTGTGGCGCCCCATAGGAGGGAGTGGGAGGGGTGGGCATGCCCTGATACTGCGGCGCGGCGTAGGGCGCGACGGCTTCCGGGGGCGGTGGCGGCGGCGTGATGATGGGAGCCGCGGGAGCCGCGGGAGGCGGGTAGAGCGGAGCCGGGGTGAACGTCGGGGCTGGGAACTCGAGCCCGGGCACCTCGCCGGCCGGTTGCCAGGACGCCATCCCTTCCCGCCAGACGAGGTCCTCCTTGCCGAGGCTCCCATCCTGCACCATCCGCTTGATCTGCTCGTCAGAGATCGGTCCCTGCTGCTGTCCTGCCTGCGCGTAGTACCACATCCGCCCCTCCGTCTGACTGGCTGTCATCTCTTGAAGAGATGGAATTGGTTGGTTGTCGGCATTCTAGCGCAGGAGCGTCTGGCTTCGGCGGACGAAATGAATCGCCAAGCTGGCCAGAGAGTCTCCAGGCCAGACGAATCGATTGTCAGACGGTCGAGAGGAGCTTCGGGCGGGAGAAATGGCTTGCCGGCCCGGCGGGAGAGGCTCTCGGCCGTCTGAATGACCTGCCGGCCGGTCCGGAAGGTCTCCGCGGCGCCGGAAACGTCATTTTGCCGGCGGAGAGAGTCTCTGGGGCGAGGAGATGACTCTCCGGGCTGGCTGCAGATCCTCACCCGCGCAAAAACGTTCCCGCCTTCAGCTCCGCCAACGCCTGATCGAGCTGCGACTGCGTGTTCATGACGATCGGGCCGTACCAGGCGACAGGCTCCTGGAGCGGCTTTCCGGAGACGAGGAGGAAACGGATGCCGTGCTCGCCGGCCTGGACGGTGACCTCGTCGCCGCTGTCGAAGACCAGGAGGGAGCGGTTGCCGGCGACTTCTGACTGGGATGGCGTCGATTCGGCGGTGCCGTCGAGACCTTCGGTACGGACGCTGCGCGGGGCGGACGCGTTCGCGAAGGTGCCGGAGCCGGCGAAGACGTAGGCGAAGGCGTGGCGGGAGGTGGCGACGGGGAGGATTTTCTTTTTGCCGGGCGGCACCCAGATGTCGATGTAATTGGGCTCGGCGGCGATGCCGTCGACCGGACCGGTGGCGCCCCAGAAGGTGCCGCAGATGATGCGCGCCTTGGTGCCGTCGTCGTCGGTGATCTCGGGGATGTCGGGTGCCTTGACGTCCTGATAGCGCGGCTTGGTCATCTTGAGGGCGGACGGCAGGTTGGCCCAGAGCTGGAAGCCGTGCATCCGTCCCTGGTCGTCGCCTTGCGGCATCTCCTGATGGATGATGCCGCTTCCGGCCGTCATCCACTGCACGTCGCCGGCGCCGAGGGCGCCGTGGTTGCCGAGGCTGTCGCCGTGCTCGACGGTGCCCGCGAGGACGTAGGTGATGGTTTCGATGCCGCGGTGCGGGTGCCAGGGGAAGCCGGCGAGATAGTCGTCCGGATTATCGTTGCGGAAGTCGTCGAGGAGCAGGAACGGATCGAAGTCGCTGGTCTCGCCGAATCCGAAGGCCCGCCGGAGACGCACACCGGCGCCTTCGATGGTGGGTTTCGCCTGGCTTTGCCGCTTGATGGGTCGGATGGACATGGCAGCCTCCTTTGTGCCGCTCCAGGGTACCACCCCCGTGCTAGGCTCGCGCTACGATGAACGAGGCGAAGAACGAGCCGTTCAACCTGGCGGACTATGAGCAGCTCGCGCGCGAGCGGCTGCCGCGGATGGTGTACGACTACTACGCGGGCGGCGCCGGCGACGAGGTCAGCGTGCGCGAGAACGAGCTGGCGTGGTCGCGCGTGCGGTTGCGCCCGCGGGTGCTGGTGGACGTCAGCGCGTGCGATCTCTCCACCACGGTGCTCGGCCGGCCGGTCGCGATGCCGGTGCTGACCGCTCCCTGCGGCATGAACGTTCTCGCGCATCCCGACGGCGAGCTGGCGGTCGCCCGCGCCACGGCGGCGGCAGGAATCGTCCAGGTTTTGAGCACGCTGTCGGGCCACAGCCTGGAAGACATCGCGGCGGTATCGTCTGCGGCGGGCGGCGCGCAGTGGTTCCAGCTCTATTGTTACCGCGACCGCGGGATCACCCGTGAGCTGGTGGCGCGCGCGGAGGCCGCCGGCTTCCTCGCGCTCTGCGTCACCGTCGACGTGCCGGTGCTCGGCTACCGCGAGCGCGATGCGCGCAACCGGTTCCATCTGCCGCCGGGCGTGCGGGTGGCGAACATCACGCAGCAGGTCGCAGAGATCGACCGCGGCTCGGCGCTTCTGCAATACGTGAGCGATCAGTTCGATCCCAGCCTGACCTGGGAGTCGGTGGACTGGTTGCGCAGCATCACCCGATTGCCGGTGGTGCTCAAGGGAGTGCTCGCCGCGGAGGATGCGCGGCTCGCCGTGGAGCACGGCGCCGCGGGCGTGATCGTGTCGAATCACGGCGGGCGGCAGTTGGACGGCACGGTCGCGCCGTGCGATGCGCTGCCGGAGATCGCGGAGGCGGTGGCGCGTGCCGCCGATACCGCCGAGGTCTACGTCGACGGCGGCATCCGCCGCGGCGTCGACGTGCTCAAGGCGCTCGCGCTCGGTGCGCGCGCCGTGCTCATCGGCCGGCCCTATCTCTGGGCGCTCGCCGCCGAGGGGGAAGCGGGCGTTCTGCGGCTGCTCCACATGCTGCGCGACGAGCTGCAGCGGAGCCTGGCTCTCGCCGGCTGCCCGCGGGTCCGCGACGTCCGTCCGTCGCTGATCGCGCGCTGAGGTCCCCGGATGCGCCTCCTGGTCCTCGGCGGAACCCGTTTCGTCGGCCGCCATCTCGCCGCCGCGGCTCTGGCGCGCGGTCACACGGTGACGCTGGTCCATCGCGGTCTGACCTCTCCCGACCTCTTTCCGCAGGCCGAGCACCTGCTCGGCGACCGCGAGGGCGATCTCTCGTTCCTCGCCGGCCGGAGCTGGGACGCGGTGCTGGACGTCTGCGGCTACACGCCCGGCCCGGTGCACGCGTCGGCCGAGCGTCTCGCCGGAGCGGTGGACCGGTATGTTTTCATTTCGACCGTCTCCGTCTATGCCGAGCCGCGGCTGCCGGGCGCCGGCGAGGACGCTCCGCTCACCGATCCGGCGGAGGGCGACGACGGAAAGGTGAGCTATGGCGGCCTCAAGGCGCAGTGCGAGCGCGCGGTGACGGCGGTTTTTCCGGACCGCGCCTTGATCGTCCGCCCGGGCCTGATCGCCGGTCCCTTCGATTGGAGCGGGCGCTTCTCGTATTGGCCGTGGCGTTTCGCGTGCGGCGGCGAGGTGCTGGCGCCGGGCAGGCCGGAGCTGCCGGTGCAGTTCATCGACGCCCGCGATCTCGGCGAGTGGCTGGTCCGCTCGGTCGAGGCCGGCACAACCGGCATCTACAACGCGATGGGATTTGACCGGCCGTTGACGCTGGGCGGGGTCCTCGCCACCTGCCGAGAGGCGGTCGCGGCTCCGGAGACGACGCGCCTCACCTGGGTGGACGAGGCGTTTCTCCAGGAGAACGGCGTCACGCCGTGGACCGGCTTGCCGCTGTGGATTCCCGGCCCCGAGGGCGCCGCCTTCCTGAGCGCCGACAACCGCCGCGCCCGGGCGGCCGGGCTCACCTTCCGTCCGGTCGCCGAAACCGCGCGCGACACCTGGGCCTGGCTCCGCGAGCTGGGCGGCGCGCTGCCCATGCCCGGTGACCCCGGTCCGCTCAGCCCGGAGCGCGAAGCCGAGCTGCTGCGCGCCTGGTCGGAGCGTGCGTGCTAGAGTCCCTTTCTGACGAGAAGGAGGAGGGAGACCATGCGCCAGGGGACGATCCATGCCGCGGCAGCGTTCTGTCTGATCACCGGTCTGGCGCTGCCTGCGGCGGCCCAGCAGCAGGACTTCTCGAAAGTCGAGATCAAGGCCACCAAGGTCGCCGGCAACATCTACATGCTGGAGGGCTCCGGCGGCAACATCGGCGTCTCGGTGGGGAGCGACGGCATCCTCATCGTCGACGATCAGTTCGCTCCCCTGGCCGACAAGATCCACGCCGCCCTCAAGGGGCTGAGCGACGGCAAGCTCAAGTTCGTGCTCAACACCCACTGGCACGGCGACCACACCGGCGGCAACCAGGCGTTCGGCGCCGAGGCGCCGATCATCGCCCACGAGAACGTGCGCAAGCGGCTGTCCAGCGAGCAGAAGATCATGGGCGAAACCATCCCGGCGTCGCCCCAGGGTGCGCTGCCGGTCATCACCTTCGGCGACCGGGTGTCGGTGCACTTCAACGGCGAAGAGATCAAAGTCATCCACTTCCCGGCCGGCCACACCGACGGCGACAGCGTCATCTTCTTCACCGGCTCGAACGTGGTCCACATGGGCGACGACTTCTTCACCGGCCGCTTCCCGTTCATCGACCTGGCGAGCGGCGGCAGCGTGCAGGGGCTGACCGAAAACGTCGGCAAGATCCTGGCGCAGCTTCCCGCCGACGTGAAGATCATCCCCGGACATGGGCCGTTGTCCGATAAAGCCGACCTCGAGAAGTTCCACCGCATGCTGGTCGACACCACCGCCATCGTTGAGAAGAAGATGAGGGCGGGCAAGACGATGCAGGCGATCCAGGACGAGGGGTTGCCGGACGAATTCAAGGAGTGGGGGAACGGCTTCACCAAGACCAAGACCTGGCTCGCGGTCGTCT
>DATARD010000100.1:0-5789 GCA_036264355.1 Thermoanaerobaculia bacterium
TCCGGTGGTTTTAGCGAGGGGGAAACACCCGTTCCCATTCCGAACACGGCAGTTAAGCCCCTCCGCGCCGATGGTACTGCACGCGTTGGTGTGTGGGAGAGTAGGTCGCTGCCGGGAAGCTAATTTCTCAAAACGGCCCTCACCTTTCCTCAAAGGTAAGGGCCGTTGTTTTTTCGCGGTATCATTGTCTTATGTTTCCCCCATCCGGTCGCAGGATGATTTGGTGGCTCGCGGCTCTGACCGTGGCCCTTGTCTTGGTCATCGGAGGCTTCTTCTGGCGCCGCCGGAGCTCGGCTCCAGCCCGCCGGATGCTCGTGGTCATCGGGATCGACGGCGGCGAGCGGCAGGTCCTCGACCGTTTGTGGAAGGAAGGGAAGCTGCCCCACCTGCGGCAGATAGCCCGCCGCGGGGTCCTGGGGACCCTGCGCACCGCCTATAACTCCTCTCCGGTCATCTGGACCACCATCGCCACCGGTGTCACCCCCGCCGAGCACGGAATCTCCGACTTCGTCGTGGCCACTCCGCAGGGGGATGTGCCGATCTCCTCCGACCTGCGCCGGGTGCCTGCGTTGTGGAACATGCTCAGCCGGGTGGGACGCCGAGTCGCGGTGCTGGGCTGGTGGGGCTCCTGGCCTGCCGAAGAGGTCAACGGGTACGTGGTCACCGACCGGGCGCTCCTCGATCTTGAGCGACGGGTCTACCCACCGTCCTATCTTCCTGAGTTTCTGCGCCTGGCCAAGGAAGCGGCTACCGAGCCCAGCCTCTTTCGGGAGGGAGAAGCGGAGGTGCGCGACCGGGCCATCGCCCGTTCGGCGGTCGACCTCGCGAAGAAGAAGCTGGACCTCCTCCTGGTCTACTTCCGCAGCACCGACATCGTCAGCCACTTCGCCTGGAAGTGTTTCGAGCCCGAGGCTTTTCCGGAGGCCGATCCGGCTGAGCTGGCGGCCTGCCGAGGCCGGGTGCCGCAGGTCTACGCCGCGCCGGTCGATGCCGACGTCGTGATCCTCTCAGATCACGGGTTCCATGCCGCCCGCAAGGAGGAGGTCAAGGTGTTCCTGGACATGGACGCGGTGCTGGAGCGGCTCGGCTATCTGGCGCGAAGCGGCGAATCCATCGACTTTGCGCAGACGCGAGTGTACACCTACGCCACTCCCGACTTCCGCCGGCCCAAGCTCCTGCGCTTTTCCCTGGCGGGCCGTGAGCGGGGTGGGAGGGTACGGCCCGAAGAACGGAAGGAGATCGAACGCCGGCTGACTGCGGATCTCGCAAGGGTCACCTATGCCGATGGGGCACCGGTGTTCTTCGCGCGTGAGCCGCGGCAGCGAGAGCTTGAGCAGGGGGCCGATCTGGTGATGGGGGTCTCCACGGACGGGGCGACTCAGGTTCTGCGCATCGGTGGAAAGCCGTTCGGAGGGGCCGTCCAGGCGATCGCCCGCCTGTCGGGGACTCATAGCGAAGGGACGCATGGCATCCTCCTCGCCGCCGGGCCGGACATCGCTCCGGACGCGCGGATCTCCGGGATCCACGTCCATGACATTGCGCCGACCCTTCTCTACGGGCTGGGACTGCCGGTGGCCGAGGGATTTGCCGGCCGGGCCTGGACGGAGCTCTACACCGAGGAGTTCCGCCGCAGCCATCCCTTGCGCACGATCCGCTCCTGGGGCGTGCGCCGGCGCACGCTCCTCCCAGGCGGACGGGAAGCTCCTCAACGAGCTGCGTGCCCTCGGCTACATCAATCGATAGTCAGCGTTGCGACGCGTGCCCTGCCGTGCTCACCCGGGCAACCAGGTCGGCCAGGGCGGTGTCGGCCTCGCTGGTCTCTCCCTTGAGCTGCATCTCGGTGTCCAACAGCTCGGCGGGAAGCCGGGCCAGGAAAGGCTCCGGCAGGCGGCCGGCGGCGAGATAGGCGCGGTGGAGGCGGAAGGGGTGGAGACCCGCGATGGGGTTCTTGCCGCCGCCCGGGACCTCGCCTTGGAGCTGCGGAGCGTGGCGGTCCTTGAAGCGGGCGTAGTTGGACTCGCCGGCCGGCACGCGGGAGGCGCGCATCAGGCCACGGATCGCGGTGAGCTGCCGGCAGAACGAGGCGAACAGCGAGAAGAACGAGAGGCGGGTAGCGAGCGGATCGTCGGCCGCGAGGATCAGCCGGCGCAGGCGGTCCAACGCCTCGCCGCCGCGGCCTGCAGCTACCGCGTCGAGGAGCTGCCAGACGTCTTCTTCTCCGCGGTCTTCGACCGCCCGCTCGACGAGCTTGCGGTCGATCCGTCCCGCGGCGGGCGAGAGGTTGGCGAGCTTGCGGTATTCGCCGGCGAGCCGGGCGGTTGAATCGGCGTCGATCCCCTTCTTGCGCCCATCCCCTTCCTGGCGCAGGGTCCGGCGGGCGAGCTCCGCCATGGCGTCGGAGGCGATCCCCACGCCGGTCTGGCGTTCCAGCTCCGCGGCGAGGAGATCCAGCCCCTGCCACCCGCCGCGGTCCCCCGCCTCGACGCTGCCGACCGCCACCACCGCTTTGCGCTCTCCGAGAAGGCGGACGACAGGGTGGTCCGCCGTGGTCGTGCGTTCGGCGAGAACCAGCGCATGACCGTCTGGAAGGCCGCCCCGGATGACATCGGCGAGCGCTGAGAGATCGCCTTGTCCAGCCCCCGTGACCCCTTCTCTGCGCGCCCCTTCCAGGAGGCTGGCCAGAGAAGTGCGGAGCTCCTCGACCTGTTTCTTGCCGCGGGCCCGCGCTCCCCGCCCGCGACGGGCCGTGCCGCCTTCGAGGACCCAGGAGGGAAGCTCGCCGAGGATCTGCTCGGGGGCTCCGGACTGGGGATCGAGATCGAAGAGGTGGAGCGCCTGGAAGAGACGGGACGCCGCCTGGCGCTCGCGGGCCGTGAAGCCGCGGCTCTCACTGCCGGAGGAGAGCGGCAGGGCTTCGGCCGCGTCATCGACCAGGTCGGCCGCGGCGCCACGGTCGGCGAAGACGGCGGAATCGACCGCGAGCACTACCTTGGCCGAGGCGAAGAGGGAGAACGTGCGGAGATCCTGCAGCAGGGGCGAGAGCGACGCAGGGCGCCGATGGGTCTCAATGTCCGCGGCGGAGCCACCGAGGGCCTGGATCAACGCCGCGGCCACCCGCTCGGCGGTCGGTTCGGCGAGAACCAGATCGCCGTGCACGAGGCAGACCTGGGGGCAATTCTTCTTGCCCAGGCCAGCGAGGAAGCTCTCGATGACGGTCGTCATCGGAGGATCAGGAGGCTTCGGCCTCCAAGAGCCCCTTCTCGGCCAGCTCCTGGCAGTCGATGCAGAACCGCGCCCACGGCACCGCTTCCAGACGCAGCGGGTGGATCGGATTGCCGCAGTTCGTGCAGCGGCCGTAGATCCCCTGGTCCATGCGGTGGATGGCCTCCTCGACCTGGAGCAGCATCAGGCGCTCGCTGTCCGAGAGGGAGAACATCAGCTCCCGGTTGTAGGAGTTGTTGGCGCGGTCGACAATGTCATCTGTGCCGTCGTCGGCGGACTCCTGACCGGCCCGGACGTCCTGCTTATACATATTGAGGATCTCTTGCCGCTGCTGGTTGAGGCGATCGCGCAGAGCGTCGTAGCGATCCTTGGGCATTTCTGTGGCGATGGTCGCCTTGGCCTTCTCTGTCTTGGCCACGCTTGCAGTCTCCTTTCGATCCAATCAGCCCGTCGGGGCGTCGAGGAACCGGCCTGATGTCAGGGCTCGCGATGATAGCTCATTCCGGCCCCGATCGAGAGGGCGCGGAAGAGTTGCTCGTAAAGCACGGTGCGTGCCAGCTCGTGGGAAAGCGTCAACCGGCCCAGGGACAGGACCCAGCGGGCCGCGCCGACCACCTCGGGATCGAGCCCCAGGTCGGAGCCGATCAGGAAGGCGATCGCGTGTGGCCACTCCGCCTTGAGGCGGGAGAGATGAGCGGCAAGCTGCTCCGAGTCCGGCATCTCGCCCCCGCTGTCGAGGGCCACCGTCCAGGCCGCCGTGGGAAGGGCGGCGACCAGAGCCTGCCCTTCGGCTCGCCGCCGCTGCGGATCGTCCGCGCCGCCGCGAGCTCGAACCGGCACCTCGCGGATGGGCATCATGCGCGCGATCCGCTGCCGGTAGGAAGAGCAGATCTCTTCCCAGCTCGAGCGATGATGGCGTCCGGCCCACAGGATGACTAGCTCTCGCGGCAATCGGCGGCGGATTATACCCTGAACCGGCGCTGAAATCTTCAAGCAAGAAGTCGATGATCTGGTCGGCGTGTTATTCTCCCCCTCCATGAGTCGTCGATCGAGTCCAGGGCAGGAGCGGCGCTCCGGCGCGCGGCTGGCGAAGGGACTGCTGCTCGCAGGTGCTGCGGTAGGGCTTCCGGTGCTGATCAGCGAGGTGATTCGCCGTCGCGCGGAACCCTCGCGGGCACCGCGCTGGGGCCGGGCACACCGCTATGCCGGGGCTTTGGGTGAGGTGGTGTTCCAGGAGCTCGGAGCTAGTGCTCCTCCGCTCGTGCTTTTGCACTCCTTCGGTCCTGGGTACGACGCCAACCAATGGCGGGCTGTTGCCGAAGTTCTCGCCGGCCGGCACGCGATCTACGTTCCGGACCTTCCCGGCTGGGGCCGTTCCGAGCCGCCGGTGGGTGGCCATGGAGCGGAAGCCTGTGTCGCCACGATCGAGGACTTCCTGGATGGTGTCGTACGTGAGCCTGCGGTGCTCGTGGCAGCCGGAATCACGGCCGCTTATGCCGTGAGAGTGGCGGCCGAGAGCCCCGAGCGGGTCCTGGCGCTCGTCCTGGTGACGCCGCTCGGTCTCTCGGCGGACGGCGGCGTGACCACGGATGGAGCCGGTCCAGCCTTTCTCCGCCGTCTCCTGCACGTACCCGTTCTGCGGACCACACTGCTCGACCTCCTGACCAGCCGCTCCGCTCTGACGCATCACTTGCGAAAAGAGGTCTATTCCGCGCCGGAACGGGTGGACGCCGCCCTCCTCGACCACCACTATCGAGCGAGCCATGCACCCCGAGCTCGCGCCGCACTCGCCGCTTATCTGCGCGGCGACCTCGGCTTGGACATCGAGGACGATCTGCCGCGCGTCGAGGTGCCGGTTTTTCTCGCCTGGGGCCGTTCTGCCGCTTCGTCTCCGGTGGAGAACGCGAATCAGTGGGTGCACCGGCTGCCGCATGCGGATCTCGAGGTTTTCCAGGGCAGCGGTGACCTCCCGCATGTCGAAAATGCCACGGCGTTCTGCCGTGCTCTCGAGCGGTTCATCGACGAAGTCTAGAGATTCATCGTTCCGGCCGAGCGGAGCTTGACGCACCGGGTACAATAGCGTCCCTTGCCGCGGCGGCCGCTCTCGGGCGCCGCCGGCGATGCGACGAGGCTTCCCAAATGAGCGACTCCAGATTTCCCGATGTTCCGGGTGGTTATCCCTTCCCCGTGCTCGAGCTCGATGTGCTCGCGGAGTGGAAGGCTCGGGACATCTTTGCGCAGAGCCTGACCAAGCCGGCGCCACGCGGTGACTTTGTCTTCTTCGAGGGGCCGCCCACGGCCAACAACGTGCCTCATGTCGGCCACGTCGTCACCCGGGTCGTCAAGGACCTCTTTCCCCGCTACCGCACGATGCGCGGATATCGGGTCGCGCGCAAGGCGGGATGGGATACTCACGGCCTGCCGGTCGAGATCGAGGTCGAGAAGCGGCTGGGCTTCAGTGGCAAGCAGCAGATCGAGGCGTACGGCATCGAGAAGTTCAACCAGGCCTGCCTGGAGAGCGTGCATACATACGAGCGGCAGTGGCGCGCGATGACCGAGCGCATCGG
>DATARD010000140.1:0-6618 GCA_036264355.1 Thermoanaerobaculia bacterium
CTCCCCTACGATAGAATCCCCCCACCCGTGGCCCTCCCCGCATCCATCGAAGGCAAGTACGTCGTCCTCGCCAAGCTCAGCGAAGGCGGCATGGGCGCCGTGTACAAGGTGCGGCACAAGCTGCTCGACGAGATCCGCGTCGTCAAGGTCATCCTTCCCCATCTCGGCCACACCGCCGAGCTCTCCGACCGCTTTCTGCGCGAAGCGCGGGCGGCGAGCCGGTTGCGCCACGCCAACATCGCGCAGATCCTCGACTTCACGGTCGACGAGCAGGGGCACGAGCTGCTGGTGATGGAATTCATCGACGGCCTGACGGTCAAGGAGATCCTGCAGCGCACCGGGCCGCCGCCGCTCGGGCTCACCATCGAGATCGCCCGCCAGGCGCTCGCCGCGCTCGGCTATCTGCACCGCCGCGGCTTCATCCACCGCGACATCTCGCCGGACAACCTGATGCTGAGCCGCGACGCCGACGGCCGGCCGTTGATCAAGCTGATCGACCTGGGGATCGCCAAGGCCATCGCCTCCGACCTCGGACGCGATCTCGACGACTCGCTCACCCGCACCGGCATCTTCCTCGGCAAGCCGCGCTACGCCTCGCCCGAGCAGCTCGACGACGGCGGCCCGATCGATGCCCGCAGCGATCTCTACTCCTTCGGCATCGTGCTCTATGAGCTGCTCACCAACCGCTGCCCGATCGCCGGCCGCTCGGCGCAGGAGCTGATGGCCGGCCATCTCCTGCGGCCGCCTCTCTCGTTCGACGAAACCGACCGCCAGGGACGGGTGCCGCCGGCCTTGCGCGAGATCGTGCTGCGCATGCTGGCCAAGAAACCGGACCAGCGGATCGCCACCGCCGAGGAGCTGTCGGACGCCCTGGCGCCCTTCGCAACGCCGGTCACCGCCGCCGACCTGGCGGCGGCCCTCCCCCAGCCGAGCGAAGAGACCGCGCCGCATCCGCGGCAATCAACGGGGCGCTCCGAGGCTCCGCCCGATCCCTCGACCTGGGCCGACGGCCTCGCGCCTTCCGTGGCCGCCGCGGCGCATGTCACCCGCCGGACCGCGCAGCCCGCTCCGGCGCCATCGCCACCGCGGCGGAGCGGCTACACCACGGTGCCTGAGAAGCCCTCGCCGCTGACTCCCCCGCCGCCCCCGCCCGCCGAGCCGGAGCCCTTCGAGCCGCTCAAAAGACCTTGGGGGCTCGCCGCCGCCGGCCTGCTCATCGGAGCGCTCGCCCTGGGCGCCCTCGGCCTCTGGCTCGCCGGTCCCCGCGGTCCGGCCGGGCCGAAGCCGCACTACCCGGCCTCTCCGACACCACCGCCGCTGCACCAGGAAACCTCACCTGCCGCCACGACCGTTCCGGCAGATCCGTCGCCCGGCACCGTCCTCGGGACGGACCTCACACCGCCGGCAGAGACACCCCAGCCACCGCCCTCCGCCGCGGGTTTCGTCAAAGCCCAGCCGCTCACTCCGCCGCAGCCCACCTATCCGGACCAGGCGCGAGGCACCGGTCTCACCGTCCGCGTCACCATCGATCTGGAGGTCTCCAGCTCCGGCCGTGTGCTCAGCGCCAATGCGCCGTTCCTCGCCTCGGCGAAGCCCATCCCCCAGAATCTCTACCTCTATTTCAAGGACGCCGCCCTGCAAGCCGTCCGCGACACCCGCTTCCAGCCGGCCGCCCGCGACGGCGTTCCCGTCGAGAGCAAGGCGCGCCTGGTCGTCGAGGTGCGGGAAAGGTAGAAAAGGACCAAAGGACATAAGGGACATAAGGGACGCCAAGGACTTTCCCTTCTGTCCTTCAGGTCCTTGAAGTCCTTTCGGTCCTTTGGCTTCATCGGAACACGACTTGTCGAGTCATGACTTGTCGAGTCACGACTTGACGAGTCGTGTTCGGCCTTCTACATTGGCTCCCGGAGGTGACGGATGGACGGATTCATCGGCAGGAAGGCCGAGCTGAAACTGCTCGACGCGGCGTACGAAGGTCCGCAGAGTGCGTTCATCCCGATCTACGGCCGCCGCCGGATCGGCAAGAGCGAGCTGATCCTCCGCTTCATGAAGGACAGGCCCGGGATCTACTTCCTCGGCAAGAAAGCGCCCGCCGCGCTCCAGATCCGCGAATTTCTCGGTGAGGCCGCCGTGGCCCTCGACGAGCCGCTGCTCGCCGGCCAGGCCACCGAGAGTTGGAGCGAAGCCCTCGACCTCGTCGTCTCCCGCCGCCGGCCGGGCCAGAAGCTCATCCTGGCGCTCGACGAATTCCAGTGGACGGTCGACGCGAGCCCCGAGCTTCCCTCGATCCTCCAGGAGAAGTGGGATCGTTCCTGGCGCGATGCCAGCGATGAGGGCAGCGTCGTGCTCATCCTCTGCGGCTCCTACATCGGCTTCATGGAGCGCGAGGTCCTCGGCCGGCGCAGCCCCCTCTTCGGCCGCCGGACGGCGCAGATCCTCCTCCGCCCTTTCGGCTACCGCGAAGCGGCGCTCTTCCATCCCCGCTACTCGCTCCCCGACCAGGCGAAGACCTACTTCCTCTGCGGCGGCGTGCCGCTCTACCTCAAGGCTTTCGCCGCGGACCGCTCGGTCGAGATGAACATCGCCGCCGAGCTGCTGGACGAATACGCGGCGCTCCACCGCGAGGGCGACTTCCTGCTGCGCGAAGAGCTGCGCGAGGTGGAGAGCTACTACGCCGTGCTCCTCGCCATCGCCTCCGGCGCCACCAGCAACCAGGCGATCGCCAAAGCGTCCGGGCAGGACGTCCGCAGCCTCCACTACTACCTCCAACAGCTCATCGAGCTCGGCTACGTCGAGCGGCGCCACCCGCTGACCGGCGAGCCGCCGTCGCCGCGGCACGTGCGCTATTTCGTGGCGGACCCGCTGATGCGCTTCTGGTTCCGCTTCGTCTTCCCCAACACCAGCTACAGCCGCCACATGGGACCGGAAAGGGCACTGCGCGACCGCATCCGGCCGCACCTCGACGCCTACTTCGGAACCTGCTTCGAAAGCCTCTGCCAGGAAGCCCTCCCCGGGCTCTACCAGCGCGAGGGGATCACCGCCGCCTTCGAAGTCGGCGAGTACTGCTCCAAAACCGTCCAGATCGACCTCGTCGGCCTGCGCGACGACGGCTGGACCGACCTCGGCGAATGCAAATGGGGCACCGTCCGCTCGCGTCTCGCCGTCGAGCAGGAGCTGGAAACGAAGATCCGGGAGTACCCGAACACCCGCAACGCCACCATCGGACGCCGGATCTTCACCCGCGGCAAACCTCCGGCGGACGCCCAACGCACGGCGGGTGCGCGCTGGCACAGCCTGGACGATTTGTACGCCTGACCGCCTGTCCGAACTGGCGCGCCATAGCAGGCGCGTCGAAGCTAACCCAGCCGGCGCACGGGGAGTGGGCGGACTTGCGCGATTCGCTCGAAGTCGCGGTCGACGTGAACGACGCCGAGCCCATGGTGCAAGGCCGTGCAGGCGATGAGGAGATCCGGGATCGGCGTTCGGTGCCACATGCCGTGGTGATGAGCCAGATCCCTCTGGAGATCGTGAGCGCGATCGAACAGGTCGGGAGGTGTGGCGACGATCTCGAAGGTATCGCGCAGGTCAGCTTCAAGGGCGTCATAGTCCCGGGCGGAACGTGCCGAGTAAAGCTGCTCCAGCTCACCGACCGGACAGAGGAAGAGGGAGCCCGCCAGCTCGGCAAGCTGCGCCCCCACTCTCTCGTCGCCGCTGCGCGCAGCGGCGCTCTTGTCGAGGAGCCAGCCCCTTACGGCCACATCTCCTCCGATGCGAGCACGGCGACATCTACGCGCAGGCTCAACTGCTCCAGGTAGCGCCGCTGCTTCGCGGCTCGGCGTTCGCGGTCCGTCTCGGTGCCGGAAGCCGCACGGCGCAGCGCTTCCTCGATGGTGGCTCGCGCTGTGGCCTCACCCAACGCCTCCTTGGCTCGGTTGAGCAGGTCGTCATCGATCTCGATCGTGGTGCGCTTGATCATAGGTGGATATTACCTCAAGCCACTCTCACCGGGGTCGAATCATCCTCCTGACGCCGCGACCTCCGGGGTAGAGCCTCCCCTTTGCTATGCTCCCACCCCGGCCGGCCCGCCATCGGGCCGCCTCAGGAGGAGACGCCGCGCATGGAGTTTCAGGGCACCGACCGCTACTACCTCGACCCCGAGCTCGGGGCGATCGTCAATATGGCTCTCGTCATGGAGAAGCCGCTGCTTCTCACCGGCGAGGCGGGGACCGGCAAGACGCAGCTCGCCTTCGAGGTGAGCCGCGCGCTCGGCATGCCGATCGAGACGTTGCGGTGCAAGTCTACGATCAAGGGCGAAGAGGCCTGCTATGTGCAGGACACCGTGCTGCGTCTGAACGACGCCCGCTTCGGCTCGGCGGCGACCGGGCGCGACGTCAACAATTTCTTCGACTACGTGATCTGGGGACCGATCGGCCGTGCCTTCCGCAGCGAGCAGCGCGTCGTGCTCCTCCTCGACGAGATCGACAAGACCGAGTCCGACGTGCAGGACAACCTGCTCGACGTACTGGAGGACTGCCAGTTCACCATCCGCGAGGTGAACCAGATCATCAACGCCGACAAGCGGCCGTTCATCCTGGTCACCTCGAACGCCAAACGCGAGCTGTCCGATCCGTTCCTGCGCCGCTGCTACTGCCACCACATCGCCTTCCCCACTCCGGCGCAGATGCGGGAGATCGTCCATCTCCATTTTCCCGACATCGAAAAGGGCCTGCTCGACGCCGCCCTCGGCATCTTCTATGAGCTGCGCCAGCGCGGCTTCGAAAAGCCGCCGGCCACCAGCGAGCTGCTCAACTGGCTGGGCGCCCTCCAGCACGCCCGCATCACGCCCGAGCGCCTCAGCGCCGTCCCCTACGCCGGCACGCTCCTGAAGCGCACCGAGGACATCCTGTCTTTCCGCAGCGGCCCGAAGCGGAAGGTGGTGCATTAGTCCCTTACGGGTGAGATCCTTGCCAGCGTGGTAATGATTTTATGTCACTTTTTATGTCGAGACCTTCTCGGCCATCGCTGGAATCAGTAAGAAGCGCCAGAGTTTGAGAGCAGCGCTGATAACGGCCTTCCCGAGCTGGGTCACGTAGTACTTGTATGTGCGCCCGATCTTCTTGACGAGCCCATGGGCACGCAGTCGCTTCAGGAGGTGCCAGACCCGAGAAGGCGTGCTGCCAGGCAAGAGATCCTGAAGGTGACGGCTCTGAAAACCACTGAGATTGAACTCACCCCGGACGATCGCCTCCAAAACTGCGCGGTCCTCTTCGGCGAACAGATTGATTCCCCGATAGGTGCGTTGGCCGTCTGTCGTCGGCTTGGAGATCTTGTCCAGATCTTTGATTCCTGCCGTCGGGTCGTCAAGCGCCGACAGGAATTCCAGGTACCGGCGGTTGGCTGCTTTCATCAACTCGGCAACAGCCGGCAGACTGTAGATCGACTTCTTGACGGGAGCGTTCTTCATCTCCCAGGTACCATCTCGATGTTCTACCCTCCGGTAGTGTTTGAAAGAGGTGACATCGTTGCTGGTGGTCTCGAGTCGCAAGACTCTGCCCAGCTTGTCGTACATCTTGATCGAATTGCGCCCCATGTGATGTTTGATTCTGGTCCCTTCGATGCGGGTATGAAAGTCGTTGCCGATCTCTCCTTCGAAACGTTCGTCGAGCTTGCGGCCGAGGAAGGTCGCCACGTTCTCCGGCTTGACCGTATGGATCGCTGTGCGAACCAACTCCTCGTACACAGGCTGCAGATCCTCGATGCTGCCGAAGACGATGTCGGTGGCATACTCCACCTGCATCAGGCTCCAGTGGTAACCGGTCTTGAAGTGAGGCAGGATTGGGCACAACCAGCCAGCAACACGATCCAGGATGCGGTGCAGGGTCTCGACCCGCAAACTGTCGGCCAGTTCTTGGGCTCGGGTGAAATCCTCGATCTCGGTGAAGACATTGTCGACCAACCGATAGCCGAGCCCTCGCTTGCTCAGTTGGCAAGCCAGTTGGTTATGCCCGTTGAAGTAGAACTGCAGGCGGAAAGGCGCCCAAGTGGGAACCCGCAGATAGCAGAGCCCAAGATCCCTGTCGATGAAGTAGAAGTAATAATGAAGGCATCTCCCTTCCCTCGCACGCATGGACGTTTTGCCTGTGGACTTGTCGTGCCAAGGCTTGAAGGACTGACAAGACTCCATGGCGGAGAAGATGTGAACAAGGCCCGGGTGATTCCCTCGTTTCCCCAACAGTTCTCGCACCCGATCCTCTTTGCGGAAGTCTTTGCGGCGGATGAACTCGACGACCAAGCCAGCCTCCCTGGCCAATCTCTCCGCGTGCTTGTTGATCTCATCACGCAGTAGCTCTGCCCATTGGGTGTAATCAAAGAGCCGAACCCCCTGCTCTGTCAGATGTCTGCCCATGACCTGGGCATGGCAGATCTCTGGGAGTGTCCCGGTGATCACCACCCGGTCAAAGCAGGAAAGAACTCCCGGAATCCGGTCCGCATACCGTTCCGTCAACACGACCATGGGTGTGCCCTCCAAGGATGCCGAGACACCTGCCTCGGCATCCCCGAGAGCATATCCTACCCCTCTTCCCGCTACTTGTTTGGTTCCGGCTCGGCCGGGTTAGG
>DATARD010000141.1:0-24263 GCA_036264355.1 Thermoanaerobaculia bacterium
ATCGCACCCCCTTCCGCCGGGAGAGGGGGCGATGGGAGAGGGGTCGGGGGTGAGGTCCACCGGCCGCGTCACCCTCGTCGGCGCCGGTCCGGGAGATCCCGACCTGATGACCGTCCGCGGCCTGCGCTGCCTGCGCCAGGCCGACGCCGTCCTCTACGACCGGTTGGTCAGCCGGGAGATTCTCGCCGCGGCCTCGCCCACGGCGGAGCTGATCAGTGTTGGGAAAGAAGTGGGAAAAGAGACCGGCCATTCGCAGTGGGGCCAGGAGGACATCAACGGGCTCCTCATCTCCCTGGCCCGCGAGGGACGCACCGTCGTCCGGCTCAAGGGAGGCGATCCGTTCGTCTTCGGCCGCGGCGCCGAGGAGGCGCTGGCCTGCCGGGAGGCCGGCGTTCCGTGCGAGGTGGTGCCCGGCGTCAGCAGCGCGGTGAGCGTTCCGGCGCTGGCCGGCATTCCGGTGACGCACCGCGGCGTCGCGGGCAGCTTCGCCGTCGTCACCGGGCATTGCATGTCAAGCGGCATGGGCGGCGACCGCGTGGACTGGTCGGCGCTCGCCCGGCTCGACACGGTCGTCGTGCTCATGGGGCTGGCGCGCCTGCCTGAGCTCACGGCGCTCCTCCAGAGACATGGCCGGGCGGCGGACACTCCGGTCGCGGTGATCGCGAACGGCAGCCGGCCGGACGAGCGCGCCGTGGTCGGCACTCTTGCCGACATCGCCGGCATCGCCGCGGAGGCCGGCCTGCGGGCGCCGGCCACGATCGTCGTCGGCGAGGTGGTGCGGCTGCGCGAGCGGCTGGCCGGCGTCGCCCTTTCAGACTGCCACGATCCCGCCACAATCTTGGCCAGCCTTTCCTAGATCCCGCCCCGATCGCTTCATCCCCGGGTGGTCTCATGGCTTCCAGACGGCGGTCCGGGCACGGAGCCCGGCCGCTCCTGGAGGGCTCTCCGATGATTCCGGCCGAGAGGCGTGGCTTCAAAGGTTCGATCGTAGTCAAGATGATCGTCGTCGCCGTGTTGATCCTCGTCCTGCTCATTCCGCTGCTGATGATCGGCGGGCTGATCGACGAGCGGCAGCAGCGGCACGACGCGGTGACCTCCGAGGTGGCATCGTCCTGGGGGACGGCGCAGACGCTCGGCGGGCCGGTGCTGGTGGTGCCGTTCCACACCTATGGCGAGGACGACAAGGGGCGGGTGATCACCTACGACCACCGCGCCTACTTCCTGCCCGAAATGCTCAAGGTCGACGGCCACGTCGAGCCCGAGAAGCGAAGCCGGGGGATCTTCGACGTGATGCTCTACCGCGCCGACCTCCGCCTCTCCGGCACCTTCAAGCGCCCGAGCTTCACCGCCTGGGGCATTCCGGCCAAGGACGTCCTGTGGGATCAGGCCAATCTGGCCATCGGCATCCCCGACATGGGCGGCATCCGGCAAGGCGTCAACATCACCTGGGCGGGCAAAGTGCTCCAGCTCTCGCCCGGCGGCACCGTCGAGGGAGTGTGGACGAGCGGTCTCCAGGTGCCGATCTCCGGCCTGGCCGCCGCCGCGGAGGGGCAGAGCTGGGACTTCGGCTTCGACCTGGTGTTGAACGGCAGCCAGGAGCTGCGGGTGCTCCCCTTCGGCAAACAGACCACCGTGTCTCTCCGCTCGCCATGGGCCAGCCCGAGCTTCGTCGGCAAGTTCCTGCCCGAGTCGCACCGGGTGAGCCCGTCCGGCTTCGAGGCCACCTGGAACGTTCCTTATTTCGGACGGAGCTACCCGCAACAGTGGCAGGCACAGGAGACCGAAAAGGTCGCGCCGGCATCGGTCGTGTCGGCCTCTGCCTTCGGTGTCGGCCTCTTCCTGCCGGTCGACCTCTACCAGAAGACGGAGCGCTCGGTGAAGTACGGCATCCTCTTCATCTTCCTCACCTTCCTGACCTTCTTTCTCTATGAGGTGTTCAGCCCCTTCGCCCTGCACCCGATGCAGTACCTGCTGGTCGGCTCGGCTCTCTGCCTCTTCTACGTCCTGCTCCTCTCGATCTCCGAGCACGCGCACTTCGCCCTGGCCTACGTCCTCGCCTCGGTGGCCACCATCGGCCTCATCACCGCCTACGCGGCGGCCATCCTGCGCGCCCGTCTGCGCTCCCTCGGCGTCGGCGCCGCCCTGGTCGCGCTCTACAGCTATCTCTACGTGCTGCTCCAGGCGGAAGACTACGCGCTGCTCCTGGGATCGGTCGGCCTCTTCCTGATCCTCGCCCTGGTCATGTACATCACCCGCCGGCTCGACTGGTACGCCCCGCGCGCCGGCCAGGCGCCGCCGCCGTTGCCACAAGTCTGAGCAGCATCCAGAAACACCAATCCCCCGCCAGACCCTGAGAGGCCCGTGCGGGGGACACGGCATGGCCTGGCTGAGCAGGCCGCGGCTAGTCGCCGGAGTCGGACTGGCAGCTCAGGAGGTTGTCGTTGGTGATCGTCCACGCCTCTTTCGAGGCGCAGATGTCGACGCCGGTGATGACGCACTCGTCACCGTCCTCGTCGACGATCTTGATGTCCCAGGTGTCGCAGGGCACCTTGTGCAGCTCGAACGAGCCACCGCCCGCGCTGATGATCTGCTGGCCGAGCTGGTCGGGACCCCAGTGGTCCTGGTCCGAGGGGGACAGGAACAGATGGTGGATCTCCCAGTCCGACTTGTTCTTGATGTGGATGACGCTGTTGTCCGACGCGGCGGCGATCGCCGGCAAGGCCAGAGCCGCGATCGTTGCGAGCACAACTCCCGCCAAGGTCAGGGAAACCTTCTTCATCGAATTCTCCTTTCAGATCGAGACGCAGGCGGAATTCTAGCACGGCCTCAAGAAGCCGGTGAGGTTGATATAGTCGATGCCGGATCTCGCAACGGAGGAGCTATGGCCCACAACTGTTTACGTTCTTTCGTCACCGCATCGGCACTCCTTGTCCTGCCTCTCACACACGGAGCCGCCGCCGCTCCGCCTTCCCGCGGGAATGAGGAGGACAGGAGTCTCGCCGAGACGGTGCGGGGAGCAGAGAAGCTGCCTGGCCTGGTGACGTTCTATCGCGCCCCCGGCAAGCTGTGGGTCGAGGTGCCGCCGAGCCTCCTCGGAGCTCCCCTCGGGATGGCCGCGAACCTGGTCGACGCGGTCGGGGATTGGCTCCCGCGGGGCGAGGCGGTCGACAACTCGGTGGTGACCTGGCGCCGCGAGGGAGACCGCCTGATCCTGCGCAAGGAGAATCTGGACTTCCGGGCGGCGGCGGATGCGCCGATCCGTCCGACGGTCGACACCAGCTTTTCGGCCTCGCCGGTCTTCCTGAGTGACCTCCTGCCGCTGACCGACCAGCCGGCGCCGCTGCTCGCCGACGCGAAGGGCCTCTTCGGTGCCGACCTCGCGCCGATCCTGCCTGCCGAATCCGGCTACAGCACCGCGCCCCAGGATGCGACCCTGGTCTCGCTGGCCTCTTTTCCCGACAACGTCGTGGCCCGCGTGTCCTATCGCTACCGCCGCGAGCGCGAGCGGCCGGCGGAGGTCATGGGACCGGGGAGCCCGCGGCGGCCCCACGCCGAGCCGGGCCGTCTCGCCGATCCCCGCTTCTTCACCGTCCTGGTCGAGTACCAGCTCTTCCGCCTGCCCGACGACGGGTTCCGCACCCGTTTCGCCGACGAGCGGATCGGCGCTTTCGTCGATTCGCACAAAGACTACACCGACATCGACCGCCGGGACAGCGCGTTCCGCCACATCGCGCAGCGCTGGGACGTCCGGCCGTCGGACCCCACGAAACCCGTCTCTCCCGCGGTCGAGCCCATCACCTTCTATGTCGACCATGGTGTGCCGGTGGAGTGGCGTCCGCTGCTCAAGGAGGCCACCCTGTGGTGGAACAAGGCCTTCGAGAAGGTGGGGATCTCCGATGCGGTGCGCGTGCTCGACCGGCCGGACGATCCGAGCTGGGATCCGGCGGACATCCACCACTCGGTCATCTACTGGAACCTCACCGACTCGCTCCTGTTCTCCGGCATGGCCGGGCCGAGCGTGGTCGATCCGCGCACCGGCAAGGTGCTCAAGGCGAACGTCTACATCAACGGCGAGTTCCCCTCGTTCACCCTGCACCGCTACCTGGTCTACGCCTGGTGGCGGGCGCCCGATCCGGAGGCGGGAGACGGGAAGCAGGTCTCGATCCTGGCCGCGGACCGCGAGGAGGCGCTCCGCGGCCTGCGGCGGAACATCCATCTCTGCGACCGCGCCGCGTCCTTCTCCAGCCAGATCGCCTTCGCGCGCCTGGTGCTGCAATCGCGGGGGATCCTGCAGCCGGGCACGCCCGAGGCGGAGCGCTTCGCGCGCGAGGCGTTCCAGGAGCTGATCTCCCATGAGGTCGGGCATGCCCTGGGCTTTCCCCACAACTGGAAGGGGAGCCTGATCGCCAGCCGTGAGGCGGTCGCGTCGGGCAAGCTCACCGGCCACGCGGCCACCGGCATCTTCGGCTCCTCGGTGATGGACTACGACCCGATCTACCTGGCGCCCAAGGGAGCGCCGCAGGGCGACTACTTCCTCAAAGAGGTCGGGCCCTATGACAATCTGGCCGTCGAGTACCTCTACCGCCCGTTCCCCCATCTGTCGCCGGAGGAGGAGGCGAAGCAGCTCGACCGGATCGCCGCCCGCGCCGAGGTGAAGCCGGGGTTGATCTATGACGGCGGCGAGCTCAACGACATCGATCCGACCACCAACGCCGACGACTTCGGCGACGATCCGCTGGCCTTCGCGGAGTCGCGCCTGAAGGTTCTGCGCGGCGAGGTGCTGCCCAAGCTCCCCGAGCTGGTGCTGGGCGAGGGGCACGACTACAACCTGCTGCGCCAGGCTCTGGATTCGGCGGTCTTCTCGGTGGCCATGGACTACATCGACATGAGCGCCCGCCACGTCGGCGGCCAAATCCTCCTGCGCCGGGTGGCCAGCTCGCCGGCGGCGGAGAAGGGCGGGCCGGCACCGATCACCCCGATCGATCCGGCGCAGCAACGGCACGCTCTCCAGGTCCTCGACGAGCAGATCTTCGCCGACGGCGCCTTCGCGCTGCCGCCGCGGACGCTGGCGCTGCTCAAGGCGGACCTGCTGCCGGACTGGAACTACCGCTGGCGGTATGCCAGCGATTTCACTCTGGAGAACCGGATCGCCGGCCTGTACAGCGCCGCCTTCGGAACGCTGCTGCAACCCAACCGCCTGGCGCGGGTGCTGGACAACGAACGGCGCACCCCGGTCGATCCCTTCACCCTGCCGGAGCTGTTCGGCCATCTCGAAGCCACCGCGTTCGGCGATCTCAAGGCCGGCGTCAAGCTGTCGCAGGACCGCCGCACGTTGCAGCGTCTCCTGGTGGGGCGCCTCGCCAAGCTCGCCGTGGCGCCGGAGACAGGCACCCCGGCCGAGGCCTCGCAACTGGCCGCCGCCACTCTGCGCAGCATCGACCGGAAGCTCGGCAAGGCGCTGGCCGGTGCCTCGTCTCATCCGACGACGGACGCCTATACGCGCGCCCACCTGGAGGATCTGCGGACGCGCATCCGGAGAACGCTGGACGCGGGAACGCAGGTGCCGGCGGGGAGCTGACCCTGCTTCGGGCTATACTATCGTCTGTCAGGATTCATCCCATGGCACGCTCTCTTCCCATTCCCCCGCCCGGATTCGAGGACCTCTCGATGGAGGAGAGGCTCGACTACGTGCAGTCCCTCTGGGACCATATCTCCGCGGACCCAAGCCAGGTGGAGGTGCCGGACTGGCACCGGGCCATCGTCGCCGAGCGTCTCGCGGCTCATCGCGCCGACCCCGGAGCAGTCAGACCCTGGGATGAGGTGCGAGAGGACGTTCTGCAGAAAATCCGAAACCGTCCGACTCGAGCATGACGCCAAGACTCGTCATCCGGCGGGAGGCTGAGCTGGACATCGAAGAGGCCGCCGGTTGGTATGAAGACGAGCGGCCGGGGCTCGGAGACCGTTTCACCGGCGAGTTGGACCGTCTGCTCGATCGCATTGAGCAGTCACCGCTTCAGTTCCCTGTCGTCGGAGAAGGTGCACGGCGGGGCCTTCTGCACAAGTTCCCCTATTCCGTCTACTTCCTGCTTGAGCACCAGACCGTCATCGTCCTTGCCGTCGTTCACCAGCGCCGGCAACCGGACATCTGGAAACGGCGTCTCTGAGATCTCGGCTTGACTCAAGTCCTTCGAGACTCGAGCCGGGTACCGTAGGACTTGTTTGCGGCACCGCACGACTTGGCTCGAGCCCTGTGGAGGGCTTGAGCCAAGCCCGCGAGCGACTGCTCCACTGTGGAGAAGACATTCGCCTCTTCGCCGTCTCCCAGGTGGCGGTGATCGCCCTTGCCACGTTCGTTGTCGTAGCGAACGTGGGTTCTTCCTGCCGCTCCATAGTACAGCCGGTATTTGTACCAGTGGCGACTTGGCGGCAAAGGCTCACGTCCAAAGAGTACGGATCATCGGTTCACGGGTACGGATCACCGGTTCCTATGGACCGGACATCCGTCCAGGAGTACGGATCATCGATTCACGGGGACGGGATCTCCGTCCATGTGCACGGAGATCCGGTTCACTGGGACGGGTCACTGGTTCAAGGGTACGCACCACCGGTTCACATGGACCGATTCCCCATCCCCGAGTACGAAAGACCGGTTCACAGGGACAGGTTGCCCGTTCGGAGTAGATTAGCCTGCCCACTAGTCGTCGTTGCAGGGCAGGATCTCACGCCCGTTGATGGAGAAGCACCGCCGCGAGGTCTCGCGCCCTTCTGGAGAGTAAGTATAAACTCTGCGAGACCAGCCGCTGTCGCGCTGGTCGACCGGTCGCTCAGTTGCATCGAACGACCGCTCTTCGATCACCCGGCCGGCGCCATCGCGAACGAAGCGTACAAGCGCGCGGCCGGAGTTCGCATTCGGCACCAAACGATCGGCGGCGTCGAAGAAACGGCGCTCGACTTCGTGACCATAGCGGTCGTAGAGCCGGACCACTTTGGCTGCCCACGTCGCGCTCGCCGGTCGCCCGCTTGGATCAAAGAACTCCAGAAGGACAGCATTGCCCCGGGCGTCGAAGGTGGTGCGGATGAGAGAGTAACCGCTGTCGGCCAACGTTGGCCGCCCGGTCTCATCGAAGTATTCTTCCTCGACGAGGCGTCCGCGCGCATCATAGCGTTGTGTCAAGCTCGCGAAGTTTCGTTTCGAACGGATGGGCCGTCCGTTCGCATCGATAAATACCTGAGATACCATCCGGTGTCGTTCGTCGTAGCTCAAGAGGATCCCAGCGTTCCCCGTGTTCGACGGTGTCGGTTTTCCCGTTTCGTCCAGGAAGATCCTTTCGATCTCGTCGTCGCGGGAGTTATACTTCGAACGCCAACCAGCGAACCCCTCGCGACTCCGAATAGGCCGACCGTCGAGCCCGACGAAACGCCGCTCGACTACGTGTCGGCGCGCGTCGAACGAGAAATCCATACCGGCGACACCGTCAACCGTGAGAACGGGCTGTCCGGTCGGCCCGAAGTAGCGCTCGCGCACCACGTTACCGACACCGTCGTAAGTGTTCTCGCTGAGCGCGATCCCAGAGGCGTTAATTGTGGCGTTACCCTCGGCGTCTAGGCATTTCTGGCTTACGATTTGGCCACGTTCGTTGTATTTGATCTCGGTGCCAAAGGCTCCGCTGTTGCTCCGGACCGGTCGGCCATCGACGCCGAAGAATCGGCGCGCAATCTCACGTCCCCGCTCGTCGACCGTCGTCCTCCAACCCGCGATGCCTTCGGCCAGCAGAGCCGGCGTGCCGCTCGCATCGTGGAACGACCTTCCGATCTCACGATTCAGGGCGTCGTATTGAAAATGGGCCACCGAGGCGGTGCCGCCGTTCCAGGTCACGGGGGTATCGCCGAGACCTAGATAGCGTTCCTCGACCTTGCGACCGAGGAGATCGAAGATGACGCGGACCTTGGCGATACCCTGGTCGTCGATCGTCGGCCGCCCTTGCTCGTCGACATTGCTCTCCTCGATCTGATTCCCGTTCGCATCATAGGTATAGCGTTCCCCGCCGTAGCCGTTCTTTAGGAGCGTCGGCCGGCCGCCGACATCGAAGTAGTCGATGGCGGTGCGGCGATTGTGCTGGTCGAATATGGCGATATAGCCGGCGATCCCTTCTTTCACGAAGGTTGGCTGACCGGCGGGGTCGAAGAAGGAGACGCCGACCAGATTGCCATGTGCGTCGTAGCGTCGTCGCTCGATCGCTGCGCCGTTATCGGTCGTAGTCGGTCTGCCATCGAGACCGAGCATAGCAATCTCGACAAGCGATCCGTACCGATCGAGCTTGCCTCGCCATCCCGCGTTGCCTGCGAGGTGCAGGGTCGGCTTGCCGTCGGCGCCGAAGAACTTCTGCAACACTGTGTACCCCCGACCGTCGTAGCCCGTCGTCCAACCAGCGATGAGTTGGTCGGTCAGAGTTGGTAGGCCGGCGGCGTCGAGGATCGTTTGGCGGGAGACCTCCCCGTGAGCGCCTAGGCGCCATTCGATCGCGGAGTTTCCCCCGTTGGTCATCGTAGGGAGACCGGTCGGCCCGAAGTAGGCCCAGCGGATTGGGCGCCCATCTGTATCCAAAGTCTGGCGTCGCGACGACCAGCCATCCCTGAGGACTGCCGGTTTGCCGGCAGGCGCGAGATACCGCCGCTCGACTTCCCGGCCACGGGCATCGTAGGCGAGGGTCACTGCGGTGTAACCGCCGCTGCCGAGTTGGGGCTTGCCCTCCGCCGACAGGAGAGTGCGGCGGAGCAAGTGGCCGCTCGAGTCGTGCTCCTCGCTGAGACCGTAGGCTCCCTCGTTGTTCAGGCGAGGTTCACGTCCTTCTCCAAAGAACTGAAGGGTGCGATCGAATCCCGATTGCGGACCAGCCTCAACTCGCTCGAAGTTGATGTAGCGAATGCCGGTGCGCGAGCGGCTACAACCAAACCCAGCTTCGGTGAACAGGCCGACAGAGGGCTCAGTGTAGGTGAGGGTTTCTAGGATGTTGCCGAACTGGTCGGCGATCGACTCCTTGATAACACCGTCGTCCGGGCCATACCTCAATCGTACCTCGCAGCCTCGGGCAGCGCTGCACCGATCGTCCAAGGTCTGGTCGAGGAGGTCGGCGAATCCCGGCGTCGGGCAGCCACCGAATCCGTTGACTAGGCGGACTGCGCTCGGGCGACTGAGGACACCGCGGCGGACGAACTCGTAGGACTCCGGCAACCGCTGCGCCTCACGCGCCGAGATTCGGTCGACCTCCTCCCACTGGCCCCAGCGGCGGACATAGGAGCGTGCGTGTGTTGTCCAGGGCATCAGGAATGCCGCCCAGAGACCTATCACAGCGCCGCCGATGAGACCGGCCAGTGCCCACCGTGCAAGGCGCTCTCGGCGTCGATGACGTTCGACCCGCGACGGCGATATACCGAGGAGCCCTGCAACCAGCAACTCGATCGCGCGCGTCTTCTCCTCGCGGGTCTCGAGTCCGAGGCGTGGAGCGAGCGGCAAGCCGATCGGCGCCGCAGCATCCGCGGGGCCGTGGAGCTGCTCCGGAAAACATTCGAGCTGTGGCTGGCCCGTCGCGGCGGCGTTCGGCTCTCCAGAGGCAATCAGGCAGAAGATATGATCGTCGCGTCCCAGCGATTGGAAGAAGCTGATTTCCTCGGCGACATACGGCGACGCCACTGCGAAAGGCGAGCAGACCACAATCAGCGCGTACGAACGCCGAAGCGCGCCCTGGAGTTCGTCGCTCAAACGCGTGCGCGCGCCGGCTTCGTCCTCGTCGAGGAACACCGCACGCAGCCGCCGCGCCACGGGCTGGACGGTCATGCGGAGGGGAGTCGGCACCGACCGTTTGGCGAGTTCGTCGCGCAACCAGCGCGCTATGCGCTTATCGTGATGACTGTAGCTGATAAACGCCCAGTACTTAAACGCCATGGCTCGACTCCTCTCGCACGAATGGCTGCGCTTGGAACGGGGCCTTCGGCTCTCAGAGCAAGCGACCTTGTAGTATCTTATAGGAAAAGCCCGGGAACGATAAGAGGCGACTATCCACGCCGCACTTTAGTGCGAGGTCTCGCCCGAGGTACGGACGTTCCGTCAGCTACAATGCCGCCGATGGAATCCGCCGCTGCGCACGAGATTTTCCTGGTCCCGCAGCAGTTCCCTGCGCTGCAAGCTGCGCTCGATGCGGTGAGCGGTCCTACGACGATCGTGGTCGAGCCGGCGCTGTATGCAGAGACGGTTTATGTCATCGACAAACCGTACGTCGTGATTCAGAGCTCTCGCCTGTCCAGGCGGGGCGTGACCCTCAGCGGCGACGACGGATTGGCGGTGCTCTGCGTCGAGCGGTCGGCGCTCCATCTGAGCGGCATCGAGGTCCGTTCGAAAGCTCGAAGCCGTGGCCTCTGGGTCTTGAGCTCATCCCTCAGCCTTCAGGAGTGCGTGGTCGCCGGCAACTACGTCGGCAATGGGGCTGATGAATCGTTCGGCGCCGGCTTGCTGTGCCGGGATTCCAGGGTGCGCATCCAGAAGTCCACCATCACCGGAAACATCGTCGACGGTGGTGGGGCTGACTCAGCCGGCGGTGGCCTCTTTGTTCAGGATTGCCAGGTCGAAATCGCCGGCGCCACGATTCAGGCGAACGAGGTCTATGCGATGCACCGTGCCGGTGGCGGGGGGATCTGGTGCGAGCGCAGCACGCTGCGCATGTGGCGGAGCCGCGTGACAGACAACGCCCTGCATGCAGCCTGGTGCGCGGGCGGCGGCATTGCCTTCAAAGCACCTCTCGGTTGCCAACTCGGCGGGAGTGTCATCACGGGCAATGGCAGCCCGCAAGGGAAGGGCGGCGGCATCTTCATCGAGGGCGATGCCGCTTGCGTGAGCATCCATCGCAATACCGTCGTGCGCCAGAACCATCCAACAGATTTCGACTGCGGGTAAGAGCGTGGCCCCCCTCCCGGCCCTCGGGAGGGGGAGGCTCAAGTCTACTTCGCTGCCGGCTCCGCCGGCTTGCGCAGATCGGACCGCAGGAGGTCCACCTGGCCGATGGGGATGACCTCCACCGGGCCGAACGCCTTCTCGAGCCCGGCCTTGAAGGCGGCGGCGTTGCCCACCAGCACGGCGAGGGCGTGGTCGGGATGGATGCGCTTCTGGGCGAAGGTCTGCACCTGCTCCGCGGTCACCGCGTCGAGCTTGTCGCGGAAGCTCTCCAGCCACTTCCGGTCGTAGCCGTATTTGTAGGCTTCGAGCACCTTGCCGGCGATGCCGTCGGGGGTCTCGATCTCCAGCGGGAAGACGCCGGTGAGATAGGTCTTGCGCGCCGCCAGCTCGTCCGCCGGCACCGGTTGCTTCGCCATGTCCGCGATGACGTTCAGCGTCACCTGGAGGGCTTCGACCGAGGTCTCGGACTTGGTGGAGGTCGAGGCCTTGAACCAGCCCGGCTGATAGGCGGCGACAAAGGCGGTGCCGGCGCCGTAGGAGAGGCCGCGCTTGCGGCGCACCTCTTCATAGAGGCGCGCGCTGGCCCCCTCGCCGAGCACCGAGTTGTAGACCTCGCTGGTGAAATGGTCGGGATCCTTGAACGCCAGGCCGACCTGCCCGACGCGGATCTCGGTCTGCACCGCGTCCGGCTTGTCGATCACCAGGATGCGCGGCTTGTCCCGCGCCGGCTCGTGGACCGGCGCGACCTGCTCCTCCCGCCCCCGCGCCCAACCGCCGAAGGCGCGCTCCACCCGGGCGAACGCGTCCGCCGCCTTGATGTCGCCCACCACCGCGAGGATCGCGCCGTTGGGCACGTAGTGGGCGTGGTGGAACGCCACCAGGTCGTCGCGCGTGATGCCGCGCACCGAGTCGGGCGTCCCCGCTTCCGGCAGCCCGTAGGGGTGGTCGCCGAAGACCGCCCGTTCGAAGACGGCGTCGGCGAGGTAGTGCGCATCCTGCTGCTGGATCTGCAGGCTGTTGAGCGTCTGTGCACGCCAGCGTTCGATCTCGCCGGCGGGGAAGCTGGGGTGGAGCACCACGTCGGCGAGCAGGTCGAGCCCGAGGCCCACCTGATCCGAGGTCACCTGGACGGAGGCATAGGCCGAGTCCCAGGAGCCGTTGATCGACAGCTCGCCGCCGACCGCGTCGATCGCCTCGGCGATCTGCTGCGCCGAGCGGGTCGCCGTCCCTTCGCGCAGCAGGAGGGCCGTCCCGTCGGCCAGGCCGGCCTTGGCGGTGGGCGCATGCGCCTTGCCGGCCTGCATCAGGAGCTGCAAACCGACCGCCGGCACCTCGTGCCGTTCGATGACGATGACCCGCAGGCCGTTGGCGAGCGTCTTCTCCTCGAAAGCGGGGAAGTGGACCTCCTTGGCCGGCTGCGGTGGGGGAGGCGTCTGTTTTTTCGTGGCGGGCGCGGTGGTGGCGGCGCCGGCCGTTCCTGCCCAGGCGGATAGAGCCAGAGCCAGCAGGGTGATCCGGATCATGGCTTTCCCCCCTTCTTCGCCGCCTCGGGCAGCATGTAGACCACGGTCCGGTTCTCCGGGCGGAAGTATTTGGCCGCCACCGCCTGCACGTCCGCGGCGGTCACTTTCTGGTATTCGGCGAGCTGGCTGTTCACCAGCCGCCAGTCGCCCAGGATCACCGCCGCATGGCCGATCGCGTTCGCCCGGTCGAAGCCGGTCTCGCGCCCGAAGACCAGACCCGAGATGAGCTGGTTCTTCGACTTCTCGAGCTCCGCCGTGCTCACCGGCTGCGTGCGCAGACGGTCGATCTCCTCCTGCAGCGACTTCTCCCCCTCCTCGGCGGTGTGACCCTGCTGCAGGATGGTGAAGAAGTAGAAGACGCCGGGGTCTTCCAGGGTGATCGACTGGCCGCTCGCCGCGAGGGCGTTCTGCTGCTCGTAGACCATCTTGCGGTACAGGCGCGAGCTCTGGCCCGAAGAGAGGATGTTGCTCGCCACTTCGAGCGCGTAGATGTCCTTGTCCGCCTCCCGCGGCGCGTGGAAGGCGAGGATCACCGCCGGCAGCGGCGTCCGGCTGTCGTGGTCGGTGACCCGCCGCTCGGCGGTCTGCGCCGGCTCCTGCGGGATCTCACGCGGAATCGGCTGCCCCTGGGGGATCGGACCGAAGTACTTCTCGATCCAGCCCTTCACCTGCGCCGGGTCGAAATCGCCGGAGATCACCAGCGAGGCGTTGTTGGGCACGTAATAGACGCGGTGGAATTCGCGCACGTCCTCGATCGTCGCCGCGTCGAGGTCGGCGATGCTGCCGATGGAAAGGATCTTGTAGGGGTGGGTGGTGAAGGTATTGGCCAGCACCACCTCGAACAGGCGGCCGAACGGCGGGTTGTCGACGCGCAGCCGGCGCTCCTCTTTGACCACGTCGCGCTCGGAGTGGAAGTTCGCCTCCGAGACGTCGAGGGAGCGCATGCGGTCGGCTTCCATCCACAGCACCCGCTCCAGGTAGTTGTTGGGGAAGATCTGGAAGTAGAGCGTGCGGTCGAAGTCGGTGGTGGCGTTGTAGCGTCCGCCGATCGCCGCGATGAAGCTCTTGTGCTCCTCCGGGCCGACGTTCTCGGAGCCTTTGAACATCAGATGCTCGAAGAGATGGGCAAAACCGCTGCGCCCCTTGCGCTCGTTCTTCGAGCCGACGTGATACCAGACCTCCACCGCGACGGCCGGGACGGTGTGATTCTCTTGCAGCAGCACTTGCAGGCCGTTGCCGAGCCGGTACTCCTGCACGGCGATCTGCGGCGGCGTGACGGTGAGCGCCGCCGCTCCAGCCACTGCAGGGATAGTTGCCAGCGCCCCGGTCAGCCAGAGGCGATTCCATGTCCTCATTCCTCCTCCTTTCCTTCGCCATGATCCTACCATCGTCCCTCTATGCCGCGCCGCGTCAAAAAGTCCTTGACAGGTTATGCCGCACCGCGGTAAAGTGGGTCTTGCAGGGCGGCAGACCCCTTGCAGGCACGTGAGGGCGGAGCCGCAAAGCTTTGCGAAGGAGAATTCCATGATCCGGCTCATCAAACGCTATGAAAGCCGCAAGCTGTACGACACCGAAGAGAGCCGCTACGTCTCCCTGGACGAGATCGCCCATTGGATCCGCCAGGGGCAGGAGGTGCGCGTCATGGACAATGCGACGAGCGGAGACGTCACCTCGCAGACGCTGACCCAGATCATTCTGGACGAGGGGCGGCGCGGCACCTCTTTCCTGCCGAGCGAGCTGCTGCACGACCTGGTCCGTCTGGGCGAGCGGGCGATGAGCAACGGGCTCGAGCAGGTGCAGCACGGCGTCGACCGCCTGGTGCAGGTGTCCATCGACCGGCTCGCGCCGGTGCGCCGGGCGCGTGAGGAGATGTCGAGCTTGCGCACGCGCCTCGACCAGCTCGAAGTCTCGCTCGCGGAGCTCGAGAAAGAGCCTGTCGAGAGTGGCACCTCGGCGGCGGCTCCTTCCCCCAACCCGATCATCCGCCCCAACGGGCATGAGGAGAAACCCCAATGAGCGAGACACAGGGCTTCGACAAGGCGCGGCGCGAGCTGGTGAGCGCCGGCCGGAATCTCTGGCTGGCCAGCTTGGGCGCCGTCGCCAAGGCGGAAGAGGAGGGGCGCGAGCTGTTCGACCGTCTGGTCGAGCGCGGCCGTCCTCTCGAAGAGCGCCAACGGCATGCCCTCGACAAAATGGGCGACCGGACGAATGAAACCGTCCGCGAGCTCCGCAAGCTGGTGCAGGACACGATGGAGTATGAGACCAAGGGCGTGCTCAAGCGGTTCGGCATGATGACCAAGGACGACGTGAAGATCCTCGCCGCCCGCCTCGCGACGCTCTCCCACAAGCTCGACGAGCTGGCGGCTCGCCAGGAGCCCGCGCTCGAACAGGAACCTGAATCCGCGACCGTCTCCGCCCCCAAAGAGCGCCGGCCGCGCCAACGCAAACCGTGAAGGGGACGACCATGGATACCAAGAAACATACGACTGAGCACCACGACACGAAGCTGCAGGACGACCTGAAGGACTCGGCGCACAAGATCTGGCTGGCCGGGCTCGGCGCGCTGGCGGCCGCGGAGAAGGAAGGCACCAAGATGTTCAACCACCTGGTCGACCGCGGCCGTGAGGTCGAGAGCCGCGGCAAGGTCGACTTCAAGGAGCAGGTGGACCAGGCCAAGGACACGATGGGCAAGGCGAAGGCCAAGGTCGAGGACACGGTCGAGAATTGGACCGCCAAGCTCGACGAGGCCGTCACCTCGACCCTGCACCGGCTCGGCGTGCCGACCCGCGAAGAGATCCGCACCCTGACCCAGCGGGTGGAGGAGCTCAACGCGAAAGTCGAGCAGCTCAAGCCGCGGGTGACCCCGGCAGCCGCCGGGACCGCGAAGAAGCAAGCCGTCGTCTGACCGAGAGGGGGTCTTCCCGTGCGCAGCAGGAATGGCAGCGGTGTGGCGGGCGAACAGCACAGAATCGGGCTGGCGCTCGCCGCCGGAGCTCCGGAAGGCGCCATCTACGAGATCGGCGCTCTCCGGGCGATCGACGAGGCCCTGGATGGGCTGGACCTCAACAACCTCTTCATCTACGTCGGAGTGAGCGCGGGCGCTTTCCTGTGCGCCAACCTGGTCAACGATCTGACGTCGGCCCAGATGTGCCGCGCCATCGTGTCGCAGGAGCCGGGGGAGCACCCGTTCACTCCCGAGACCTTCTTCACCCCCGCCCTCGCCGAGTTGGGCCGGAGCGCCCTCAAGGTTCCGGGCCTGCTGCGCCGGTCCCTCTGGGACTACGTCACCCATCTCGGCGAGCGCACCCTGCTCGGCTCGCTGACCAGCGTCTCCCGCGCCCTGCCGGTCGGCATCTTCGACAACCGGCCGATCCGGACCTATCTGCACAAGATCTACACCCTGAAGAACCGGACGGACGACTTCCGCCAACTGGCCGAGCGCGGCAAGCGCCTGGTGGTGGTGGCGACCGATCTCGACTCCGGCCAGGCGGCGCGCTTCGGCGAGCCCGGTCTGGACCACGTGCCCATCTCGACCGCCGTGCAGGCGAGCGGAGCCCTCCCAGGGCTGTACTCGCCGGTCGACATCGAGGGCCGCCACTACGTCGACGGCGTCCTGCTCAAGACCCTGCACGCCTCGGTCGCCCTGGAAGCCGGCTCCGAGCTGCTGATCTGCATCAACCCCATCGTCCCGGTGGACACCGTCCGCGCCGTGGAGCAGGGTCTGATGCGGCGCGGCAAGCTCCTCGACCGCGGCCTCCCATCCGTCCTCTCACAGACCTTCCGCACCCTGGTGCGCTCCCGCCTCGACGTCGGAATGGCGGCCTACGAGCGGAAGTTCAAAGACCGCGACGTCATCCTCTTCGAGCCCAAGCGGGACGACTACAAGATGTTCTTCACCAACATCTTCGGTCTCTCCGAACGGCGCGAAGTCTGCGAGCACGCCTACCAGACCACCCGCCACACCCTGCTCGCCCGCTACGACGAGCTGGCGCCGGTCTTCGCACGCCACGGCCTCACCCTGCGCCGCGACGTCCTTGAAGAGCCCCGCCTCCTCTGGGAGCAGGTCGGCCTGGACCGCCGCAAAGCCAAGGGAAAGGTCGACACCGGAAACTCCGGTCACACCACCATCCGCGACCTCGACGCCGCCCTGGCCCGTCTCGAGCAGCTCATCGCGAACCTCGAGGACTCAGATCCCGAGCCCTCCCCCCTGCTGCACGGCGATCCCGAGCCGGTCAGCCCGCTGCTCAACTGAAGTCCGCACCCACAGGATGTCTGCCTGCATCCTGTGGGCCGCCTCTACGTCGCGGGCCTCCGCGAGCGGACCTAGTCTCTGAAGACGTCCTCAACGCTCTCCGCGGTCACGGCGCGGTCGAACCATTGGGAGAGCAGCTCGAGCCCGGCTCCCGCAATCCGCCTCTGGGCGCTTTTGGGGAGAGCTCCGAATTTCTTCTCCAGCAGCCGGAGCAGGGCATGAGCCTCCCCCTCCTTGCGGCCTTCTTGCCGGCCTTCTTGCCGGCCTTCTTGCCGGCCTTCTCGACGGCCTTCTTGCCGGCCTTCTTGATGGCCTTCTCGACGGCCTTCTTGACGGCCTTTGAGGAGACCCTTCTGGAGGTTCTCTTCGGCGAGCTTCCGGTTCCATTCGTCAATGCGTTCCGCCAACATGGTTGCAGCTCCTTGCAGGCTCAGCCGCCCAGGGATCTCATCAGCCGACAGGCCCAAGCGGGGAAACAGTACGTTCTTGATCCACTCTTCGAAGGCACGGAGCAGAGACTCGTCGTCCCCGACATGCTCCAGGAGCGGACCGAACCCTCCGATCATCTCATTCCAGGCCATGCTTCTCTCCAGGAGAAACAAGTCGGCCACCGGGCTTTCGCTCGCTTCGAGCAACGACCGCGGCACCTGCGCCTCGTGGATCAGCCGGTAGCGTAGCCGCGGCACGTAAGCCTCTGCTGACGCATCCAGCCTCTCGATCAGCTCGGACAGCTCCAGCGCCGGCCCCCAAGCACCGATTCCATTGTAAACGACCAAGGGGATGACCAGAGGCAGCTTGCCCGACTTCGGCAGAAGGCCCTGGGCGATCAAGTACTCGAAGAACAGTCCCATGTAGGTCATCAGGCGGACCGCCATGTAGCGGTCCGGCCGGGACTGGAATTCGAGCAGGATGTAGACATACACCGGCTCGCCATTGTCCTTGCGGCGGAATTTCCAGATGATGTCGCTCTCGCGTTTCTGGTGCCGTCTGGAGGTGAACGAGCTCGGAACCCTCTCCGCCGAGGCGAGGTCGAGAAGGCTCACCCAGGCCTCGCCGAGGATCTCCTGGAGGAGATCGCGGATCATGCGGGCATGGGCAAAGAACAGATGATAGCTGGAGTCGTGTTGTCCCAAGAGCTTTTGTCCTCTCGGAGTAGGATATCAAGCTCCGGACGTCGCGAGAAGGGGGAAGGCGGGGTTCCCCCCTGGGAGGGCTGAAGCAGGGGGGAGGAACAAACGCTCTACAGACTGCACTGGCACAGATGGCAGATACCGAGCGAGCACGTGCCACCCGAAGGGCCGCAGGAGTTGCGGCATTGGATCGGATTGCACGGGGTGATGGGACAGGCTCCGGCTTGCTTGGGAGCCATGGCGCTGGTGAACAGCAGGACGGCGACACCGCAGAGAAGGATTCGCTTCATGGGACCTCCTGGTTGAGCCCAATGGCCCTACGCCATTCAGGGCTGCGAGGACTATAGCCGCAAGCGCGGACTATAAGTGTCAACCCAAGGTAGTGGAGGGGCTTGCCCCCTCCCGGGCGGGCGGATGACCCGGTTCAGTCCGTCATCCACGAAGCCGGGAAAACGATTTTCCCGGTTCAGTCCGTCGTCCACCAAGCCGGGAAAGTGACTTTCCCGGTTTGGTCTGCCGTCCACCAAGCCGGGAAAGCGACTTTCCCGGTCTCCTGCGAGATGGAAATCACGTCGCCGGTGAGGCGCCAGCGTTGCTGGCAACCTCGTTATGGCTCGGGGCGGGCCCGAGCCAGGCGTCGATGCCGTCCCGGCGCAGCCGGTTGCAGAGCGCCAGGACGCGGTCCTTGTGCTCCGGAGAGTCGTGGCTGTAGCTCAGGAAGACCTGGGGCGGCATCTTGAAGGGTCGGACGGTTCAGAGATTCAGACGAAGATCATACAGAAATCGGCCGTCGTCCAGAGTGCTGTGACAGTCGTCCGCAGTGCAGTCACCCGCAAGCGGAGTGGCGTCACCGTCGTGCGCGGTGCTGTCATGGTCGTGCGAAGTGCCGTCACCGTCGTGCGAAGTGCAGTGACAGTCGCACGCAGTGCTGCCGCTGTCGTGCGAAGTGCAGTGACAGTCGTACGCAGTGCAGTCAATGTCGTGCGAAGTGCAGTGACGGTCGCACGCGGTGCAGCGACTGTCGTGCGCGGTGCGGTCACTGTCGCGCGTTATGCTGTGAGAGTCGTGCGTAATGCCGTCACGGTCGCGCGCAGTGGCGTCATGGTCGTGCGCAATGCCGTCACGGTCGCGCGGAGCTGGGGGCCTCTGTCTTCTCCAAGGTGATGAGCGGCAAGGTGGCTCCGTCCGCTTTCGCCTCCAGGGAGCGGATGGATGCTCCCCGGCTTTTCGCCAGCTTGGCGACCAGCGAGACCAGGCGCTTCTCCTCGGCCAGGTAGCGCGCCTCGTCCTGAGCATCGATCTCCGGCTCCGGTGACGTCTGGCTGCCGGAAAGATCGTCGGGCGGTGAGGTCATACCAAGGAGTATACAGGCAATGCGGCGCTCCCACCTTCGCGTGAAGATCGTAGCACCACGTCGTTCGAGCACCGCCTTCTTACTACAGGCGCCGTTGTCCCCCCTGGGTCTTGAGCAGATCCAGGGAGATACGGCGTAGCACAGACCACACCGCAAGGCCGGCGACGGCGAGCGCCACGCCGGCCACCGTGGCGACTGCGCCGAGGAGGGCTGCCGGGCTCAGCGGCTCGACACCCAAAGAGGAGGCTCGCGATCGTCCTGCTGACCGGAACGTAGAGGGCCACACCGCACAGGACGGCGACCAAGACAAGCGTGATAGCGCCTCGCAGGACCCGCTTCGCGAGGCCTTGCCGGGTGTCCCCGAGCGCCATCCGGACGGCGAGCTCTCGTGGAATCTCTCCTCGAGCTCGCCGCCGGCTTCAATGTCGGCGCGCCGACATTCCTTTAGAGACGCAGAGCAACTGTCGGAATCTGGTACGTCGGGGTTCTGCCGGAGATGGATCGACATGCCGCTCCGCGCATCGCCTCGCGGTATGCTTTCGTCATCCGCTCAACGCCTACGCCATGACCGACTTCTTCATCAGCTACACCGGAGCCGACCAAACCTGGGCCGAGTGGATCGCCTGGACCCTGGAAGCGGCGGGATACAAGGCCATCATCCAAGCCTGGGATTTCCGGCCGGGTGGCAACTTCGTGGTCGAGATGCACAAGGCGGCGGCCGGCGCCGAGCGCACGATCGCGGTGCTCTCCCCGGCGTACCTGGACTCGGTCTTCGGCATGGCCGAGTGGGCCGCAGCCTTTGCCAAGGACCCGGTCGGAGAGAAGGGGACGCTTCTCCCGGTCGTCATCCGGAAGGTGGATCTCGACGGACTCCTCGCCGCGATCGTCCACATCGAGCTGATCGGCCTGGACGAAGCCGCCGCGCGGGAGAAGCTGCTGGCCGGTCTCGTCCGCGGCCGGGTGAAGCCAGCGGAGAAGCCCGCCTTTCCCGGTGGCCCTCGTCCCCGGTTCCCAGCCGCCGGTCTCGACGCCTTACCGTTGGAGGAGATCCCGGTCCCCAGCCCCCTCCCGCCCGGCTCGCGCATGCCGTTCGCGATCAATCCTCTCTTCGTCGGACGGCAGGAGGATCTCCTCACCCTCGCCCGTCAGCTCAAAGCGGGGGAGACCTCCGCGGTCGGGCAGATCGCCGCCGCCACCGGGCTCGGAGGAATCGGCAAAACCCAGCTCGCCTCCGAATTCGTTCACCGCTACGGCTGCTTCTTCGAGGGCGGCGTCTTCTGGATGAGCTTTGCGGACCCGGTGGCCGTGCCCTCCGAGGTGGCTGCCTGCGGCCGGAGCCTCAATCTTCATCCGGATTGGGACAGCCTGCCGCTCGACCGGCAGGTCCAACTCGTCGAAGAGGCTTGGAGCCAGTCGATCCCCCGGCTGCTCGTGTTCGACAACTGCGAAGAGGAGGAGCTCCTCGCTAGTTGGCGCCCCCGGTTCGGAGGGGCCCGGGTGCTCGTCACGAGCCGGCGTTCCCAGTGGGACCGCTCTCTGGGCGTCCAGCCCCTACAGATCGGGACGCTGCCGCGAGCGGTGAGCGTCGAGCTGCTGAGGAAATTCCGGCCTAATCTGCCCGCCGAGGATCAGACCCTGGCCGCGCTCGCCGCAGAGCTTGGCGATCTCCCCCTGGCGCTCCATCTGGCCGGAGCTTTCTGGAGCGCTACGCCGAAGCGCCCAACGGCCAGCCGGCCGCCTATCTGGAAGCTCTGCGGCGGCGCGGTCTCCTTCAACATCCCTCGCTCCAAGGTCGGTACGCCAAGCTCTCTCCGACGAGCCATGAAGCGCACGTCGGCCGTACCTTTACACTGAGCTTCGAGAGGCTGAAGCCGGACGACGAGACCGATGCCCTCGCCTTGGCTCTCCTCGCTCGAGCGGCCCACTTCGCCCCGGGAGAGCCGATCCCGCGTGACCTTTTTCTCAAGACGGTAGATCTGGGCCCAGAAGACCCGGACGCTCGCCTTCGGGCCGAAGACGCTCTGGGACGGCTGGTGATGCTCGGTCTTCTGGAAGTTGGTAAGGCTGGCGGGCTGGTGATGCACCGGCTGGTCGCTGAGTTTGCACGGAATTCTGCTGACGGCGAAGCTGCAAAGGCAGCGGTAGAAGAGAAGCTCTATTTAGAAGCCAACCGTCTGAACAAGGCTGGCTACCCGGCGCCTCTCGTGGCTTGGCAGGCTCACCTCCGCGCTGTGGTCGAGGGGGCCCGGGAGCGTGAGGATGAGCAGGCGGCGCTCCTGTGTAGTGCCTTCGACTATCATCTCCAAGCCATCGGTGACCTTCAGGGAGCCCGTCCGTACTCCGAGCGGGCTTTGGCGATACAGGAGAGCGTTCTTGGAGGGGAGCACCCGGACACTTCCCGAAGCCTGAACAATCTCGGTTTCCTTCTTTGGAGCCAGGGAGACTTTGCGGGAGCCCGGTCGTATTATGAGCGGGCATTGGCGATCCGGGAGAAGGTTTTGGGCGCGGAGCACCCGGACACAGCCCTCAGCCTGAACAACCTCGGTGCCCTTCTTCAGAGCCAGGGAGATCTTGCGGGAGCCCGGCCGTACTCCGAGCGGGCGTTGGCGATCCGAGAGAAGGTTCTGGGCGCGGAGCACCCGGACACAGCCCAAAGCCTGAACAACTTCGGTGAACTTCTTCGGAGCCAGGGAGATCTTGCGGGAGCCCGGCCGTACTACGAGCGGGCGTTGGCGATCAAGGAGAAGGTTCTGGACGCGGAGCACCCGGACACAGCCCTCAGCCTGAACAACCTCGGTTTCCTTCTTCAGAGCCAGGGAGATCTTGCGGGAGCCCGGCCGTATTACGAGCGGGCATTGGCGATCAAGGAAGCTCGCTTGGGGCCGGATCATCCGAGCACGCGGCTCACGCGGGAGAACTTGGAGTCGCTCGGCTCTCCGTCCGACCGCGGCTGACATCACAACAGCCGGGATTCCCGACACGCCACCCGCTTCCGTTGTGTTGCAGATCCTGGCCGTTGCGTTGCTGGCGGCGGGTTTTGTGTTGGGCGAGGTGTCCGTTGTGTTGCAACCCGCGGGGGCTGTGATGCTGATCGCGGGTTTTTTGCTCGCCGTGCGCGGTGGCGTGATGCACGCGCCGGGTTCCGAACCCGCCGCCGCAGGGTTTGTGGTGCACGAGTCGGCTCCCGTGGCGGGAATCGCGAGCTTTGGGATGCACGGGCCGGCGGCGGTGATGACGACCCCGGGTTTGGCGCTGGGCGCGGCCGATGTCGGCGCGCCGACATCGGGATGGTGGAGGGGGCGGATGGCGGGGAAGGCTCGGTCTTCGTGACTCGGCTCCTCCGCCCTCCCATCCGGAGGGGGCAAGCCCCTCCACTACTTTAGTCCCTTACGGGTAAGATCTTCGCCAAACGGGTAATGATTATGCGTCACTTTTCATGCGAGGACCTCTTGGGCCAATGCGGGGATCAGGAATAAACGCCTGAGCTTGAGTGCTGCGCAGACAACCCTCTGTCCGAGTTGGGTCAAGTAGTACCTGTACGTGCATCCGATCTTCTTGACGAGGCCGTGGGTGCGGAGCCTCTTGAGGAGGCGCGCGATCTGCCCCGCAGTCTTTCCGGGCATGAGGTCTTGCAGGTGGCGATTTTGAAAACCGCTGATGTCGAGCTCGCCCCGGACAATGGCCTCAAAGACGGCGAGATCGGTGCTGTCGAAGAGGTTGAACCCGCGCTGGGTGCGTTGTCCGTCATGGACGCGTTGGGAGATCTTCTCCAGGTTCTTGATCCCGGCGGTCGGGTCCTCCAGAGCCGATAGAAATTCAAGGTAGCGTCGGTTCGCTGCTCTCAGCAGTTCTTGGAGGTCAGGCAAGCTGTAGATGGACTTCCTGACCGGGGCGTTCTTCATCTCCCAGGTGCCATCTCGGTGTTCTACCCTGCGGTAGTGCTTAAAGGAGGTCACATCGTTACTGGTGGTCTCGATGCGGAGAACGCGGCCCAACTTGTCGTACATCTTGATCGAGTTGGGTCCCATGTGGTGCTTGATCCGAGTCCCTTCGATCCGAGTATGGAAGTCATTGCCGATCTCGATGGTCGAGCGTTCATCGAGCTTGCGGCCGAGAAAGGTTGCCACGTTGTCCGGCTTGACCGCATGGATGGCGGTGCGAACCAGAACCTCATACAGAGGCTCGAGGTCGGCCCGACTGCGAAAGATGATGTCTGTTGAGTACTCAACCTGCATCACGCTCCAGTGATACCCACCCTTGAAACGGACGCCGGCCGGGCACAGCCATGCAGCGACTCTGTTCAGGGTGGCGTGCAGCCCATCGGCGCGCATGTCGTCGGCCAGCCGCTGGGCCCGCTCAAAATCCGCGATCTCAACAAAAGCGTTGTCACTCAGTTGGAAGCCAATCCCAGCTTTCTTCAACTGGCTCGCCAACTGGTTGTGGCCGTTGTAGTAGAACTGGAGTCGAAAAGGAGCCCAGGTCGGCACTCGCAGGTAACAGAGCCCCAGACCTTCCTCGATGAAATAGAAGTAGTAGTGAAGGCACTTCCCCTCGATCGATTTCAGGGAGGACTTGCCGGTCTTTTTGTCGTACCAGGGTCTGAAGGAGGGGCAAGGCTCCATGGCCGAGAAGATGTGGACCAGGCCCGGGTGGTCACCGCGCTTGAGCAGGATCTCCTTGACCCGCTCCTCCTTGCGAAAGTTCCTCCTCCTGATGAACTCGATCGGCAGGCCCGCCTCAGCGGCCAAGCGCTCGGCGTGCTCGCGGATCTCTTCGCGCAGAGGCTCGGCAAACTTGGTGTAGTCAAAGATCCGGATGCCCTTGGAGCCCAGATAGCTACTCATCGCCTCGGCATGGCAGATCTCGGGGAGAGTCCCGTAGATTACGACCCGGTCAAAGCAAGAAAGAACCCCAAGAATCCGGTCTACATGCCGTTCCGTCAACACGACCATAGGCGTACCCTCCAGCGATGCCGCGGCACTTGCCGCGGCAATACGGAGAGCATATCCTACCCCTCTTTCCGATACTTGTTTGGTTCCGGCTCCGCCGGGTTAGG
>DATARD010000194.1:0-4296 GCA_036264355.1 Thermoanaerobaculia bacterium
CTGATAAGGCAGCCCGTAATAATACGTCAGCTCGACCACCGTCCGTTGCTCCGCCGGCAGGGCGCGCAGCGCCTGGCCGAGCACGCCCGCCAGCTCGCGCCGGGCCAGCAGGCTCTCCGGCTCGTCGTGGTCGACCGGCTCGGCCGGCTCGCGCTCCAGAAACATCGGATCCTGGCCGACCGGCGCCCGCCGCGACAGCGCCTTGAGCGCCTTGTGGTAGGCGATGCCGAAGATCCAGGTCGAGGGTCGCGAGCGGCCGTCGAAGCCGGCAGCGCCCTTCCAGATCGCCAGCATCACGTCGTTGAGCACCTCTTCGACCAGGTCCGCCCGCCGCATGACCTTGAGCAGATAGGAGAACAGGCGCCGGTAGTACTGATGATAGAGCGCCTCGAAGGCCTTGCGGTCCTTGGCGCCCACGCGCCGGAGCAGATTCGTCTCGGAGTCGGTCATTGGCTGGCTATCTCGGCGGTCTCGTAACGTCCAGTATGTGCCCGGCGGGGCGCAAAAGGTTCAACCGCGCGGTGCAAGAACTTTCCGCCGGGCCGGAGGGACATACGGACCAGTCCGCCCGCTCTCTCGTTGTTGTCGTGAGAACAGGCGTGCGCAAATGTGGAAAGGAGATATACTCATGACGCGAATCCGTTCGCTCTGCTTTGTTCTCATGGCTCTGCTGGCCACCCTGGCCGCGCTGTCCTGTGGCGGGGGCGGTGGGGGATATGGCGGCCCGACGGCTCCGCCCATGCAGTCGCCGCCCCCTTCGACGGGGACCGTGCATGTCGTGACGGTCAACGACGACAGCTACGATCCGAAGTCGCTCACCATCCAGCCGGGTGAGACGGTGCGCTGGGTCATGAATGGCAGCATCACGACCCATACGGTGACGGCGAAGGACGGCTCGTTCGACAGCGGCTCGATCTTCACCAGCAAGGGGGCCATCTACGAGCACCGTTTCGATACCCGGGGGACCGTTGAGTACGCGTGCAAAGTCCACGGCAACTGCTGCGGGATGCGCGGCTCGGTGCTGGTGGGGTCCGACGCGCCGCCGCCCGATCCCTCCTACCAGTGAAAGCTTGCAAGAAATCGCCAAATTTGACGAGGAGATGCTTCGTATGCGAGAGCGCAGCACCCGCCGTTCCCCGATGGCTCTGATCACCCTGATCCCCCTGGCCGTTCTTCTGCTCGGCGCGCCGGTCGCGCGGGCCGCCAACCACACCGTTCACGTCGGAGGCAACGCGGGCCTGAACTACAACCCGAGCAGCCTCACCATTGCGGCCGGCGACTCGGTGACCTGGGTCAACGACGGGGGGATGCACAACGTGACGGCGGACGACAACAGCTTCCGCTGCGCGGCCGGCTGCGATGGCGCCGGCGGCTCCGGCGACCCGTCGACCGATTCCTGGTCCGCCACGCGGACGTTCAGCACGGCGGGGACGATCGGCTATCACTGCGAGGTGCACGGCCCCCTGGGCATGCGGGGCACGATCACCGTGCAGGGCGCACCGCCGCCGCCGCCCAGCCCGGGCACGCTGCGTTTCAGCGCGGCGACCTACTCGGTCGGCGAGGGGACCGCCAACGCCACGATCACCGTCAACCGGGTGAGCGGCAGCGACGGCGCCGCCTCGGTCTCCTGGCAGTCGGCCCCGGGAACGGCGACGTCCGCCGACTTCACCCCCGGCACCGGCACGCTGACCTGGGCCGACAAGGATTCCGCCGACAAGACCTTCCAGGTCCACATCATCAACGACACCCTGGTCGAGCCCACCGAGACCGTCCTGCTCAGCCTGAGCGGCGCGACCGGCGCCGCGCTCGACAACGCCCACAAGAGCGCGACCCTCAACATCCTTGACAATGATGGTGGCGGCGGCGTGCCTGCCGCTCCCACCGGCCTCGCCGCGGCAGGGGCGTCCACCAGCGAGATCGACCTGAGCTGGCACGACGTCACCGGCGAAACCGGCTTCCGCATCGAACGCAAGACGCTGGGCGGCACCTATGCGGAGATCGGCACGGTGGGCACCAACGTCACCACCTTCCAGGACACCGGTCTCTCCGAGGCGACCGGCTACAGCTACCGCATCCGCGCCGAAAACGGCTCCGGCCGGTCGCCCTACTCCAATGAGTCGGTGGCGGCCACCAATGCCACGGTCGCCCCCTGTGTCGCCTCGTCGACGGTGCTCTGCCTGAACAACGGCCGTTTCGCGGTCCACGTGGCCTTTGTGAGCGGCAGCGGCTCGGGCGACGCCACGACGGTCCCGCTGCCCTCCGCTCCCGACTCCGGGCTCTTCTACTTCTTCTCGCCGACCAACATCGAGATGCTGATCAAGGTGCTCAACGCCTGCACCTTCAGCACGCCGCGCTATTGGGTCTTCTACGCGGCGACGACCAACGTGCAACTCGTCGTCACCGTCACCGACAGCCAGACCGGCAAGGTCAAGCCCTACTTCAATCCGTTGAACAACACGGCCGCGCCAGTGCAGGACGTCGATGCGTTCGCGACCTGCCCGTAACACCGCTTGCGCCGTGCTCGCCGCCCTGTCCGCCCTCGTGGCGGCAGGGTGCGGCACGGTCAAATCTCCCACCGAGCCGCTGGGTAGTGGTGGCTCGGGTGGCGTGGCCTTCACCTTCTCGCGCATCCAGGCGGAGATCTTCACGCCGACCTGCGCCAAGTCGGGGTGCCACGCCGCCAACACCGCCTCCGCGGGCATGGTGCTGGACGCCGGGCGGGCCTATGCGCAGATCGTCGGCCGGCCGTCCACCGAGCAGTCGACCCTGCACCGCATCGAGCCGGGCGATCCGGACCGCAGCTACATGATCAAGAAGCTGCGCGGCGACCCGGACATCACCGGCGGCCAGATGCCGCTCGACCGGCCGGGCTCGCTGACCAAGGAGCAGATGGACGGGCTGATCGGCTGGGTGCTCGCCGGCGCGCCGAACAATTAGAGAGCTGGAGATGAGATGAGGAACGAAAAGACTGCTCTGGCGGCCGCCCTGCTGCTCATCGCTCTCGCGGTCCGGCCGCTGGCGGCCCAGGAGGACGCTCCGAATGCCGCGAACGACGATCAGCCGGTGCACCGCGATCCCCTGGGCTCCCGCCTGATCGATCTGCCGACCGCCTACCCGGTGCGCGCGCACGCGCTCGAGGTGATGTTCACCCATCGCTTCCAGCAGGCCGTCCAGGACGGCGACTCGCACAACCTCTGGGGTCTCGACAGCGGTGCCGACATCGGTCTCGGCCTCGCCTGGGGGATCACGCCGCGCCTCGACGTCGCGCTGCTGCGCTCGTCGTTCCAGGAAGACTACGAGCTGTCCGCCAAGGGGCTCGTCTTCGAGCAGTCGCAGCGCCTGCCGCTCTCCGTCGCGGTGCGCGCCGGCGTCGACTACCTCGGCCGCATCGGCGTCGCCGATCCCAGCCGGCCGTTCGCCCAGCTCGTCCTCTCCCGCCGCCTGGCGCCGGGCTTCAACCTGCTGCTCGTCCCTTCGTGGACGCGCGACACGGACAAGCTGCGCAACGCCTTCAACGTTCCGGTGGGGGTGACCGTGGCCTTGCCGCACGGCAGCCTGCTGGAAGCCGAGGTCATCCCGAGGAACCACAACCTCGACAGCAGTCTGACCGCCTGGCACCTCGCCCTGTCGAAGCAGGTCGGCGGCCACATCTTCCAATTCGTGGCCGGAAACTCGCGGGCGGTCACGGTCGACCAGTATCTCGGCGGCGACTTCGCCGGCGGTTTCCGCACCCGCGACGTACGCCTCGGATTCAACCTCATCCGCGACTTCGCTTTCTGATCCCGCTTTTGGACCCCAGGTGGCCGTGGTAGTTTATCGGCTCGCTCGCCGAGCCGTGCCATGCCATGATCCGGTCCATTCTCCTCACCGTCCTGCTCGCCCTGCTCGGGGTGATTGCCGCCCTGCCCTTCGGATTGTCCGCCGGTTTGTGGCGCTCGCGGCTGCTCGTGGTGTGGGGGCTGCCCCTGGCGGCCATGCTCCTGTCGTTCGTTTTCTTTCCGCGCCTCCGCCGGCCGCCCGAGATCTCGCCCGGGCCGCCGGCCCGGCGCCTGGCGCTCCTCGCCGCTTGCGCCGTCGCGCTGCTGGTGGACCAGAGCTTTCTGCTCATCGGCCGCCTCACGGGTTGGGCGACCTTCACCCCGGCGGCTCATCAGACGCCGGCCGCGACCGGCGCGACCTGGTTGACCGCGGCCTGGGCGTTGCCGGCCTGCCTCGTCCTGGGGATCTGGGGTTGGGAGCGGGCGTTGCGCGGCGCCGTCTACACCGGCTGGCGCCAGCGCCTGACCGCGCCGGCGG
>DATARD010000216.1:0-83618 GCA_036264355.1 Thermoanaerobaculia bacterium
CCTCTCCCGGCTCCCCCCGCCCTGTCCCCGGGAGAGGGGAGACCAGCAAGTGCATTTGTGCCAGTTTCTGCTTGTCTCCCCTCTCCCGGCGGGGGAGTTGGGGGGAGCTGGGAGAGGGGCCGGGGGTGAGGGCGCTTTTCGGCCTCGGCGTCCGGCACGTCAAGAAAAACAGTCTCCGCGCGCTGTTTCGGCAACCGCGGCACCAGCCCGCTGCGGGTCAGGATCAACCGCGGGCTCGCGTCCTGAAGCACCCAGGCGATGCGCTCGCGGGGATCGGCGAGATCGAGCGGCAGGTAGGCGCCGCCGGCTTTGAGCACCGCGAGGAGCGCCACGGCGAGCGCCGCCGAGCGTTCGAGGTAGAGCACGGCGACCACGTCCGGCCCGAGACCGAGCGCGCGCAGCCTGGTTGCCAAGCGATCGGCGGCGTCGTCCAGGGCGGCGAAGGTCAGGCTTTCGGTCCCTGCAATCGCCAGCGCTTCCGGCGTCCTTCCTGCCTGCTCGGCGATCAGCTCGTGCAGGCAGCGGTCCGCGGGGAACGCCGCCGCGGTGTCGTTCCATTCGCGGAGCTGTTGCTGTTCTCCCACGCCGAGAACCGGCAGCTCGGACAGCCGCAGGTCCGGCTCCGCCGCCACCGCCGCGAGCAGCGCCGCGAAGTGCGCCACCAGGCGGTGTGCTGTGGTCGCGTCGAACAGCTCGGCGTCGTATTCGAGATAGCCTGCGATCACATCGTCGCCACCGGTTGCCAGCGACAGCGTGAGATCGAAATGCGCCGCCTGGCTCCCCTCACCGAACGGCGCCAGGGTGAGTCCCGGCAGGCGCATCGTGAGCGGCATGTTCTGCAACGTGCAGAGCACCTGGAACAGCGGATGCGCGGCGCCGCGTTCCGGGCGCAGCTCGGCGACCAGGCGCTCGAACGGCACGTCCTGATGGTCGAGCGCGCCGAGCGCCGTGTCGCGCGCCTGCTCCAGGAGCCGGCGGAACGGCGGATCGCCCTGCAGGTCGGCGCGGAGCGCCAGCATGTTGACGAAGAAGCCGATCAGCGGCTCGATCTCCACCCGGTTGCGGTGCGCGATCGACAGCCCGACCACCAGATCGTCCTGGCCGCTGTGGCGGCAGAGCAATGCATCGAAGGCGGCGAGCAGGAGCATGAAAGGCGTCGCGCCGTGGCGGCGGGCGGCGGCGGTGAGCGCCGACGCGGCCTCGGCCGGCAGCTCCCAGCCGATGCGTGCGCCGCGGTGCGCGCGGTGGGCCGGCCGGGGGCGGTCGGTGGGCAGCTCGAGCAGCGCCGGCGCGCCGTCGAGACGTGACCGCCACCAAGCGAGCTGGGCGGCGAACGCGGAGTCACCGAGCCCTCGGCGCTGCCAGACGGCATAGTCCGCGTACTGCACCGCCAACTCCGGGAGCGGCGACGGGCGGCCCGCGGTGAAGGAGGTATAGAGAGCGCTCAGCTCGGTCGCGAGAACGCCGATCGACCAGCCGTCGCAAATGATGTGGTGCGCGGTCAGCAGCAGCGCGTGGTCGTCCGCCGCGAGACGCAGCAGCCGGCTCCGCCAGAGCGGTCCGCGGGTCAGCTCGAACGGGCGTGCCGCCTCCGCGGCGGCGAGCTGCCGCGCGGTCTTCTCCCGGCGGTCCGGCGCGAGAGCGGTCAGATCGATCAGCGGCAGCAGCGGTGCGGCGAGGGGAGACGGCGCGATCACCTGCACCGGGCCCGCTCCGGAGGAGACGAACGTGGTGCGCAGGCTCTCCTGGCGCCGCGTGATCTCTTCCAAACCGGCGGCCAGAACGTCCGGCCGTGCCGGTCCGAGCAGGCGCAGCGCCACCGGCATGTTGTAGGTGGCGGTCCCCGGCGCAAGCTGCTCGAACACCCACAGGCTCTCCTGGGCGAAGGAGAGCGGCAGGGGCTCGCTTCGCGAGATGGGCACCAGGGGTGGCTCGGCGATGCCCGGCGCGCCGGCTGTCCGCAGGGCGCGCACTGCGGCGGCGAGACCGGCCACGGTCGGGGTTTCGAACAGGCTGCGCAGCGGCATCTCCACCGCGAACGCCTGGCGCAGGCGGGAGAGCACCTGCGTCGCGAGCAGCGAATGGCCGCCGAGCGCGAAGAAGCTGTCGTGCACGCCCACCCGGCCGCCGGTGCGGCGCGGGCCGAGCACCTCGGCCCAGATGCCGGCGATCATCTCCTCGATCGGATCGCGCGGCGCGATGTATCCGTTGGCGGTCCGATCGGACGCCTCGGGCACCCGGCGCAGCAGGGCGTGGCGATCGATCTTACGGTTGGGTGTCAGCGGCAGCCGGTCGAGCGTCACGATCGATGCGGGGACCAGATAGGACGGCAGGCGGAGGGCGAGGCTGCGGCGCAGATCGGGGAGCGCAGGTCCGCGCGGCACCACGAAGGCGACCAGCTCTCCTTCGCAGAAGACCACCGCCGCCTCGGCAACCCCCGGCTCCGCGGCGAGCGTGGTCTCGATCTCCGCCGGCTCGACACGGAAGCCGCGGAGCTTGATCTGGCGGTCGGCGCGGCCGGCCGGCTCGACGCAACCGTCCGGCCGGTAGCGCCCGAGGTCGCCGGTGCGGTAGATCCGGCTGTTGGCCGTCGCGTCCGGCAGGAAGCGCTCGCCGGTCAGCGCCGCGTCGCCCAGATAGCCGCGAGTCAGGAACGGCGTGCGGACGACGACCTCACCGAGCTCGCCGATCCCCGCCCAGCCGTTGCGCGGAGTGCACACCAGGAGCTGAACGCTGTCGATCCCGCGGCCGAGCGGCACCACGCCTGTTTCTTCATGAACCTCGAACCAGCCCATCGCCTGCGGGGTCTCTGTCGCGCCATAGAAGCTCACCACCCTCGCCTCGGGAGCCAGCCCGCGCAGCCGCGCCACGTCGGCCGCGGTCAGCCGGTCGCCGCCGAGGAAGACGAAACGGAGATTTTTAAGAGCTCGATTTCCCCCTCTCCCGGGAGGAGGGAGGGGGATGGGAGAGGGGGTCAGGGGGTGAGGGGCCAGGAGCTGGCCATATGACGGCGTCAGATGCGCCACCGTCACCCGCTCCGCCGTCATCCAGCCGAGCAGCTTCTCCGGAACGCCGAGACTTTCCGGCGGCGGCGCGCAGACCGTGGCGCCGAGGGCGAGCGGCACCAGCAGATCGCGCAGCAGCGGATCGTGGCTGAGTCCGGAGAGCAGGCTGAAGCGATCGTCCCGGGTGAGCCCGAAGGTGGCGGCGTGCCAGGCGGCGAAGTGGGTGAGCGGCGCGTGGGTGCCGAGGATCGCCTTGGGCTCGCCGGTCGAGCCGGAGGTGAAGGCCACGTAGGCCGGATCGTCAGGTCCCACCGAGACCCGCGGCGTGCCCGGATCGTTGGGATTATTGGGATCGTGGGCATCCGCGGAGGCGTCCAACGGCACGACGGTCCGGGCGCCGCCGAGGCGCACCATCGCGGCCCGCCGGGCTGCCGGATACTCGGGATCGAGCAGCAGGAACGCGCAGCCCGCCTTGAGAACGCCGAGCACCGCCCAGGCGAGCGCGGCGCGGCGTTCGGCGGCGATCGCGACGACATCTCCCGGTCCCAAACCTTCCGCGACCAAGCGGTGAGCGAGACGATTGGCGGCGGCGTCCAGCGCGCCGTAGGTCCAGACGCCGTCCGCATCCACCACCGCCGGATGCGCGGGAGAGATCCGCGCCTGGCGGGCGAACAGCTCATGGATCGGTGCTCCGTCTCCGCCGTCTCCAGCCATCCCCCCCAGCCAGCCGCCGGCCAGCGCCTGCGCCGGATCGGGCAGCAGCGCCGTGGCTCGCGGGGTGATCAGCGAGACGTCGTCGATTCCGACGGCGAGATCCGGCTCGGCGAGCACGGCGGTGAGGAGCTGTTCGAGCTGCGCCAGCATCTCCTCGATGCGGACGGCGTCGAACAGGCCGGCGTCGTAGAGCACGTCGAAACGGAAGCCGCCCGCGCCCTCGGAGACGTAGACGGTGAGATCGAACTTGGAGGACGGCGGCTGCGAGACGACCGGCGCGAGCGTCAGGCCCGGCAGGGAGATGGGGTTGGCGGCGAGGTTGAGATGGTTGAAGAACACCTGGAACAGCGGCGTGCGGTCGAGATCGCGCTCCGGTTGCAGCGCGGCGACCAGATGCTCGAACGGCAGATCCTGGTTGGCGTAGGCGCCCAGCGCGGTTTCGCGGACCTGGGCGAGCAGCGCCGCGAACGGCGGATTGCCGCCGAGGTGGGTGCGCAAGACCACGGTGTTGATGAAAAAACCGAGCGTGCTCTCGATCTCGCCGCGATTGCGGCCGGCGATCGGCACGCCGGCCAGCAGGTCGTCCTGGCCGCTCAGGCGGTGCAGCAGCGCCTTCCAGGCGGCGACGAAGGTCATGAACGGCGTCGCTCCGGCGCGCCGCGAAGCCGCGGTGACACGGGCGGCCGGCGCCGGCGGCAGCTCCAGCGTGGCACCGCCGCCGCGGCGGCTCGCTCCCGGTGTCCGGAGATGGTCCGTGGGCAGCTCCAGCGCGGGCAGCTCGCCGCCCAGCCGCTCCCGCCAGTAGGCGAGCTGCGGCGCGAAGCCGCCGGCCGCCAGCAGCTCGTGCTGCCAGACCGCGTAGTCGGCGTATTGCAGCGGCGGGGGCGGCAGCGGGGACGAATCTCCGGCCGCGAAGGCGGTGTAGAGGCTCGCCAACTCGCGCACCAAGACGCCGAGCGACCAGCCGTCGGTGATGATGTGGTGCTGCGCGATGATGAAGACGTGGTTTTCCGGATCGACGCGCAGCAGGGTCCAGCGCACCAGCGGCCCGCGCGCCAGGTCGAAGCGGTGCGCCGCGAGGGCTGCCACCAGACGGCCGCGCTCGCTCTCGCGCAGCGGCTCCGGCAGGACCGCCAGATCGACCAGCGGCAGAGCCGCCGCGTCGCCGGCCGGCGCGATCTCCTGATGGGCCTGGCCGCCGCGCTCCGGAAAGCGGGTGCGCAGCGTCTCGTGGCGGCTTTCGACCGCGGCGACCGCGGCGGCGAGCGCCGCGGGGAGCAACTGGCCGTGCAGCGCCACCGGCAGCGCGAGGTTGTAGGCCGTGCCGCCGGGCTCCAGTTGATCGAGGAACCAGAGGCGCTCCTGGGCGAACGACAAAGGTAGCTCGCGGTCGCGCGCTCCCGGAATTGGCGGTGCCGGCGGGGCCGCGGCGTGCCCGCCTTCCGCCTGCCGCCGTGCCGCCGCCAACTCGGCCGCCAGGGCCGCCACGGTCGGCGCCTCGAACAGCCGGCGTAGCGGCAGCTCGATCCCGAACACCTCGCGGATGCGCGACACCACGCGGGTGGCGAGCAGCGAGTGGCCGCCGAGATCGAAGAAGTCGTCACGCAGGCCGATCCGCTCGCGCCCGAGCACCTCGGCCCAGATGCCGGCCAGCAGCTCCTCCTCCTGGCTACGCGGCGCCTCCGCGTCGGCCTCGCTTCCCGCGTCCAGACTCTCCGGCGACGGCAGCGCCGCGCGGTCGATCTTGCCGTGCGCGGTCACCGGCAGCTCCGCCAGCGCCACGAAGCTCTGCGGCACCATGTGCTCAGGCAACCGCTGGCGCAGCCAGGCGCGGAGACCGGCCGGAAGCCGCGCCGCCGGCTCGCGCGGCACCAGATAGGCGATCAGCCGCTTGCCGCCGCCGGCTCCGGGCTCCGGAGCCGCCACCACCACTGCTTCGCGGATCTCCGGATGGCCGGCGAGCGCGGCCTCGACCTCGGCGGGCTCGATGCGGAAGCCGCGCACCTTGACCTGGCGGTCCAGCCGGCCGAGGAAGTCGAGGCGGCCGTCGGCCAGCGCGCGGACGCGGTCGCCGGTGTGGTAGACGCGCTCTCCGGGGCGCTCCGCGAAGGGGTGCGGCCGGAAGCGCTCGGCGGTCAGCTCCGGGCGCTGCCAGTAGCCGCGCGCCAGGCCGTCGCCGCCGGTGATCAGCTCGCCGGTCACGCCGATCGGCGCCAATGGCGCGAACGGCTCGGTGCGGTCTTCGCCGCAGACCACGAATGCATCGGTGTTGTTGATCGGCCTCCCGATCGGCACCCCGGCTCCGGGAGGAAGCGCCGCCGCGCCGACGCCGACCGGCAACGGTCCGCCGGTGGTCAAGACGGTGTTCTCGGTGGGGCCGTAGCCGTTGACCACGCGGATGCCGGGGTATGCCGCGAGCAGGCGGCGGATGTGCGGCGGCGACAGCACGTCGCCGCCCGCCACCAGTTGCCGCAGCGTGGAGAGGCCCGCGAGATTGTCGTCGATCATCTGGTGGAGCAGCGCGGGCGTGATCAGGAACGTGCTCACGCGCTGCCGTGCGAGCACCGCCGCCAGGACCTCCAGGGTCGGCGTCTCGGGCGGCATCAGCACGAGGCGGCCGCCGTTGAGCAGGGCCCCCCAGATCTCGAACGTCGAGATGTCGAACGAGATGGTCGACAGGTGCAGGAAGACCTCGTCGGGCGCGAAGCGCGCGTAGACGGTGTCGCGGACCAGGCGGATCACCCCGCGGTGGTGGACCGCCACCCCCTTCGGCCGGCCGGTCGAGCCGGAGGTATAGAAGATGTAGGCCAGATTCTCCGGATCGACCTCCGGATCGATTTCCGGATCGAGCGGCGGGACCGGCTTCTCGTCCTCCGGCTCGTCTTCCGGAGACCGGTCGAGACGGACCAGCCGGCCGCCGGCTTCGGCGAACCAGGTGAACAGGCCGGCGAAGCGCTCTTCGGTGAGCAGCAGCGGCGCCCTGCCGCCGCGGTCCCGGCGCAGGTCGCCGAGCATCAGGGCCAGGCGCTCGCGCGGGTAGGCCGGATCGAGCGGCAGGTAGGCGCCGCCGGCTTCGAGGATCGCCAGGAGCGCGATGATCAGGCGCGGCGACCGTCCGAGGCAGAGGGCCACCGGGGTCTCCGGCTCGACGCCCCAGGCGCGCAGGCGGCGCGCCAGGCGGCCGGCGTGGGCGGCGAGCGCGGCGTAGCTCAGATCTTCGTCGGTGCTGCCGGCCGCGGTGAGCGCGATCGCATCCGGTTTGCGCCGCGCCCACTCCAGGAACAGGCCGTGGATGGTGGCGGAGCGCGGATAGGGCGACCGGCCGCCGTTCCATTCGTGGAGCACCTGATGGCGCTCCACTTCGGCGAGCCACGGCAGGTCGTCGAAACGCCGCTCCGGATCCGCCGCGGCGGCGGCGAGAAAGGTCATGAAGCAGCGCGCCAGGCGGCTGGCGGTGGTGCCGTCGAAGAGATCGTGGCTGTACTCCAGGTAGCCGGTGAGACCGTCCGGCACCTCGACCGCTTCGAGCGTCAGGTCGAACAGCGCGCCGCCGGTGGCGGCGGGCGCCGACGCCAGGGTGAGGCCCGGCAGCCGCAACGGCTCGGCCGGAGCGTTTTGCAGCACGAAACCGATCTGGAACAGGGGATTGCGCGCCGCGGCGCGCTCCGGCCGCAGCTCGGTGACCAGCCGTTCGAAAGGGATCTCCTGGTGGGCGAAGGCGCCGAGCGTGGCCTCGCGCGAGCGGGCCAGCAGGGTACGCAGGTCGGGCGCTCCGCTGAGATCGAGGCGCAGCACCAGGGTGTTGACGAAAAATCCGATCAGGCCCTCCGTCTCCACCCGCGTGCGCCCGGCGACCGGCACGCCGACCGCCACGTCGTTCTCTCCCGCGAGGCGGCCCAGCAGCGCTTCGAAGACCGCCAGCAGCAGCATGAAGAGGGTGGCGCCGCCCTCCTGGGTCAGCGAGCGCAGGCGCGCCGTCACCCCGGCGCTGGCATGCCACGCCCGGCGCCCGCCGCGCCCGCTCGCCATCGCCGGCCGCGGACGGTCCGCCGGCAGCTCGAGCACCGGCGACAGCCCCGCCAACCGCTCGCGCCAGTAAGCGAGCTCCTCCTCCAGCACCGCGCCGGTCAGCCAGCCGCGCTGCCAGCGGGCGTAGTCGGCGTACTGGATCGGCAGTTCGGGCAGCACCGCCGGCGTGCCGGCAGTAGACCCTCCATAGACCGCTGCCAGCTCGCGCACCAGCACGCCCATCGACCAGGCGTCGGTGACGATGTGGTGGACGGTGAGGACGAGCGTCGCCCGCGTCGCTGACTCGCGCAGCAGCAACGGCGCGAACAGCGGGCCGGCGGCGAGGTCGAACGGCCGTTGCGCGGCCTCCCGCGTGAGCCGCCGCGCCTCGGCGTCCCGGGGCTCGATCCCGCCCAGGTCGACCACCGGCAACTCCGTCACGCCGGGCGGCGCGATCCGCTGCACCGGCTGGCCGCCGCGGTTGGCGAAGGTGGTGCGCAGGCTCTCGTGGCGGCGTACCACGGCGGCCAACGCATGGCGCAGCGCCGGCAGGTCGAGCGCGCCGTCGAGGCGGACCGCCGCCGGCAGGCTGTAGGCCAGGCTGTCCGGATCGAGCTGGGCGAGGAACCAGAGGCGCTCCTGGGCGAAGGAGGTGGGCTCGATGTCCGCGGCGTCTGCGTCACCGGCGGCGGTGCGGGCAGGCCGGCGCGGGATGCTGGGGACGGCCGGCTGCGCGGTCTGCTCTCCTGCCGTTCCTGAAGCGGCACCGCGCAGCCGGCGTTCGAGCGCCGCCCGCTTCCCCTCGGAGAGACCGCTGCGCATCCGCTGGAGCTGCGCCTCGCGGGCTTCCAGGCGCGCGGCGAGATCCTGGTCGTCCGGCACGCCCGGGCTCATGGCAGGCTCTCGATTTCGTCATCGGGCAGGGTGTCCATCTGCAGGATGAGCTGTTCCTCGATCACCTGCGCCAGCTCGGCCAGGGTCGGCGTCTCGAACAGGGCGCGCAGCGGCAGCTCGACGCCGACCGCGGCGCGCACCCGCGCCACCACCTGGGTGGCGAGCAGCGAGTGGCCGCCGACGGCGAAGAAGTCGTCGAACGCGCCGACCGTCTCGATCCGCAGCACCTGGCGCCAGATCGCGGCCAGCATCTCCTCGGCGGCGGTGCGCGGCGGCTGGTGGCGGGAGCCGGCCGCCGACACAGAAGCCGAACGGCTCCAGTCGGGGATCGGCAGGGCGCGGCGGTCGACCTTGCCGTTGGGGGTCAACGGCAGCGCGGCGAGCGGCACGAAGACGGCCGGCACCATGTAGTCGGGAAGCCGCTGCTTCAGGAATCCGCGCAGCTCCGCCTCATCGACCTGGCTGTCCGCCGCCGGCACCACGTAGGCGACCAGGTGACTGGCGGCGACGCCCGCGGCGCTCCCCTCGGCGGCGAGCGCCAGCACCACCGCCTGGCTCACCTGCGGATGCGCGCCGAGCGCCGCCTCGATCTCGCCGGGCTCGATGCGGAAGCCGCGCACCTTGATCTGGCTGTCGACCCGGCCGAGGAACTCGACGCTGCCGTCGAGCAGCCAGCGCGCCAAGTCGCCGGCGCGGTAGAGGCGCGCGCCGAGCACGCTGGCGAAGGGGTGCGGGGTGAATTTCTCCGCCGTCAGCTCCGGCCGGCCGAGATAGCCGCGCGCGACGCCGTCGCCGCCGATGCACAGCTCGCCCGGCATGCGCGGCGGCAGCAGGTCGACGCCCCCCAGCACCCAGGCCTCATTGCCGGCGAGCGGCCGGCCGATCGGCACCACCGCGGCGGCGGCAGGCACCGGCAGACAGGGCGTGCCGTCACCCGCGGCGAGCGGCAGGAAGGTGGTGTCGATGGTCGCCTCGGTGACGCCGTAGGAGTCGATCAGCCGGGTGTGCGGACCGCACAGCCGCGCCAGCGCCGCCACCTCGCCGGCATACCAGGCGTCGGAGCTGACCACCAGCAGGCGCATGAAGCCCAGGTTTCCGTCGGCGTTTTCCAGATGATCGACCAGCGCGCGGACGACCGCCGGCACGAATTCGGCGCCGTCGACCCGCTCTTCGCACATCAGCCCATAGAGGCGCTCCGGATCGAGCAGCACCTCGCGCGGGCAGAGCACCAGGCGGGCGCCGGAGCCCAGGGCGCGGATGAAGTCGCCGGTGAAGACGTCGAAGGAGAAGCTCGCCATCTGGAGATGAGCGGTGACGCCGTTCAGCCGATACGCCTGCTCGTAGGCGTAATACGCGTTGAGCAGGCCGCGGTGCTCGATCATCGTCCCCTTGGGCCGGCCGGTCGAGCCCGAGGTGTAGATGACATAAGCAAGGTTTTCCGGAACGAGCCCGGTCTCCTCTGGAGAGAGATCGGCGTCGCTCTCCGCGGCCAGGGCATCCACGACTGCCGGATCGTCCAGGCGGAGCACGGTGCCACCCGCGACAGCAACTTCGCCGCGCGTCACCACCACCCGTGCCTGGGCGTCGGCCGCCATGAAGGCCAGCCGTTCGCCGCTGTAGGTGGCGTCGAGCGCCACGTAGCAGCCGCCCGCTTTGAGCACGGCGAGGGCGGAGACCACGAGGTCGGCCGAGCGCGGCAGCCAGAGGGCGACCCGCGCCTCCGGGCCGGCGCCGTGCCGGCGCAGCAGGCGGGCGAGGCGGTTGGCGCGGGCGTTGAGCTCGCCGTAGGTCAACCGTTCCGGGCTCTCAATGTCTGGCCAGACCACCGCCTCCGCCGCCGGCTTGAGCGCCGCGTGGCGCTCGATGAGCTGATGGACGAAGCGGACGCCCGCGATGCGCTCGGCCGCCGGCCGGGGGAGGCCGCGGCTCCACTCGCCGCGGATCTGCCAGGCCTCGGCGGCGGCGAGGAGCGGCAGCTCGTCGACCGGCGGCGCCTCCTCCCCCGTCGCCAAGGACGCCGCCAGGGCCGCGGCGAGCAGGCGCTCGAAGGCGTGGCCGAAGCGGGCCATGGTGGCGGCGTCGAACAGGTCCCGGTTGTAGACCAGGTCGCCGGTGTAGCGCTCGCCGGCCGGATCGCCCAGGTCGAGGGTGAGGTCCACGTTGGCGCGGTTGCTGGAGACGGCGGGCAGGTCGAGGCGCAGCCCGGAGAGGTCCATCCGGCCGGCCGTGGGCTGCTGCACGGCGACCACCTGGAACACCGGCGGCAGGCTCAGATCGCGCGGCAGCTTCAGGTCCTCGACCAGCTTCTCGAACGGCAGGTCCTGATGGGCGTAGGCGCCGAGCGCCACTTCCCGCACCCGGGCCAGCAGGCGGTCGAAGGTGGGCGCGCCGGAGAAGTCGAGCCGCAGGGCGAGGTTGTTGATGAAGAAGCCGATCAACCCTTCGAGCTCCGGACGGGTGCGGTTGGCGACCCAGGTGCCGACCGCGAAGTCGTCCTGCCCGCTGGCGCGGTGGAGGAGGACGGCGAAGGCGGCGAGGCCGACCATGAACGGCGTCACCGCCTGGCGCCGCGCCAGGCTCCGCACCCCCGCGGCGACCTGCGGCGAGAGAGCGAGCGCGCGCGAGCCGCCGTCGAACGTCTGCAACGGCGGACGCGGCCGGTCGAACGGCAGGCGCAGCGGCGGCACGCCGGTCAGGCGCTGCCGCCAGTAGCCGGCAATGCGCTCCAGGGTGGCGCCGGTCAACCGGGTGCGCTGCCAGCAGGCGAAATCCGCGTACTGGATCGGCAGCTCCGGCAGCGGATCGGCGCTGCGCGCGAGCGCGGCGTCGTAGAGCGCCGACAGCTCACGGGTCAAGACGCCGGTCGACCAGCCGTCGAACGCGATGTGGTGGAAGTTGAGGAGCAGCAGGTGGCGCGGTGGCGTCCCGGTCGCGTTCCCTGCCGTGAGCCGCAGCAGGCAGGCGCGGAGCAGTGGGCCGCGGGTGAGGTCGAATCCGCGCGTCATCTCGGCCCGCCGCAGCCGCTCCGCCGTGGCGGCGCGCGCTTCCTCCGCGAGGGCGGTGAGGTCGACCACCGGCAGCGGCGGGGCGAACGGCGGCAGCACCACCTGCACCGGCTCGCCGGCCGGCGCGTCGAAGACGGTGCGCAGGGCCTCGTGCCGGCGCACCACCGCGGCGAAGGCGGCGGCGAGCGCCGCGACGTCGAGAGGGCCGGAGAGGATCAGCACGCCCGGGACGTTGTGCACGAAGCTCCCGGGGGTCAGTTGATCGAGGAACCAGAGGCGCTCCTGCGCGAAGGAGAGCGGCGGCGCGCTTTCTGCGCCAGCCGCGGCGTCCGCCGGACGGCGGGGAATGGCGGCCCAGGCCTCGAATTCGGTGTCGCCCTCATTGCTGGCGCCGGTTTCGCCGTCGCCCGGGGTCAGGGCGGCGCGCAGGCGCAGCGCCAGGCCGGCGACGGTGGGCGCCTCGAACAGCAGGCGCAGCGGCAGATCGACGCCGGAGGCCTGGCGCAGGCGCGAGATCACCTGGGTGGCGCGCAGCGAATGGCCGCCGAGGTCGAAGAAGTCCTCGTCGATGCCCACCCGTTCGACGCCGAGGACGTCGCACCAGATGCCGGCCACCAGCTCTTCGAGCGGATCGCGCGGCGCCTGAATGTCTCCCGCCGGCGCCTCCTCCCCGCGCTCCCGGCGCTCCCGGAGGACACCGATGTGCGCCAGGGCCTCGCGGTCGACCTTGCCGTTGGCGGTGAGCGGCAGGGCCGGCAACACCGTGAGGACCGCGGGCACGAACGCCTCGGGCAGACGGCGGCGGAGCTCGGCGCGCAGCTCAACGGGGTCTGGGGCTTCGCCACCGGCAGAGCCAGCCACGAAGCCGAGCAGGCGCAGCTCGCCGCCACCCTCTCGGTCGCCATGGTCGGTGATCACCGCGGCCTCGCCGACCCCGGGCAGCGCGAGCAGCGCGGCCTCGATCTCCGCCGGCTCGACGCGGAAGCCGCGGATCTTGACCTGGCGGTCGCGGCGCCCCAGGAAGTCGAGGCGGCCGTCGGGCAGGAAGCGCGCCAGGTCGCCGGTGTGGTAGACACGGTCGCCGGGCTCGGCCGCCAGGGGATCGGGCCGGAAGCGCTCGGCGGTGAGATCGCTCCGCCCCAGATAGCCGCGCGCCAAGCCGTCGCCGCCGATCAGCACCTCGCCCGCCGCGCCGAGGGCCGCCGGCCGGCCGGCGGAGTCGAGGAGCAGAATCCGGTTGTTGGGAAGCGGCCTGCCGATCGGCACCGAGCCCGCGATCTCCGCCGCCCGGACGGGCCAGCAGGTGCAGTAGGCGGTGCCTTCGGTGGGACCGTAGGCGTTGATCAGCCGCGTCTCCGGCAGGGCGCGGGCGGCGCGCAGCACGTGCGGCGGCGAGAGCGCCTCGCCGCCGGAGATGATCAGGCCGACCGTCGCCAGGGCGTCCAGGTCCTCCTCGATCATCTGGTGGAAAAGGCCTGCGGTGAGGAAGAGGCGGGTCACCCGGTGGCGCGCCAGGGCGGCCGCCAGCGCCCCCAGGGTCGGCATGCCGGGAGGCATCACCACCAGCCGCGCGCCGTGCAGCAGCGCACCCCAGATCTCCAGCGTCGAAGCGTCGAAGGCGGCCGGCGCCAGGTGCAGCCAGGTCTCCCCGGGGCCGAAACGGGCGTGGTCGTTGCCGCACACCAGGCGGACGACGCCGCGCTGGGTCACCGCGACACCTTTCGGGCGTCCGGTCGAGCCGGAGGTGAACATCACATAGGCGAGGCGGTCGCCGCCACCGGTCACCCGCGGCGCCGGTGCCGCGCCGTGCGCCGTCTCGGCGAGCACCTGGTCGGCGAGCACCTGGTCGGAGAACACCAGGTGGCCCCCGGCCGCGGCGAAACCGGCGAACAGCCCGGCATGGCGGGACGAGGTCACCAGCAGCCGCGGCCGGCCCGCATCCGCCAGGGCCAGGTCGTCGAGCATGGCGGCCAGGCGCTGCGGCGGCTGCGCCGGATCGAGCGGCACGTAGGCACCGCCCGCCTGGAGCACCCCCAGGATCGCCTCGATCAGCGCCGGGGAGCGCTCGAAGCAGATCGCCACCAGGCTGTCCGGCGCCACGCCGAGAGAGAGGAGGCGCGCCGCCAGCTTCCCGGCGCGCGCGGCGAGCTCGCCGTAGGTGACCGTCTCCTCGGCGGTCTCGACCGTCTCAGACATCGCCGTGACCAGCGCCACCGCTCCGGGGTCCGCCGCGGCGCGCGCCGCGAACAGCTCGGAGAGGCCCTGCTCGCGCGGATACTCGGTTGCCGTGCCGCCCCACTCGACGAGCATCTGGTGGCGCTCCCCGGGCGCCAGCAGCTCCAGCGCGGAGACGCGCGGCGCCGATTCTTCTGTCATCGCTGTCATCGCGCCGAGCAGATTGGCATAGCCGCGAGCCCAGCGCGCGATGGTCGTCGGCGCGAACCGCCGCGAGCGGTAGTCCCAGGTCGCGGCCAGGCCGTCCGAGGTTTCGGTGAGATCCAGGATGAGGTCGAGCTTGGCCGCCGCCGCCGTCACCGCCAGCGGCTCGAAGCGCAGGCCGGGCACCTCGATCGGCCCGGTGCCTGAGGCATCGCCGGCGGCGAAGGCCGGCCGGGTGGCGTTCTGCAACACCAGCATCACCTGCACCACCGGCGCATGCTCCAGGCTGCGCTCCGGCTGCAGGGCCTCGACCAACTGCTCGAACGGGAGCTGGGAATGGGCGAAGGCGCCGAGCGTGACCTCGCGCACCCGCGCCAGCAGCTCCGGCAGCGGCGGATCGCCGCGCAGGTCGGCCGGCAGCGGCAGGGTGTTGACGAACAGCCCGACGATCCTTTCGACCTCCGGTTGCAGCCGGTTCGCCACCGGAATGCCGATCACCAGCCGGTCCTGGCCGGTGAGCCGGTGGAGGAGCACCTGGAAGGCGGCGAGCTGGACCATGAACGGCGTCACGCCGGTGCGCCGGGCCAGCGCGCCGAGGCGCGCCTGCAGCGCCGCCGGCAGCGCGGCGTCGTAGCGGCCGGCGGGGTCCTCTCCGGCGGCCCGGCGCGGCCGGTCGGCGGGCAACTCGAGGCGCAGCGGCACGTCGGCCAGCAGGGTGCGCCAGTGATCGAGCTCCAACGCGATCCGGTCGCCCAGCCACTGCCGCTGCCACACGGCGAAGTCGGCGTACTGGAGGAGCGGCTCGGTCCGCGCGGTCCGATCCGCCAGAAGCTCCGCGATCTCGCGCACCAGGAGGGCGAGCGACCAGCCGTCGGCGACGATGTGATGGAGAGCGAGCAGGAGGACCTGCCCGCTCTCCCCGTCGCCGGGCCGCACCAGGGCTGCCCGCAGCAGAGGCCCGCGGGCGAGATCGAACGGCTGTGCCACGACGGCGGCGCCGAGGCGCAGGGCCTCGGGCTCAGCGTGGCCGGACGGCAGCGCGGACAGCTCGACGAGCGTGAGCGGCGTCGTGCTGTCCGCGGGCGGCGCGATCTTCTGGACCGGTCTGCCATCCTCCGCCTCCACGAAGGTGGTGCGCAGCGCCTCGTGGCGGCGGACCACGGCGGCCAGTGCCGCGGCGCACGCCGGCGCAGCGAGCGCTCCCCGCACCCGCAGCGCGAGCAGGATGTTGTAGGCCGTCCGGCCGGGCTCCAGGCGATCCAGGAACCACAGGCGCTCCTGCGCGAAGGAGAGCGGCGGCGGCTGGTCGCGCGGCGTGCGGACGAGAGGTGGCGGCGGCGCCATGGCAGACGCCATGGCCACCGCGGTGAGGCCCGCGACGGTCGGGTTGTCGAACAGATCGCGCGGCGAGATCAGCCAGCCGGCGCGGGCCGCCCGCGATACCACTTGCAGGCTGAGGATCGAATCGCCGCCGAGGGCGAAGAAATCGTCCAGCGCGCCGACGCGGCCGACCCCCAGCACCTGCCGCCAGATGTCCGCCATTCGCTCTTCCGCCGCGGTGCGCGGCGGCACGAAGCCGTCACCGTTCGCCGCCGCCGGCAGAGCGTCCGGCGCGGTCTCCGGATCCAGCGCCGCCAGCGCCCGGCGGTCGGTCTTGCCGTTGGCGGTCAACGGCAAGGCCGCCAGCAGCGTCACGGTGGCAGGCACCATGTGCTCGGGCAGCCGGCCGCGCAGGCCGGCGCGCAAGTGTGCCGCGAGACCCGCCGCGAGACCCGCCGGCGCCGGCTGCCGCCCCTTGGCCACCACGAAAGCCGCCAGCCGGCGATCGCCCGGCGCCGGCTCGCGCACCACCACCGCCGCCTCGGCGACCTCCGGCGCGGCGAGCAACGCCGCCTCGATCTCGCCCGGCTCGATGCGGAAGCCGCGCACCTTCACCTGGCGGTCGGCGCGCCCTGCGTAGTAGAGGCCACCATCGAGCTCGCCGCCGGCCCGCCGCCGCGCCAGGTCGCCGCTCTTGTAGAGCCGCGCGCCGGGCGTGCCGCGCAAGCCGCTCCACGGGTCGGGCACGAAGCGTTCAGCGGTCAGTTCCGGCCGTCCCAGGTAGCCGCGCGCCAACCCGGCGCCGCCGACGTACATCTCGCCCTCGGCGTCTGCCGCCACCGGCCGGCCGTCGCGGTCGAGCAGATCGATGGTCAGGTCCGCCAGCGGCCGGCCGATCGGACTCCCCGCCACCCGATCGAGATCCGAGGCGACCAGCTCATGCCAGGTGACGTGGACCGTGGTCTCGGTGATGCCATACATGTTGACCAGGCGCGCCGCGGAGCCGGGCACCTCCAGCCAGCCGCGCACCAGCGCCGGCTCGAGCGCTTCGCCGCCGAAGATCACCCAGCGCAGGGAGCACAGAGTCTCCCCGGCGAGATACGCGTTGAGCTGGGCGAAGGCGGACGGCGTCTGGTTGAGCACCGTCACCCGCTCTTCCCTGAGCAGCGCCGCGAACGCCTCGGGCGAGCGGCTGACCGCGAACGGCACCACCACCAGACGGCCGCCGAAGGCGAGCGCCCCCAACATCTCCCACACCGAGAAATCGAAGGCGGAGGAGTGGAACAGCGTCCACGTGTCGTCCGGCCCGAAATCGAAGCGCGGCGCCGCGGCGCTGAGCAGCCGGGCGGCGTTGGCGTGGGTCACCCCGACACCCTTCGGGCGGCCGGTCGAGCCCGAGGTGTAGATGACGTAGGCGAGGCTGGCGGGATTCGCCACGAACTTCAAAGTAGGGGAGGGGGCAAGCCCCTCCCATACTTCAAGAAGAGGAGGCACCAGACGCGTCGAAACCGGCAGCGTAAGGGCGAGATCGGCGTCGGCGACCAGCAACCGCGCGCCCGCATCGGCGAGCACCCACGCCAGATGCTCCGGCGGGTAGCCGGGATCGAGCGGCACGTACGCGGCGCCGGCCTTGAGCACGGCGAGCAGCGCCACCACCAGCTCCAGCGACCGCGGCAGGCAGACCGCGACCAGCACGTCGGGTCCCGCGCCCAGCTCGACCAGGCGCGCCGCCAGGCGGTCCGCCCGCCGGTCGAGGTCGCCGTAGGTCAGTGTTTCTCCCTCGCAGGTCACCGCCGGCCGTGCCGGAGCGCGTTGCGCCCAGGCGGCGAAAAGCTCGTGCACGAGGTTGCCCGCGGCGGCCGGCCGGCTCTCGGCAGCGGAGAGGAGCGAGATCTCGCCCAGCGTCCGCCCGTCGCCCGCGGCCAACTCGCCGAGCAGCCGTTCCATCTGCGCCAGCAGCCACGCCGCCGTCCGCGGCGCGAGCCGTCCGCGGTCGTAGGCGAGCTGGAGCACGATCTCGCCCTCCGGCGGTGCCGTGACCCCCAGCGACAAGGGGGCCAGGGGCGAGCCGCCGCGCGGCAGCACGCGCGGCTCGCTGACCGCGAGCCCGCTGGCGCCCGGCAGCGTGGCGAAGCTCTGGAAGGTGTAGAGGATTTCGAACAGCTCGGTGCCGGGCGGCAAATCGCTCCAGGCCTGAAGGTGAGGCGGCAGAGCCTGCTCGAAAGCCCTCGCCGCCGCCCGCCGCGTCTGCAGGCCGGCCAGCCAGGCGGCCACCTCCGCCGCTGCCGGCAAGGTACAGCGTACCGGGATGATCGTGTCGCCGCCGCCGGCGACACCGCCGAACAGCGCTTCGCTCCGGCCCGTCCAACGGCCGAGCAGGAGCGCCCAAGCCCCCTGCGCTACGGTGTCGAGGCTCAGGCTATGCCGCGCCGCGAACGCGCGCAGAGCCGCGCCGGCCGGCTCCGCCAGTGTCGTTTGGCGCCAGCCCATCCCCTCGCCCGTCCCGCGCTGCTCCCGCGGCAGCACCAGAGGCTCCGTGAAACCGCGCAGCCGGTCACGCCAGAACGCTTCGGCGGCTTCGAGATCGAGCGGGTGGCCCTCACCCGGACCGCGGCGCGGCGGCGCGAGCCGCGGCGGCCGGCCCTCGCGCAAGGCGGCATGGATCTCCAGCGCCTCGCCGGCCAGCGCCAGCAGGGCCGAGCCCTCGGCCATCAGCAGGTGGCCGGTCACGATCAGCCGGAACCGGCGCTCCGCGCTCTCGGCGGCATGGGAAACATCGATCAACACGGCGCGAACCAACGGCGCCGCGGCGAGATTGAAACCGCGCTGCCGTTCCGCCGCCAGCCAGCCCTCCAGCCGGTCCGGAGTCTCTCCGGCCTCCTCCCGGTGATCGACCACCGCCTTCGGGGCCAGCCGGGAGCCGACGATCCGCACCGGCTCCTCCACGTCCTCCCAGGCGAAGGCGGTGCGGAACGCCGGATGGCACTCGACCGCCGACTGCCAGGCGCGATCGAACAACCCGGCGTCCAGGTCCCCGGTCAGCAGGCAGGTCATCTGCTCCGCAAACGCCGCCGGCTCGGGGCGATACAGGCTCTGGAAGAGAAGCCACGATTGCAGCGGTGAGAGGGGAGACCGGTCTTCGCCGCCGTCCGCCGGCTCCCCGGCGAACATGGCTGCATTCGTGGGCTCTCTGTTCCATGGCTCGGTCATCGTCGGTCCTCCCTGCTCTCGTGGCCTCTCTCATTGGTGTCTTCCCGGTCGAGCCTGGCTGACAACCTCTAAGGTGCGGCAGGACGCCGGGAGGGAGCCCGGATCGGGAAATCTCGGCCGAACGGATGAGCCCGGTCTCCTACTGCATCGTCGCGTTCGTGATCGTCGCGCCGGCGGAGAGCAGCGAGCTGTCCACCAGGAGCGGGTAGGTCGGTGCGACGGTGCTGGTGTAGAAGACGACGCCGTTCTTGGAGTATTTGACGACGCCTCCTTGGACGGCCACCTTGAAGAGGTCGCCGGCGGCGAAAGTCGTGTCGGCGCGGTAGACGTTGTTCTCCCGCACCTCGACATAGCCCTGACCCATGCGGATCGCGAAGTCGATGTCGGCGGCGTGGGTGTCCGTGTTGCCGTGGCTCAAGCCGACGTACCGGAGGGTGCTGGTCTCGGTGCCGGTGAAGCTGACGGCGCCATCGCCCGCCGCGATCTGCTGTTGCGAGACCGCTCCGGCGTCGTCGCAGCCGTCGCAGCCGCCGGCCTTCTGGAGCGATCCGCCGGTGGCCGTGGCATTGACCAGGCTCGTCCAGACGACGCTCCCGCCGCCTGTCGATCCGCCGCCGGTGAGGAGCTCATAGGGCACCTCGACCAGGAAGGCGTCCAGCCGGCTGCCCCCCAGATTGCTGGTCCAGATCATGTAGCGGCCCGTCACATCGAGATTGGCCTTGGGGAACTTCCCGTAGTCGTCCCCGCCCCCCGAGGCGTCGAGGTCGATCATGGTCGGAGCCACGACGAGGGTGTCCATCGAAGTGTCGAGCTTGAAACAGACCAGCTCGTTGCCGCGCGGCACGTTCAGGCGCGTCGCGCCGCTGCCGCACGCCCACTGCTGTCCGGGTGGGACGCCCGGCTTGGCGTTGCCGTGGGCGATGTGGTCGGCCGAGAGGGCGGACCAGTCGCTGTCGTGGTAGACCACCGGGCCGGCGATCGGCGTCTGGCCGAAGTTGTAGAGCCGGACCGCATTGGGCTGGCTGTTCCAGTTGTCCGCACCCACCATGTAGCCGAAGCCGGTGTCCAGATGCCCGGGGGAGCCGTCCCGGTCGAGAATCCGCTGCTCGGTGCCCGTCTGGAGGTCGAAGATCCGGCTGTCCTCACCATCGGCCCCGTCGACGTTTTCGAGCGAGACGAGCCAGCGGCCGCTCTTGTCGATGTGGCATTCGTCGAAGTCGCCGACCTTGGGGAACCAGGAGAACTGCGCGGTGTCCTCGCGGTAGACCAGGCAGCCCAGCATCTCGTAGGTGCTCTTGTCGCGCAACGTCGCGGAGTGGACACGGTCGTCATCCGAGGAGTGGGCCTGCCAGATGTAGCGGTTGGCGCCGAACTGCGTCGCGGCGTCGAACACCTGGGTGAGCTGCTGGGAGAAGATGTCGTACCGGTGCAGGAAGGACTGGATCTGCGCGGCAGTCAGGCGTGTCCGGGTGGCGGTCGAATCCGCCTTTTCGATGAAACCGCCGGGGGCCTGGGAGAAAGCGGGGACGGCGAGCAGAGCCAAAAGGGGGATCAGGCGGACGACAGAAGACCGGTTTGCCAGGGTGGAGCTCCTCTGAAGCAAGAGTTGGCGAGAATTGACCGGGAGCCGGTTGGCGTGTTCAGGGTCATGGAGAGATCCCTTCCGGAGGCGGAACGAGCACCGCCCCTCTGTGCAGTTTCGTAGCAAGGGACAGGCCCAGATGGCTCGGCCGTCCGCCTCACGCTTCCCTGGAAATCGCCGAAGAGGAACCTGTTGCGGCTCCGCGGGGACATACAAGCTGGACCAGCCTGTGATCGCCCGCGAGCTGGTGCAGGAGGTGATTTTGAAACAGATTGCACTGCTCTCGGCAGTCTTCCTGGCTGTGGTCTTCCTTTTCGCAGGGATCGACAAGGTTTTCCACTACGACGGTTTCGTCAACGCCCTGGCGAGCTACGCTGTGGTGCCGACCGCCGTGGCTCGCTTTCTGGCCTTGCCGGTCATCTTCTGTGAGCTGTGGGTTGCCGTGGGGCTGTTGGTTTCGCCCTGGCGCCGCAGGGCCGCGCTCTCCGCCGCCGTCCTCCTGGCCATCTTTACCGTGGCTCTGGCCGTCAACCTCTATGTCTCGCCCGGCAGCGTGTGTGGCTGTTGGTTCACCATCACCCTCGGCCGGAGCACGCGTCTGCACGTGCTGCAGAACGTGGTCCTCCTTGCGCTCGCCGTGTCGGTCTGGTTCGACAGCCGCTCCGTGCCGCACCCTCACACCCTCGATCGGGGGACTGCTCTTTTGAGAAAGGAGATCTCTCCATGAAGAAAGTCCTCGTCGTCATGAAGGCCAGCCTGCTTTTGCTGGCGCTGGTCGTCACCGCTCTCACCGCGATGCCCAACACCGCCAGCAGTCAGGGTACTTGCTGCGTTGCCAGGGACTGTTTCGGCGGCAGGTTCGCCTGCGGCACCTGTACCGATAACGGCGTTCTCATCCACTGTTCGACGTCGATCCGATAACAACGGCTCCAGACCCCGATCGAGGGTGTGACGATGCGACATGTGAGCACGTTCTTTCTGGTGATGGCCACGCTGATCGTGGCGGGCGTTGTGGCCGGCTCTTTCAAGCATGACAGCCGTTCGATGCAGCCGGCGTTGCGCGTCTCCGGTCCTCGGCCTCGGCCGCAGGCTCGCTCCGCGCGGAGCTGGCAGGAGCGCTCCTTTGCCAAGGCTCTGGTTCTTTCCCCCGCCACGGGGGCGCCGCTCTTGCGGCCGCTCAGCCTGAAGGAGGACCGCTCCGGCGATCTGCTCGCCCTCGACTGGTCCGATGCCGGTGTGCGGAGGTTCACCGCCGCCGGACAGCCGCGGGCTGCTTACCACCTGCCCGCGGGTGTGCGGGGCGGCAATCCCGAGGACTTCGACGTCGACTCTGGCGGCAATGTGTGGATCTGCTATCACGACGCCGGCACCGTGGTGGAGTTGGAGCCCGGAGGGAGGCCGCAGCAGACCTGGCACCTCGCGAACAGCCCGCACCGCATCCTCGCGCCGGGAGCGGGCCGGCTGGTGGTCTTTGCGGCAGACGCCGGCAGCAACCTTTTCTATCGCTATTCAGAGCAGGGAGAGATGCTGGGAGGATTCGGCCGGCTGCTCGAGGGCGATGCGCAGGATCCGCTGACGCTCGATGGTGACGTGGCGCGCGACGGCACCGGTGGATTTGTCTATGCGGCGCTGCACACCGGCCTTCTCGCTTCGTACACCCTGGACGGCGCGTTACGCTTCCTGGTCCAGACGATCGATCGCGTGAAGCTCCCGACCATCGTCACGGCGACCGGTGCATCGCGCAAAGTCGCCGCGGGCTCGCCGTTCGCCGCGCTCACGGTCAGCGTCGCCGGAGATGAGATCTACGTCCTGGTGGACGCCCCGGCCTTCCAGGGAAGCCCCAGCCGGGCGCTCGACGTCTACAGCAACCGTGACGGCAGCTATCTCTACTCGTTCCATGCACCCGAGCAAACTTCCTTCGCTCTCGTCGCCGGCGACCACATGTACACCATCCAGGACGCCGTGATCACCCGCTGGCGGATGCAACCCGCAGCCGCGCCGATGCCGCCACCTGGCCCGAGACAGGCTCTGCTCGACCGGAGTCAGGCTCAGCCTGATCGGGGAAAGATTGAGCCTGACCGTGGGCTCCGCACGGAATTGCGCCGATAGGGGGGGCCAGGCGACTCGAGCTCGGCAAGGCGGCCGCCGTCGGGGGCAAGCCAGCCCAGGACGCGAAGGCTCCCGAGTCAGACCGTTGCCGGTCCGGTTTCGTCGGCCTCTGCGCGAAGCCCTGGCCGGACTGGGAGCGTCAAGCAGATTCTGCTGCCCTCGCCGAGCTTGCTCTCCGCCCAGATCTTTCCGCCATGAGCTTCGACGATACACCTGGAGATGTAGAGGCCGAGGCCCACGCCTCTCCGGTCATTTTCACCAACCTGCCAGAAGCGCTCGAAGATGGCTTCCAGCATGTTGCCGGGTATACCCAATCCGGTGTCGCTGATGGTGAGACGAAGCTCGTCTCCCGCGTACTCGCCACGAACCTGGATGCCGCCGCCCTGGGAGGTGAACTTGATCGCATTCGCAAGAATATTGACGAGTACCTGAAGCATCCGATCGTGGTCGAGCTCTGCCAGAAGAGGGCCCCCGACAATCTCGGTCTGCAAGGAGATGCCCTTCGCGGCCGCGGCCGGCTGGAACGTCTCCACCGCCTCGGCGATCAGCGTCGCCGCATCGCCGGGTACCGGCGCTATGGCGAGCTTGCCGGCGTCGATGCTGGCGACGTCGATCAGGTCTCCGATGAGCCGGTTCATGCGTGCGGCGTAGCGTTGAATGCGCGCCGTCGTCGCGAGGGTTTGGGCCCCGTCCTCATCTTTGGGAGCTCTCGCCGAGAGCAGCTCCGCATCGAGGACGATGCCGCCCAGTAGATTGCGCAGATCGTGGCTGACGATCCCCAGGAAGTTGTCCCGGTTCGAGAGCGCAACATCGGACCGGACGCGCTCCGTCAGCAGGAATCGGTCGGTCTTTTCTCTTTCCAGCGGCAGCAGCCTCGACAGGACGCGGGCATTCTCGTCGCGTTCGCGGCGGAGACTCTCATCCGCGGAGGCCCGCTCATCCTGGAGGGCTTCGTCTTCCAGCACTCGTTCCTTGGCGAGGGTGACGTCCGTCCCAACGTGTGGCGAAGCTTCCAGCCGCTCATCCGCCTTGGCGCGCGCATCGGTCAAAACGGCGTCCGCGATCTCCCGTGCGTGGTGGACCACCGAATCGGAATCCTCTTCGGCCGCATGCCTCTCGGCGAGCGCGCGGTCGGTCTTTTCCCGTTCAACGCGGAGGCTCTCGTTCGTTTGTTCGCGCTCTGCGGACGCTTCGTTCTCAGGCATGGCTTCACCTACCTTAGCACGGCCAACTACAGCCTGACCGATGCCCTGTGTCCAAGCCAGCAAGCGCTATTTTTTGACCGCTGCGCCGGGAGCCGCCTGATGCTGCAGCCAATCGACGACGGCGGCCGACAAGGCGATGCGGTGGTCGGCGAAACTATGGTCGCTGTCGAGGGTCAGGCTGCTGACCTTCCCCTTGCCCTGAGCGCGGATCGCGTCGGCCAGCGCCTTGTTCGAAGCGCCGCCGCCATATTGGGCGCCGATCACCAGCGCGGGCTTCGTGGCCAGATCCGGCGCCAGTGCCAGCAGATCCCAGTCCTCGGCATGGCGCTCGACTTCTTCCGCCAGATGCGCCGCGTCGGTGCCGGCCAGGCTGTTGCCCAGATCGTCGCCGATCTCCGCGATGGCCGCGGCACGCCTTTCGGGATGGGCGCGCAGGTCCTTGCCGTCGGCGCCCACATTCCACGCGTCGATCAGCACCACGCCCGCCACGTCCTGGTGCGCCGCCGCAGAGCGCGCCGCCACGAAGCCGCCCATGCTATGGCCGCCGACCAGGATGCGGCGCGGATCGATGCCATACTTCGCGGCGTTCTCGGGCTGGTGCAGGAAAGCGATCGCCGCTTCGGCATCCTCGACCGCGCCGGCAATACTGAAGGTGCCGGGCGAACCCCAACTGCCGCGATAGTGCATCGTCAGCACATTCCAGCCGGCGCGCCGGATCGCCTGCGCCAGGTCGAGGTTCTGTTCGTTGCCGGGCAGGCCGTGCAGCAGCAGCAGCGTCGGTTTGGGACCGCTGTCGGCCGCCAGGAAGAACAGCGCGTTCATGCCCACGCCGCCGCTCGGGATCAGCACCTGGCGGTTGGCGGCCGGATGCTTGGCATCGCGCGCGTTGTCCGTCACGACGGCGCGCGGCACCGGTGCGGTGGCCGCCTGCGCGGCGACAGAAGACAGCAGCAATGCCGCCGCCAAGGTATGAACATGCCACGCTGCTTTCATAGGGCTCTCCGATCCTGGTAATCGGCCGATTCTAATCCATGACCCGCCGAGGAGATCTCGCGCTGAACGTGGTGAACCTCGGAGAAGTCTTCTATCGCCTGATCCAACTCACCGATGCCACCCAGGCCGAGGAACGCCTCGGCCAGGTGAAGGCGCTTCCGGTGGAGATCGTCCCGGCTCGCGAGTCCTTGGTTCTTGAAGCAGCGCGAGTCAAAGCGAGGCACCCCCTCTCCTACGCCGACGCCTTCGCTGTCGCCACCGGCCGGGTGGAGAAGGCACCCGTGATCACCGGCGACCCGGAGATCCTCGCCCTGCCAGCCACGGTGGTCCGTGTCCGCAGGCTCGACCGGCACGCGTAATCGGCCGTCCACCTCACGCTCGCGGCCGTCCGCCTGACTTGATCGGGCGTCCGCCTGACTTGATGGGGCGTCCGCCTGACCTGATCGGGCGTCCGCCCGATTTGATAGGGCGTCCATCTGACTTGATAGGGCGTCCGCCTGACTTGATGGGGCGTCCGCCTGACTTGATAGGGCGTCCATCCGATTTGATAGGTCGTCCGCCTGACTTGATAGGTCGTCCACCTGACTTGATAGGTCGTCCGCCTGACTTGATAGGGCGTCCATCTGACTTGATGGGGCGTCCACCTGACTTGATGGGGCGTCCGCCCGACTTGATAGGGCGTCCGTCTGACTTGATAGGGCGTCCGCTTGACTTGATCGGGCGTCCGCCCGACTTGATCGGCCGTCCGCCTCGCGCTTGCGGCCGTCCGCCTCATCCGGACCGGAGCCCGTCTCTGCCGGACCGAATCTCGTCTCTCTCGGGCCGCCGTCCGCCTCACTCTTCCCAGCGCTGGGCTCATCTCCTACTTCGGCGCGTCGCAGCCGACGCCCTCTTCCTCCGGAATTTCCGGAGGAAGAGGGATCCTCGTACATCGGCACCGATCTCAACCGCAATCGGGCCCACTCTCCCGGCCGAGGCCCAGGCCGGTCCCCAGACCGCTCTCAGCGAACGGATCGAGGTCAACACCGGTCAACGTCGATGTCCGGGTCGTCGACCGGAACGGCCGGCCCGTCACCGGCCTCAAGCGCGGTGACTTCACGCTCCTGGAGGATGGCCGGCCGGTGGCGATCTCCAACTTCGACGCCGTCGGGCTGCCGGTGGTCGCGGCGGAGCTTAAGCCCATGGGTCCGCCAGGGCCGCAGACCGCCGCTCCCTCGCCGCTCCAGGCGGGGGACGCGGCCTCCTGGGTGCTCTTCGTCGACGACGTCGATCTTCACCCCGCCCATCGCGCTCTCGTGCTGCGCCAACTGCGCACCTTCCTCTCCACCGATCTCAGGGCCGGCGACCGGGTGATGGTGGCGACCTACGATCACGGTCTCCGCATCCGCCTTCCGTTCAGTACCGACCGTGCCGCGCTCGGCCGGGCCCTGGACGCGGTGGAGAACCTCGCCGGCGGCGGCAACGAGCTCGACCGGGCTCGGCGCCTGGCGCTCCAGCACGTCCTCGATTTACTCCCCCTGAAGACCGATGTCGGGAAGGGTGGCCACCGCCGTCCCCCCCGCCACACCGAGGAGCAGGAGGAGGTGGTGGACGACAGCCAAGCCTTCGATGAGCTCGCCACGTTGGAGAAATGCCCGCCCGAAGTCGCCGAGCCGGTCAAGTCCTATGCCGCGGCGGTCCGCCACGAGGTCCTGAGCGGCATCGGAGCGCTGACCGTGCTGGTCAACTCGCTGTCGGGTGTTCCGGGACGCAAAGTGCTCCTCCACATCAGCGACGGCATCCCACTCACCCCGGGCGAGGACCTGTTCCAGGTGCTCGTCGAGATTTGCGGCCGCGAGAAAGGCTCTCGCGATACCAGTTACGAGGCCGGGCAAGCCGCTCTCGACGCCCAGGCGGCGGCACGGCGATCTTCTGGGCCAACGACATCCGGCTGGAGCTCGCCCGCATCCAGGAAGACCTCGCCACCTTCTACTCCCTGGGCTTCAATCCGCCGCACACCGGCGACGGCCGCGAGCACCGCCTCACGGTGAAGGTCAAAAAGCCCGGCGTCACCCTGAGCGCGCTGACTGCCTTGGGGCAGTTCTACCTCTATGAGATCAAGGTGACGCTCGAGCCCGGCGAGCAGCACGTGGCGATCGCGGTACGCGACGAAGCCTCCTCCATCACGTCGTTCCTGGCCAGGAGCCTCAAGCTGGGCGAGCCCGCCGAGGGCCGGCGGACGCGCTGAGCCTCGCCCTCAAAGGCCCGGCGGGATGGGCGCCGCGTTACGGCGGCGTCCACTCGTGCTCGGCCACCGTGCCTTCGAAGATTTCGAGATCGCGCCGGTACCTGATCTCGAAGTCTTGCTCGAAGCCCGGTGGATGGACAACGCTGTACTTCCAATACCCCGGCCGCTCGGGTTCTACGTCTGCCAGAGCCTGGGTCCAGGTCGACTCGGAGGTCTCCCCCGTCTCGTTCTGGAGCCGGATGACGTAATTCACGAGCTGATCGCGGTGCGGGCTGTAGCCGATGATCGTGGTTTCCATGAGCGAGGACGATCCGGCATCAAAAAACGCGACCTCGAGGGCTTCGCCGTCGCCGTTGAGATCCCGGAGCCGCAGCAGCTCCGGCTTGCCGAACCGCTCCTCGCCGGGCAAGAAGTACGGTCCCATATCCTCCCGGTCGAGGAGGAACGGGATGTCGAACGTGTCCTCGGAGCAGGTGGATGAAAAGGGCCGGGAGGGAGCATGGGGGGCCTCGATGGGAAGATCTTTCAAGTATATCCCCTTTCACGCTTCGCGCCGCCGCTCTATGTATGCGCGTCGGTGCCCGGCTGCGGAATCGGGTCGTGGACGGCAGCCACCGCAATTTCCCAGGCATCACCCGTGCCCCAGAGCGTGTACGTGAGGCCGAACCGTCTCAGCTCACTGCCGTCGGTCCGGAGCCAGATTCCGACCCCTGTGATGACTGCCAGGCTGGGGCTCAAAGATACGGCGCGGAGCCCAGCGAAATTGCTGGTGCGATAGTCCTGAGCCCTCAGGTTGCTCATGACGTCGCGAAAGAAGGAGGCGACCTCGGATCGAGTCGGCAGGGAAATGATCCCTTGGGGAGAGATGAAGAGACAGGGCTCGTGGTAGAAGGGCAGAATCGCATCAGGGTCAAGCGTCTTGAAGGCTCTGGAGTAGCGGAGAAAGAATTCGATCACAAGGTCTTCAGTCGTCGCCATGACGGTGTCCTTTCGTCAGGAAGACGCTCTTGAGGTGCGCCTTCACGGTCTCGGCCGAACGCCCGACCCGCATGGCCGGTCAAGCTGCCACAACCGTGCCATCCGACCTGCCGCGCGATGCGACCGGCCCGGCCGCGACCCCCCTCGCGCGCGGTTTGGCCACTCCGGCCGGCTGCTCCAGGAAGGTAAGATCTGAAGAACAGACAGCCTGTATCCTCTTGGAGGTTCCCATGCATTCCACAACCACGCTCATCGCCGTCTACGGCGCCACCGGCCACACCGGCCGATTTGTCGTCCAGGAAGCGCAGCGCCGCGGGTTGCCGGTGGTGGCGGTCGGGCGCGATGCCGTGCGGCTCGATGAGATATTTCCCGCGCCGGTCATCCGCCGTGTGGCGATGCTCGACGACGAGGTCAGCCTCGAACAATCCTTCGCCGGCTGTGCGGTGGTCATCAACTGCGCGGGTCCGTATCTCGACACCGCGGCGCCCGTGGCGCAGGCGGCACTGCGTGCCGGCTGCCACTACATCGACGTGACGGCGGAGCAGGCCAGCGCGCAAGCCAGCTTTGCCGACTTCGATGCGCCGGCACGCGCGGCCGGCCGGGCCGTGATTCCGGCGGCAGGCTTCTTTGGCGGCCTGGCCGACCTGCTGGCCAGCGCGCTGGCCGCAGCCGGCGCGATCGACGAGATCACGGTGGCCATCGCGCTCGACCACTGGTGGCCCACCGCCGGCACACGCAAGACCGGCGAGCGCAACAAGGTGCCCCGTGTGGTGGTGAAGGATGGACGCCTTGTGCCCCTGGCGCCATCGGGCGATGTGCCGGACTGGGCTTTCTCGCCGCCGCTGGGGCATCAGCCGATGGTCGAGCTGCCCCTCAGCGAAATCATCACCTTGTCCCATCATCTCCAGGCCGGCACGATCCGCTCTCTGTTGAACCGCTCGGCGCTCGACGACATCCACGATGCTACAACGCCGCCGCCTGCCGCGACAGACGACAGCGGGCGCTCGGCGCAGCGTTTCGAGCTCGTGGTGGAGCTTGTACAGAACGGCGTGACCAGAACGGCCGGGGTGCGAGGGCGGGACATTTATGCCGTGACGGCCCCGATCGTGATCGAAGCCGCCCTGTGTTTGATGGCGGCCTCCTACCGGCACAGCGGCGCGCTGGCGCTCGCCGAGGCGGTCGACCCCGTCGAGCTGCTGCGCGCGCTGCACGGCCGTGCGCTGGATGTGTTCGGAGAGGCGTTGTCCGGCTGAGGCCCTGGGAAGTGGATCATCCTTGAAATCTCGGCGAGTCGTGCCGAATTTTCAAAGAGGGCGCCGGGTCGCGGAGCGGTGGCGTCTACCCCCACCTATTCCGGGCGCTTACCTTCGATCGTCCGGTTCCTCAAAATACCGAACTGCCTCCTCGTCATACTCCACCGTCCGCTCCTTAACCACCGCCGCCTCGCCTGCCTCCCTCCGCACATATCCAATCGCCCGATAGGTCCGCAACCGCCTCTCGAACATCCGCAGCAGCACTGGCACCTCCCGGTCGACATAGTCGAGAATCCGTACCTCCGACTTCCGCGGATGAAGCCGGTGCAACCGCCCGGTGTACTGAACCAGCGTCCCCCGCCATGACACCGGCACCGCCAGAATCAGAGTATCCAGCCGGGCATCGTCGAATCCTTCGCCGATATAGCGGCCCGTGGCGAGAACCAGCCTCTCTTCCCCATCGGGAACAGCCGCCAGCCACGCACTGACTTCTCGCCGCTCCTTGGCCGTCATTCCCCCCTGGAGAACCACCAGATGGCGGACGAACCCGCGCAGCCGCTCCGTGAAGAATTCGAGGTGGTCCCTGCGCTCCGTGAGAAGGATGGGGGAGTGGCCATCCTCCAACGCACGGAGAACGTCATCCAGAATGAGTTGATTGCGCGCCGCATCCTCGGCAAGCGCCGCGAAGACGCCCTGGATGCCAGCATCGGCACGGGCAGCCTCCAGCCGGAACGCCGTCTCGCGGACGATCAGCCGATGGTCAAACGGCCGCCGCGCCGCCTGGCTCCTGGGATCAACCGCGAAGCGAACAGGCCCCAGTTGCATCTCCAGAATGGGATGGTGACCATCCCGGCGCTGCGGCGTGGCGGTCAAACCCAGAACGTAACGCGCCTTGATCTCCGAAAGCACGCGTTCGAACGAAACCGCCGGTACATGGTGGCACTCGTCTACGATCACGTGGCCATAGCTCTCCACCATGTCGTCCACCCGGCCCTGGCGGACCAGGCTCTGGAACATCGCCACGTCGAGTCGCCCGTTCGGCTTCCGCTTTCCACCGCCGATCTGACCGATCTCCTTCTCCTCAATACCAAGAAACATCGAGAGCTGGGCCACCCATTGATCCAGCAGAGGCTGCCGATGAACCAGCACCAGCGTGCTCCGTGCACGCTTGGCCACGAGGTATGTGCCCAACACCGTCTTGCCGACACCGGGCGGCGCGACAAAGACACCGATGTCGTGTTGGAGGAGAGCCTGTGCTGCCTGTTGCTGAACCGCCGTAAGCTCGCCCTTGAGCTCGGCCTCGAGAGCTTCCCCGTCCTGGCGCTGATCTTCCACCTCGAGCTTGACGCCATGCACCTGGAAAAGTTCTTCCAGATCGCCGAGGCACCCCCTCGGCAGCGCAATATGCTGCGCAAGCTCCTCGCCACAGGCGATCACCCGCGGCGTCATCGCCGTCGAAAGGCGCATGCTCTGTTTCTTATAGAACTCGGGATTCTGAAACGCCGCGAGGCGCTTGATCTCGTTCAGAAGTGGGGGAGGGAGGTTCGCCTTCTCCACGAAGACGCGCTGCGCAAGCGTGGCGCGCACTGAGCGCGGCAGAGGCCCCAAGATTGGCATCTGCCGGGGGCCACCCGAAGGCCGCCGCTTCCACGGGGTCGACTCCTCCCCGTCGGACGGTTCGGCGAGACGAACGCCGACCACGAGCCCTCGCCGCGTGGCTTCGGTCGCGAGGTTTTCCACGAAGGAAGGAGCCATCCGCGACAGGGAGGCGAGGTAGCTCCATTGGTCACCGTAGGCTTGGAACGACGCGTCCACGAAGGCGCTGTTCCCCTGCTGGCGCGGCTCATATTGAAGCGGCAGCGCGATGAGATTCCCGAAGCCGCCGCGCGGCATCGTGTCCTGGTTGGGGAAGAGCCGGTCATACGAACCCATGCTGAGCTCATGCCGCCGGGACATCGTCTCCGTGAGCAGATAGCACCCCATCTTCCGAGCCAGGCTCGCCGCTACCGGAGCCTCGAAAAAGAACCAGACGTGAGCACCGTTGCCGGACCGGGAGCGTTCGACGGCCACCGGAACCTCCATCGCGCGGCAGGTCTCGGCAAACGCCCCGATGTCGTCCTGCCAGGACGACTTGTCGAAGTCGATGGCGAGGAACCAGCACGTCTCGTCATCGAGCAGAGGGTAGACACCCATCACATGGCGGCCCCGCAGGTGGTCGAGGACCATCCGGTCGTCCACCAGCGTAAACGCCTGGTTCGGGCACTCACTGCACTTGACCCGCGGAAGATCGCAGACCCCACGCACAAACTTGTTCGCACAGGCGGGCGCATAACCGGCCATCCCGGTCCTTTTGCTCATGAACCTCGTGGGGAAGACGTCTTCGCGGCCCTTGAACAGAGCCCGAAAAAGCCGGATCTTTTCTGCCGTCGTTGGCGCCCGGGAGCTCGCGACGACTGGCAAGACAGCTTGGGCCGGCTCACCAGGCGAAGAGGTCGCCAGCTCTGCACGCAAAGCCTCCAATCGAGAGCACACTGCCGCGCGTTGGCGCTCGAGCTCAGCCAGGTGGGCCTCCTCACGGGTCAACTCCGCGAGAAGCTCGTCCCTCAGCGACATCCTTCGAGGCTCCTGGATCTGGATCTCGTTACAAAGATTCTGAATGGTGGCTCCCGACCGGCACACATGGCATGCCTGACGGCGAATGATAGCGGAATACAGAGAAAACCCTGCGCCGCCGCTTCTGCGGCCTGTTCGACTCCGAAGAGACGTTAGAACCCGGGAAAGGTGACCCGCGGAGAGAGAAGAGATTAGGGACGCAACCTCGCGCCGCATATCCTTGAAATCTCGGTGAGCTACACCGAATTTTCAAGGTAATATTTCAAAACTGCCTTGAAATCTCGGTAGAGAGCGCCGAATTTTCAAGGTAAGATGGCTCCATGATCGAGCGGACTCAGCATCTCCTCACCCTGGAAGGGCTCCTTCAGCGGTTCCCGGTGGTCGCCATTCTAGGTACCCGGCAAACCGGCAAGACGACGATGGCCCGGCAGCTTCTGGCCCGGTACCCCGGGCTGACGACCTTGTTTGACCTTGAAGATCCGGCTGACCTCGCGCGGCTCACCAATCCCATGCTCGCTTTGCGCGAGCTTCGGGGGCTCGTCGTCCTGGACGAAATCCAGCGCCTCCCCGAGGTCTTTCCCATCCTGCGCGTGCTGGCAGACCGGCCGGAGATTCCAGCCCGTTTCCTCGTTCTGGGCAGTGCGAGCCAGGATCTTTTGCAACAGAGCTCCGAATCTCTTGCCGGGCGGATCGCCTTCCACGATCTCGAAGGCTTCACCCTCGCGGAGGTTGGGGAGGACGCGTTGCGCACCCTCTGGCTGCGCGGCGGTTTCCCCTGCTCCTTCCTGGCGCCTTCCGATGCTCTCAGCGCTGACTGGCGGGACCAGTTCGTGCGGACTTTCCTGGAGCGAGATCTCGCGCAACTCGGCATTCAGATCCCCGGGACGACCCTGGGCCGATTCTGGACCATGATCGCCCACTACCACGGGCAGATCTGGAACAGCTCTGAGCTCGCCCGCGCCTTCGGAGTCTCGGACACCACCGTGGCCCGCTATCGCGATATCCTCACCGGCGCTCTCGTCGTCCGCCAGCTTACGCCCTGGCATGAGAATCTCCAGAAGCGCCAGGTCAAATCCCCCAAGGTCTACATCATCGACAGCGGGCTCCTGCACACACTCCTCAACCTGGAGACCTTCGCCGACCTGGCGGGCCACCCCAAGATTGGAGCCTCCTGGGAAGGATTTGGCTTGGCGGAGGTGATCGCCCGTTTGGGCGCACGGCCCAGAGAATGCTTCTTCTGGTCAACCCACAGCGGCGCCGAGCTCGACCTTCTCGTCGTGCGTGGCCGCCGGAGGCTCGGCTTCGAATTCAAGTACAGCGACGCGCCCCAAATCACCCGATCGATGCATATCGCTCTCGCCGATCTGAAGCTCGACAGCCTCGACATGGTCCATGCCGGCCAGCACACGTTTCCTCTCGCGGAGAATGTGCGGGCGCTGTCGTTGTCGCGGATCAATACGGATTTGGCGCCTCTTTGATCTATAAAAGGCGGCGGCCTGGCAGTCGCTCGATCGTGCCGTCCGGCCTGCGGCGGGCGCGGTCGCCGGTCCGGTAGAGCCGTTCTCCCGGCTCGCTGCTCCAGGGATGCGGTACGAACCGTTCGGCGGTCAGATCGGGACGGTCCAGGATGCCGCGGGCCAGGCCGGGGCCGGCGAGGTAGAGCTCTCCGGCGGTGCCCATGGGCACCGCCTGGTGCCGCCGGTCGAGCACGAAGGCGGGGAGCTGCGGGCTGCTCGGCGGCATGGTGTTTTCCTCCCTGTTGCCGGTGATGACGAGGCGGGAGCCGGTGCGTAGCGCGTGGAGCGTATCCGCGGTCGCGGCATCGAGACTGGAGGGAAGCGAGGGACCGGCGATCGCGCGATGGCTGAGCAGCAGACCCGGCGGTTGGGAGGCGGTGGCAATCACGGCCAAGCTGTCGGGCTCCCTGGCGGGGTCGGCCAAGCGTCCGGCACGCTTGCTCTCCGCGGCGATCTGCGGCCAGTCACGATCCAGACAGAAGAGGCTCGGCGCGGAAAAGCCGGACTGCCATCTCTGCACGGTCAGGAGGAGGGCGATCCGCGCCTCGTCCAGCACGCGCCGGGACTCCTCGGTGGCGGACAGGGTGGTGGGATCGACCGGAACGGCGGCTCCGCCGGCACGCAGGATTCCGAGCAGGCCGACGACTCGTTCGAGCGACGGCTCGACGACTAGGCCGACACGCACCTCCGGTCCGACGCCCGAGCGGCGCAGGTAGCCCGCCAGGCTGGCGGAGCGCTGGTCGAGCTCGGCGTAGGTGAGGGGTACGCCGCGGCAGATCACGGCGGGCTGCCAGGGAGAGCGCTTGGCGCGTTGGGCGAACAGCTCGGTGAGCACGGCCGGGCTCGCCGTCGTGGCGGCGGGCAGCTCGATCAGCAGTTGCTGCCGCTCGGCCGGCGCGAGCAGGGGCAGCTCGGCGACAGGAAGCTCCGCCAGATTTTCATCGATCAGGCCCAGCAGGAGACTTTCGAGGTGGCCGAGCAGGCGCGCGAGGCTCACGGCGTCGAGGCGCGGCTCGTTGGCCGCCAATCGGAGCGCCCAGCGGGCGCCGGGTTGCACGTTGACGGTGAGCGGGTAGGGGGTCTGCTCGGTGCCCTCGACGCCCGCGACCGCCACCATCGCTCCCACGTCCTCGCGCAACGCTTCGTCGAGCGGATAGTTCTCGAACGCCAGGATGCTCTCGAACAGCGGGGCGCCGGCGGGCAGCTCGCTCCAGGCCCGCACCTTCGCGAGCGGCGTGTGCTCGAAGTGGCGCGCGGCGATCTGGGACTCCTGCAAGCGGAGCAGCCAGGGAGCCGCGGGCGTCCGTTGCGGCATCCGGGCGCGCACCGGCAGGGTGTTGACGAACAGGCCCACCATGGAATCGAGGCCGGCGAGCGGCGCGCCACGGCCGGCGGTGACCGCGCCGAAGACGACGTCGTCCTCGCAGCTCGCGCGCGCCAGGAGGAGCGCCCAGGCGCCCTGGGCCAGGGTGTTGAGGGTGAGCTGATGGCGGCGGGCGAAGGCGCCGAGAGCGTCGCCGGCGGCGGGGCTGAGCAGAGCCTGCTGTACGCCGGGCCGGTGCGTCTCCCCGGTTGCCGTTGCCGCGCCGGGCAGTGGTGTAGGCGCGGTGAAGCCCGCGAGCTCGGCGCGCCAGAAGGCTTCGGCGGCGGCCAGGTCCTGCTGGCGGAGCCAGGCGATGTAGTCGCGGTAGGGGCGCACCGGCGGCAAGGCCGCCGTGGTGCCGCGGAGCGCCGCCGCATAGCAGGAGAACAGCTCGCGCAGCAGGATCGGCAGCGACCAGCCGTCGAGAATCGCATGGTGATGGGTCCAGACGAGCTGGCTGTGCTCGCCGAGCTGGATCAGCGCCAGGCGGAGCAGTGGCGCCGCCGCGAGATCGAAGCCGCGTTGCCGGTCGGCCTGTAAATACTCCGCCAGGCGCTCGGACTGCTCCGCCGCCGGCAGAGCGCGCCAGTCGCGGTGCTCCCAGGCGATCGGGAAGGGCGCCGAGACCACCTGCAACGGCTCGTTCAATCCGAGCCAGCGGAACGCGGTGCGCAGGATCGAGTGGCGGTCGATCACCTGCTGCCAGCTCCGTTCGAGGGCCGCGGTCTCCGTGGCTCCCAGCCCGGCGCCGAAGCGGATGCTGGTCTGCACCACGTAGGCTCCCGACTCCGGCGCATGCAGGGCGTGGAAGAGCATGCCCTGTTGGAGCGGCGACAGCGGGTAGATGTCTTCGATCGGCGCGCCCGCGACGACGAACCGGTCGAGCGCGGACGCTTCGAGACCCGCGAGCGGGAAGTCGCTCGGCGTGACGCCGCCCGCTCCCGGCTCGAGGCAGTGGGCCACCAGGGCGCGGAGCGCGCCGGCGAAGCGCCCGGCGAGCTGTTCGATCGTCGCCTGGCGGTGGCGGCCGGCGCTGTAGCCGAGCTGCATCCACAGTTGGCCGCCGGTCACGCCACCGTTGATCTCCAGCAGATAGGGGAGCGGCTGGGCGCGATGAGCGGTCGCGCCGACCGCTCCGCCGGCGAGCCGGAACAGCCGGTCTTGCGCCGGTCCGGCGGCGAGCTGTCCCAGGTAGTTGAACGACACCTCGGGGACCGGAAGCGCGCGCAGGCGCCGGGAGATTGCCGTGGCCTCCGGCGTCGCCGCGAGCCAGCGCACGATGCCGAAGCCGATCCCGCGGTTGGGCACCGCGCGGAGCTGCTCCTTGACCGCCTTGAGCGCCGCGCCCGGCGCGTCGAGACCGGTCAGGTCGAGCGGGACCGGGAAGAGGCTGGTGAACCAGCCGACGGTGCGCGACAGGTCGATGTCTGAATCATTCTCAAATAGGTCTTCGCGGCCGTGCCCTTCGAGGTCGAGGAGCAGGCGCCGGCTGCCGGTCCAGGGCGCGAACGCTTCCACCAGGGCGGTCAACAGGAGATCGTTGACCTGGGTGCGGTAGGCGCGCGGCGCGTCTTCGAGCAGCGCCCGTGTCTCCTCGGCGGTGAGCCGGATCTCCACGCTGCGGAGCGAGGCGATGGTGGGTGCGCTTTTCCCGTCTTCCCGCGCGAAATCCACCGGCAGCGGCCGATCCGGCAGCGGTTGCTCCAGCCACCAGGCCGCTTCGGCCAGGGCGGCGGGGGTTTGCGCATGCTCGTGCAGCCGCTCGGCCCAGCGCTGGAACGAGGTGGTCCGCGGCGGCAGCTCAGCAGTCTCGCCACGTTCCAACTGCCGGTAGACCTCCTCCAGGTCCTGCGCCAGGATGCGCCACGAGACGCCGTCGACCGCGAGATGGTGAACGATCAGCAGCAGGCGGCCCTGGCGCGGGTCGCCGCTGCCGGAGCCGAAGAAGGCGGCGCGCAGGATGGGGCCTTGCGCCAGATCGAGACTGGCCTGCAATAGATCGGCGCTCGCCGCGAGGGCCTGCGGACGAGCGGCTGCCGGCAGAGCCGAGAGGTCGACGTGCAGGAAGGGCGGCGCTCCCACCAGGGGCGCGGCGATCTGCCGCCAATGGGGAGTCTCCGCGGCCGGGGGGAGGAAGCGCAGGCGCAGGGCGCCGTGATGTGCCTGGAGGTGGCCGATCGCCCGGCGCAGCAGGTGCGGCGACAGCGCTCCGCGGACGGACTTTCCAGCGGCCAGCAGCAGCGACTGGTTGTAGTGCTCCGGATGCGGCAGGGCGGCGGCGAAGAAGCGCTCCTGGATCGGGAGGAGCGGTGCCGGACGGCTGCTCGCCGCGGCGTCGCGCTGGGACCCGAGGAGGACGGCGAGCGGCGCTAGGCGGGCGATCGTCTGGCTTTCCAGGAGCTGCCGGGGAGTGATGCGAAGGCCGGCACGGGCTGCCCGCGACACCACCTGCAAGCTGAGGATGGAATCGCCGCCCAGTTGGAAGAAGCTGTCGTGGACGCCGATCCGCCCGCCGGTGTGCCGGCCGCCGAGTACCTGGAGCCAGACCTCCGCCAGCAGCTCTTCGGTGCGGTCGCGCGGCGCGACGTACTGCGGCTTCCCGGCGGCGGGGGATGGGAGCGCGGCGGTGCGGACCTTCACCCGGTCGCCGGCCCGGCCGAGGAGCTCCAGCTGGCCGTCCGGCCGCCAGCGCGCCCGGTCTCCCGTGCGGTAGAGGCGTGCGCCCGGCTCGTCGCGCAGCGCGCCGGAGGGGTCGGGCACGAAGCGCTCCGCCGTCAGGTCCGGACGGTTCAGATACCCGCGCGCCAGCCCGGCGCCGCCGATCCACAGCTCGCCGGCCGCTCCCGGCGGCGCTTCGGACATCCCATGGCTCAGCACCGACAGCACCGCGCCCGCCCCCGGCTGCGTGCCCCCGGCGAGGAGCGGCGCCAATACGCCGGTCAGGATCCAGTCGAACGGCAGCGACGGGTGCGCGGCGACACCGCCGTGCGTCACCAGCACACCCTTCGGCCAGCCGGTCGATTCCGCGGTGTAGAGGACGGCGGCGATGTTCTGCGCCATGGCGGACGGCGGCGGATCGCTCTCGGGATCGGCGCCCGGCTCGTGGCGGAGCGCGATGGCCGCACCATCATCGTCGAGACCATCCAGCGCGAGGACGATGCTGTCCGCAGGCGCGGGCAGACTGGCCAGCGCCTGTCGGGTGCCGACCAGCACCTGGAGCCCCGCGTCGTCGATCTGGAGCGCTAGGCGCTCCCGCGGCGAGGCGGGATCAAGCGGCACATAGGCACCGCCTGCCTTGAGAATGCCGAGCAGGCCAACCGCCAGCTCGACCGAGCGCCCGGCGCAGAGACCGATCCCCACCTCCGGCTCGACGCCCAGCCAGCGCAGATGATGGGCGAGCCGGTTCGCCCGGGCGTTCAGCGCGCCGTAGCTCACCGTGCGCTCGCCGTCCACCAGGGCCGGCGCGCCGGGCGCCTGCCGCACCCGCGCCTCGAACCGCGCCGCCAGGGTGTCCATCTCAGGGCTCGCGGCGGTTTCTCCGGTCCCCCAGCGCGTCAGCTCCGCGCGCTCGGCCGGCGTCAGCAGGGGGAGATCCGCCACGGTGAGCTTGTCCGCCGGCTCGGCGAGCATGCCGGTCAGCAGGCTGGCGAGCTGCTCGAGCAGGCGCTCGCCGCTCGCGGAGGCGGCGAAGCGGGCCTCTTCATGGAGCAGCCGCAGCGACAGCTCGGCGCCGGGGACCACGATGAGACCGAGCGGATAGTGGCTCTGCTCGGCGCCTGCGAGACCGCTCACCGCCAGCGCCGCCCCCGCCTCGTGCCGCAACGCGTCGTCGAGCGGGTAGTTTTCGAAGGTCAGGATGGTGTCGAACAGGGGAGTCCCCGCCGGCACCGCGCTCCACGCCTGCACCCGCGACAACGGGGTGTATTCGAACTGCCGGGCGGCCGCCTGGCGCTCCTGGAGGCGCTGCAACCAGGGGATGAGCGGTGCCGCGCCCGGTACCCGCACCCGCACCGGGAGGGTGTTGGAGAACAGGCCGACCATGGATTCGATGCCCGGCAGCGGCGCGCCGCGGCCGGCGGTGACGCCACCGAAGACCACCTCCTCCTCGCCGCTGTGGCGGGCGAGGAGGAGCGCCCAGGCTCCCTGCAACAGGGTGTTGAGGGTGAGCTGGTGGTGCCGGGCGAAGGCGCCGAGCGCGTCGCTCGCCGCGGCGGGCAGCAGGAGGCGCCGCCTCTGGTGCGGCCGGTCCTCGCCCGCGCCGTCCGCCTCGGCGCCCAGCGATCCGGGCAGTGATCCGGGCAGCGGGGTCGGCGTCGTGAGCCCGGCCATCTCGGCGCGCCAGAAGGCTTCGGCTTCGGCGAGATCCTGCTCGCGCAGCCAGGCGATGTAATCGCGATAGGGGCGCACCGCCGGCAGCCGGGCAATCTCCCCCTGCCGCTCGGCCGCGTAGCAGGCGAACAGCTCGCGCAGCAGGATTGGCATCGACCAGCCGTCGAGGATCGCGTGGTGATGCGACCAGACGAACCGCCAGGCGATGTCGCCGCCGTCTCCAGCACCGCCGAGGCGGAACATCGCCAGGCGCATCAGCGGCGGTGTCGTGAGATCGAAGCCGCGCAGCCGATCGGCGCGCAGGTATTCTGCCAGCCGGGCGTCCTGCTCGGCGGCCGGCTGGCCGCGCCAGTCCTGCCGCTCCCAGCGCAGGGGGAGGAGCGCGTGCACCGCCTGCAACGGCTCGTCCAGCTCCAGCCAGGCGAACGCGGTGCGCAGCACCGGGTGGCGGTCGGCCATCTGCTGCCAACTGCGCTCGAAGGCGGCGACGTCGAACGCGGCGCCGAAGCCGGCGCTCACCTGCACCACGTAGGCGCCGGACTCCGGCGCGTGCAGGGCGTGGAAGAGCAGGCCCTGCTGGACCGGCGACAGCGGATAGAGATCCTCGATCGAATTGTCAGCGGCGCCCTCGGCGCGGGCGGCGAAGAAGCGCTCCTGATCCGTGGTGAGCGGCACCGGGCCACTCACCGTGCCGGCCTCCCGCGGCTCCGCGACGGGCATCGCCGTCATCGCCACAAGGGCCAGCTCAGCGATCGTCGGGCGTTCGAAGAGCTGGCGCGGGGTGAAGCGCAGGCCGGCCCGGGCCGCCCGCGACACCACCTGCAAGCTGAGGATCGAGTCGCCGCCCCGTTGGAAGAAGCTGTCGTGCACGCCGATCCGTCCCGGGCCGCGCTGTCCCAGCACCTGCTGCCAGACCTCGGCCAGCAGCTCCTCGGTGCGGTTGCGCGGCGCCACCGAGCGGCCGGCCTCCGGCGGGAGAGCCGCGCCGGGCTCCGGCAGGGCTTTGCGGTCCACCTTGCCGTTGGCGGTCAGCGGCAGCGCGTCGAGCGGGACGATCACCGCCGGCACCATGTGCTCCGGCAGCCGCTCCAGGAGCTGCCGCCGCAAGTCTTCACCCCCCAGGACACCGTGGCCCGCCGGCCCCACCACCCAGGCCACCAGCCGCTTCTGTCCCTCGCCTTCCTGAGCCGGCCGGGCGAGCACCACCGCGCTCTCGACGCCCGGCAGGCCGGCCAGCGCCGCCTCCACCTCGCCCGGCTCGATGCGGAAGCCGCGCACCTTCACCTGCTCGTCGAGCCGGCCGAGGAACTCGAGCTCACCGTCCGCCCGCCAGCGCGCCCGGTCGCCCGTCCGGTAGAGACGCGCTCCGGGCGCAAACGGATTGGGCACGAACCGCTCGGCCGTCAGGTCCGGCCGGCTGAGATAGCCCCGCGCGAGCCCCGGGCCGCCGATCCACAGCTCGCCCGCGGCACCGATGGGGGTTGCCAGCATCGCGTCGCTCAGCACGTACAGCCGGGCGCCCGCGACCGGCCGGCCGATCGGCAGCGGACCTTCCGGAACGGCCGCAGCGGCGACCGCGAACGCCGAGCACCCCACGGTCGCCTCGGTCGGGCCGTACTCGTTAACGATCCGCGCCGCCGGGGGCCAATCCCGCAACGCCGCGCCGTGGAGCGCTTCGCCGCCCACCACCAGGGTCAGCGGATCAGCCGTCGCGAAGGCCGCCGACTCGCTGCGCAACAGCTCCAGGTGCGCTGGCGTCAGCTTGAGGAAGCCATAGCCGGTGGCCTCCACCGCCCGCGCCAGGCCGTCCAGGTCCGCCTCTTCCGGCACCAGGTGCACCGGCACTCCCGCGAGCAGCGGCGTCAACAGGCTCGTCACCGTCAAGTCGAAGGCGAGCGAGGTGTGAACGCACGAGCCGGCGTGCCGGTCCACCGCGTAGGCCGCCGCGGTCCAGAGCACATAGTGGGCGGCGCTGCCATGGGACACCAGCACGCCTTTGGGACGGCCGGTCGATCCCGAGGTGTAGATGACGTAGGCGATGTTTTCCGCCATGGCGAGGGATTGCGGATCGGTGTCCGGGTAGCGAGCGAGATCGTCGTCCATGTCGCGGACATCGATGGCGATCCCGTCCGCGGGAACCGGCACGCGCGCCAGCGACCGCTCCGGGCCGATCACCACCTGCACCCCGGCGTCGTCGATCAGGAACGCCAGCCGCTCGCGCGGATAGCCGGGATCGAGCGGCACATAGGCGCCACCGGCTTTGAGGATGCCCAGCAGCCCGACGACCATGGTGAGCGAGCGGTCGGCGCAGAGACCGATCCCGACCTCCGGCTCGACTCCCAGCCAGAGCAGGTGGTGGGCGAGCCGGTTGGCGCGAGCGTTGAGCTCGCCGTAGGTCAGCTCCTGCCCCTCGCAGCGCAACGCCAGGGCGCCGGGCGACCGCCTCGCCTGCGCTTCGAACAGGGCGTGCAGGGTGGGCGGCTGCGCGCGCAGATCGCCGCGCTGAACATCCAGGACACCGTCGTTCCACTCCAGGAGAATCTGCTGCGCTTCCTCCGCCGCCAGCAGCGGCAGCTCCGCGATCCGCGTACCGGGCGCCGCCACCGCCGCGCCGAGCAGGGTCTCGAAACGCCGCGCCAGACGGTCGATGGTCGTGGCGTCGAACAGGTCGGTCGAGTAGTCGAGCTGTGCCGAGAGCCCCGCCGAGCCCTCCTCGATCATCAAGGCGAGATCGAAATTCGCCGTGCGCGCCGCGGCGGGGAGCTGGGTCAACCGCAGATCGGGCAGCTCGGCCACCGCGCCCGGCACGTTCTGGAGCACGAAGAGCACCTGGAAGAGCGGCGAGCGGCTGAGATCGCGCTCGCGCACCAGGTCCTCGACCAGGCGGTCGAACGGCGCGTCCTGGTGGGCGTGCGCCTCCAGGCTGGTCTCGCGCACCCGGCCGAGCAGCTCGGTGAAAGAGGGGGAGCCGTCCTCTCCGGCGCCGACGTCGGTCGCCAGCACCAGCGTATTGAGGAAGATGCCGATCAGGTCCTCGACCTCGACGCCCGGCCGGTTGGCGACCGGCGTCCCCACCCGGGTCACCGCCTGGCCGGAGAGGCGGCCGAGCAGCGCCTTCCAGGCCGCGAGCAGGGTCATGAACAGCGACACCGAGCGCTGCCGGCTGAATGGATTGAGCTGCGCGGCGAGCGCCGGAGCCAGCGTGAAATGCCGCACCGCTCCGCCCCAGGCGCGGTCGCGCGACCGCGGCCGGTCGGCCGGCAGAGCGAGAGGCGGCGCGTCGACGCCGAGCCGCTGCCGCCACCAGGCGATCTGTCCGTCGAGGGCCGGGCCGGACAGCCAGCGCCGCTGCCAGACCGCGTAGTCGGCGTACTGCACGGCGAGCTCGGCGAGCGGCGACGGCTCGCCCTGCGTGAAGGCGCGGTAGAGGGCGCAGAATTCGCGCACCAGGAGGCTCATCGACCAGCCGTCGGTCGCGATGTGATGGACCGTGAGGACCGCGGTGTGCAGCCGTTCGCCGAGCCGCACCAGCAGGACGCGCAGCACCGAGCCGTGCACCAGATCGAACGGGCGGGCCGCCTCCGCGCCGGTGATGCGCCGCGCCTCCGCCGCGCGGCGCTCCGGCGGCAGGCCGGCGAGGTCGCAGAGCGGGAGAGGCACGGGCGCCGGAGGATGGATGATCTGGAGCACGGCCGCACCGTCTTCGCGGATCACCGTGCGCAGCACCTCGTGGCGCCGCGCGATCTCGCCGAGTGCCCGCGCCGCGATGTCGTAGCGCAGCCCGCCGTCCAGATGCAGCGCCAGCGAGATGTTGTACGCATCGCTCTGCGGCGCGAAGCGGTGGAGGAACCACATCCGCTCCTGGGCGAAGGAGAGAGGGGCCGGAGCGCCTTCCGGTCTCCGGGTGATCGGAGGAAGGACCGGGCCGCGGCCGGCGCCGCGCAGGTCGTCGATCGCGCGGGCGAGCAGGGCCACGGTGGGCGCCTCGAACAGCAGGCGCAGTGGCAGCTCGACGCCGAGCGCCCGGCGCACCCGCGACACCACCTGGGTGGCGAGGAGCGAGTGGCCGCCCAGCGCGAAGAAGTTGGCCTCCGCCCCGACCGGCCCGGTCCCCAGGACCTCCGAAAAAATGCCGGCCAGCAGCTCCTCGACCGGCCCGCGCGGCGGCACGGGCCCGGCGGTCTGCGCGGTCATCTCCGGCTTCGGCAGCGCCTTGCGGTCGACCTTGCCGTTGGGGGTCAGCGGCAGCGCGGCGAGCGGCACGAAGACGGCCGGCACCATGTAGTCGGGGAGCCGCTGCTTGAGGCAGGCGCGCAGCTCCGTCTCGTCGACAGGGTTTGCTGGCTCGGACGACACGACGTAGGCGACCAGGTGCTTGGCGGCGGAGTCCGCTTCGCCGGAGAGCGCCAGCACCACGGCCTGGCTCACCTGCGGATGCGCGCCGAGCGCCGCCTCGATCTCGCCGGGCTCGATGCGGAAGCCGCGCACCTTGATCTGGTTGTCCACCCGGCCGAGGAACTCGACGCTGCCGTCGGGGAGCCAGCGCGCCAGGTCGCCGGCGCGGTAGAGGCGCGCGCCGGCAACGGTGGAGAAGGGGTGCGGCGTGAATTTCTCCGCCGTCAGCTCCGGCCGGCCGAGATAGCCGCGCGCCACCCCGTCGCCGCCGATGCACAGCTCGCCGGGCATGCGCGGTGGCAGCAGGTCGATCCCCCCCAGCACCCAGACCTCGTTGCCGGCGAGCGGCCGGCCGATCGGCACCACCACCGCGGCGGCGGAAACCGGCAGGCAGGGAGTGCCGTCACCCGCGGCGAGCGGCAGGAAGGTGGTGTCGATGGTCGCCTCGGTGACGCCGTAGGAGTCGATCAGCCGGGTGTGCGGACCGCACACCCGCGCCAGCGCCGCCACCTCGCCGGCATACCAAGCGTCCGAGCTGACCACCAGCAGGCGCATGAAACCCAGTCTGCCGTCTGTTCTCTCCAGATGATCGACCAGGGCGCGGACCACCGCCGGCACGAACTCGGCGCCGTCGACGCGCTCGCTGCGCATCAGGTCGAACAGGCGCTCGGGATCGAGCAGCACCTCGCGCGGGCAGAGCACCAGGCGGGCGCCGGAGCCCAGGGCGCGGATGAAGTCGCCGGTGAAGACGTCGAAGGAGAGACTCGCCATCTGGAGATGGCAGGTGACGTCGCGCAGGCGGTAGGCCCGCTCGTAGGCGTAATAGGCGGTGAGCAGGCTGCGGTGCTCGATCATCGTCCCCTTGGGCCGGCCGGTCGAGCCCGAGGTGTAGATCACATAGGCGAGGTTTCGGGGATCGAGCCCGGTTTCCTCCGGCGGGAGGTTGGCGTCGCTCTCCGCGGCGAGGGCCGCCACGGCCGCGGGATCGTCGAGGCGTAGCACGAGCACGCCTTCGCTGATGTTTGAGACATTGCCGAGAGTCAGCACCACCCGCGCCTGCGCATCGGCCGCCATGAACGCCAGCCGCTCGCCACTGTAGGCGGTGTCGAGCGGCACGTAGCAGCCGCCGGCCTTGAGCACGGCGAGGATCGAGACCACGGCGTCGACGGAGCGCGGCAGCCAGAGGGCAACGCGCGTCTCGGGACCGACGCCCCGGCGCCGCAGCAGGCGCGCCAGGCGGTTGGCGCGGGCGTTGAGCGCGCCGTAGGTCAGGCGTTCGCCCCCCGCGTCTCCGGGCCACACCACCGCCTCGGCGTCCGGCCGGAGCGCCACCTGGCGCTCGATGAGCTGATGCACGAAGCCGATGCCGGGAGCCCGCCGGAGGGCCGGGCTGGGCAGGCCGCGGCTCCACTCGCCGGCGAGCTGCCAGGCTTCGGCGGGAGAGAGAAGCGGCAGCTCGGAGACCGGCGTCGTGGTCTCCGCGAGGGCCGCGGCGAGCAGGCGCTCGAAGGCGTGTCCCAGGCGGACGATGGTGGCGCGGTCGAACAGCTCGTGGTTGTAGATCAGCGTGCTGGCGGAGCCGCCGGCCGGACCGCCGGGACCGGCTGAGCCCCCGGCCAGATCGAGCGAGAGATCGACGTGCGCGCGGGCGCCGGCCGCCGTGCTGACCGCGAGGCGGACTCCGGCGAGCTCCAGGCGCCCGGCCGGCGGCGGTTGCACACAGACGACCTGGAACACCGGCGGCATGCTGAGGTCGCGTGGCAGCTTGAGATCCTCGATCAGCTTCTCGAACGGCAGCTCCTGGTGCGCGTAAGCGCCGAGCGCCACCTCCCGCACCTGCTCCAACAGCTCGCCGAAGGGGGCGGCGCCGGAGACGTCGAGGCGTAGCGCAAGATTGTTGACGAAAAATCCGATCAGCCCTTCGAGCTCCGGGCGGGTGCGGTTGGCGACCCAGGTGCCGACCGCGAAGTCGTTCTGGCCGCTCGCGCGGTGGAGCAGCGCGGCGAAGGCGGCGAGCTGCACCATGAACGGAGTGGCGGTGCGCTGCCGCGCCAGCCGGCGGATCGCGTCGCTCAAGGCCGGGGTGAGCGCCAGCGGCTCGCCGCTGCCGCTGTAGCTCTGGACCGGTGGACGCGGGCGGTCGAGCGGCAAGCGCAGCGGCGGCACGCCGGTCAGGCGTTGCCGCCAGTAACCGACGAAGCGTTCGAGCGTGGCGCCGGTGAACCGGCCGCGCTGCCAGCTCGCGAAGTCGGCGTACTGGATCGGCAGCTCGGGCAACGGGGCCGAATTGCCAGCGATCGCGGCGTCGTAGAGCGCCGACAGCTCGCGGGCCAGCACGCCGGTCGACCAGCCGTCGAAGACGATGTGGTGGAAGGTGAGGAGCAGCAGGTGACTGCCGGTTTCGTCTGAAGAGGCGGCGAGGCGGAGCAGGCAGACCCGGAAGAGCGGCCCGCTGGCGAGGTCGAAGCCGCGCGCCGCCTCGGCCCTCTGGAGCCGCGCCGCTTCGGCCGTGCCGGCCGCCGCGGGGAGCGCGGTGAGATCGATCAGCGGGAGCGGGGGAGGAGCCGGCGGCAGCACCACCTGGAACGGCTGCCCTGCCGTCGCGCGGAAGACCGTGCGCGGGCCCTCGTGGCGGCGCACCACCGCGGCGAACGCGGCGGCGAGGGCGGCGGCGTCGAGGCGGCCGGTGAGAGCCAGCGCGCCGGGGATGTTGTAGATCGGGCTTCCCGGCATCAACTGGTCGAGGAACCAGAGCCGCTCCTGCGCGAACGACAGCGGCAGCGGCGCGTCCCGCGAGACCGGGCCGATGCGATCCGTCCGGTCCGCCGGATCGATCCGGTCCGTCCGGTTCCCCGCGATCCAGCCCGCCAGCGCCTCCACCGTGGGCGTCTCGAACAGCAGCCGCAGCGGCAGCTCGACGCCCAAGGCCCGGCGCACCCGCGACACCACCTGGGTGGCGAGCAGGGAGTGGCCGCCCAGCGCGAAGAAATCCGCCTGCGCGCCGATCCCTTCGGTCTGCAGGACCTCGGCGAAGATGCCGGCCAGCAGCTCCTCGACCGGATCGCGCGGCGCGATGAATCCCTCCTCGTCCGGCACCGCGGGCCGCGCCGCCGCGGAGGCCCATGCCGCCAGGAGCGCCCTCCGGTCGATCTTGCCGTTGGTGGTCCGCGGCAAGGCGTCGAGCGGCACGAACGCCGACGGCACCAGTTGCTCCGGCAGGCGGGCCGCCAGCAGAGGGCGCAGAGCGGAAGCTTTCAGTTGCGCGTCCGCCTCCGGGACGACGAACGCGACCAGGCGTCCGGTCTCCGCCAGGACCACCGCCTGGCGCACGCCCGGCAGCGCCAGCAGCGCCGCCTCGATCTCGCCGGGCTCGATGCGGAAGCCGCGGATCTTCACCTGGTGGTCGATGCGCCCCAGATATTCAAGCTCGCCGGAAGCGAGAAAGCGCCCGAGGTCGCCGGACCGGTACAGACGGGCACCAGGCTCTTGGGAGAAAGGATCGGGCACGAAGCGCTCCGCGGTCAGCTCGGGCCGGCCGAGGTAGCCGCGCGCGAGCCCGGCGCCGCCGACCGTCATCTCACCCGGCACGCCGACCGGCGCCTGCTGGCCGGTGGCGTCGAGCACGTGGACGGAGAGGTCGGAGAGCTGGAGACCGATCACGCTGCCTGTCCCGCTCTGCGCATCCGCCAGCGAAAGCGGCCGGCAGGTGACGTGCACGGTCGTCTCGGTGATGCCGTACATGTTGACCAGCCGCGGCGTCTCGTCGCCATGGCGAACGAACCAGGGAACGAGGCCGGACAGCGCGAGCGCCTCGCCGCCGAAGATCACCAGGCGGAGATCCGTCAGCGCGCCGGTCCCGTCCTCGTCCGCCCGCATCAGCTCGGCGAAGGCGGTCGGGGTCTGGTTGAGCACCGTCACCCGCTCGCCGGCCAGCAGAGCGTGGAACGCCCGCGGGCTCCGGCTCACCTCGTAGGGCACTACCACGAGGCGGCCGCCGGTGAGCAGGGCTCCCCAGATCTCCCAGACCGAGAAGTCGAACGCATAGGAGTGGAACAGGGTCCAGACATCGTCCGGGCCGAAGCCGAACGACGCCTCGGTGGCGCGCAGCAGGCGGATGACGTTCGCGTGCGTCACCATCACGCCCTTCGGCCGGCCGGTCGAGCCCGAGGTGTAGATGACGTAGGCGGTGCTCTGGGGCGAGGCGATGGGCAGCGGGTGCGGAGGGGAGTGGTCCAACTCGTCACCGTCCAGCGCCTCCATGCCCACCACCACCCGCACACCGGCGTCTTCGATCAGGAACGCCAGCCGTTCCTCGGGGTACGCCGGATCGAGCGGTACATAGGCGGCTCCCGCCTTGGCGATTCCCACCATGCCGATCAAGAGCTCCAGCGAACGCTCGGCGCAGAGACCGACCCGGTCTTCGGGGCCGACTCCGCGCCGGCGCAGGCGCTGGGCGATCCGCTCGGCGCGATCGTTCAGCTCGGCGTAGGTCAGCGCGTTCCCTTCCCAGGTCACCGCCACCGCGCCGGGAGACTGCCGCACCCGCGCCGCGAACAGCGCCGCGAGCGTCTCGTCCGGCGCGATCTCATGGACGGCGCGGACGCCGCCCCACGTCTGGAGTTGCAATGCCTCGGCGGGTGACAACAGCGGCAGCTCACGGATCCGCTGATTGGGATCGGCGGCGACCTCCTCCAGCAGCCGCAGATAGCAAGCGGCCAGCCGTTCGACCGTGGCGCCGTCGAAGAGGTCCTCCTTGAACATGAACGAGGTGCGCACCCCTTCGGGCATCTCCTTCATGTTCAGGGCGAGATCGAACATCGCCGCGCGGCTGGTCGGCGGCATCAGCGTCATGCGGAAGTCCGCCACCTCCATGTCGGGGGAGGGCACGTTCTGGAGCGTGAAGATCACCTGGAAGAGCGGTGTCTGGGTCAGGTTGCGCTCCGGCCGCAGCTCCTCGACGATCTTTTCGAACGGCAGGTCCTGGTGGGCATAGGCGCCGAGCGTCGTCTTGCGCGCCGACGCCAGCACCTCGCGGAAGGTGGGATTACCGCGGAAGATGGCGCGGAGCGCCAGCGTGTTGACGAAGCAGCCGATCAGCCCTTCGATCTCGGTGCGGTTGCGGTTCGCGATCGGCGAGCCGACCACCACGTCGTCGTGGCCGGAGAGGCGGCAGAGCAGCGTGTTCCAGGCCGCGAGCAGGATCATGAACAGCGTCGCGCCCTGCGCTTGGCTGAACGCCTTGAGCGCCTCGGCGAGCGCCTGCGGAATCAGCAGCGGCCGGCGGTCGCCGCGATTGCTCCGAATATCGCCGGAGGAGGCGGAGCGCGGCCGGTCGGTGGGCAGGGCCAACTCCTGTGGCGCGCCGGCCAGCTCCTGCGTCCACCAGCCGAGCTGCTCGGCGAGCACCTCGCCGGTGAGCCACTCCCGCTGCCAGACCGCGAAGTCGGTGTACTGGATGGGCAGAAGTGGCAGGGACGGCGCCTCGCCGCGCGCCAGCGCGCCATAGATAAGGCCCATCTCGCGGAACAGGATGCCGCTCGACCAGCCGTCGCCGATGACGTGGTGCATGGTGCTCGGCGCGATCGTGTCCACGTCGTCGAGACGGAGCAGGAAGACGCGCAGCAGCGGCCCGCGCTCCAGGTCGAACGGCCGGCGCGCGTCCTCCTGAGCGAGGCGCCAGGCCTCCGCCTCGCGGAGCTCGGCGGGCAGGCCGGTGAGGTCGGCCACCGGCAGAGCGAAATCAGACCGATCAGCGGTCGCCACCACCTGCACCGGCTCCCCACTCTCCGCGTCCACCGCGAAGGTCGTGCGCAGCGTGCCGTGGCGGCGCACCACCTCGCGCAGGCTGGCGGCGAGCAGCTCGACGCGCACCTTGCCGCGCAGGCGCACCGCGCGGGCGATGTTGTACTCGACACTCTCCGGGAAGAGCTGGTGGATGAACCACAGCCGCCGCTGCGCGAACGACAGCGGCGGCCGTTCGCGGTGCGTTGCCGCAATCCGTGCCGGCGCTCCGGCACGGCGCGCGGCGTCCCCCTGGCGGAGGAAGCCGAGCAGCTCGGTCTTGCGCTCCTTGATCTCGGCCAGCAGCTCGGCGGTCAGCGCTCCCGGCGGCGCGCTGTACTTGAGCTTCTCCCCCTCGGCCCACAGCTTCACGCCGCGCTCGCGCAGCAGCGAGAGCACCTGGACCGTGGTCCGCGTGCTGGCGGCGGCGGCGGCGGTCCGCCGCTCCAGGAAGACCCGGATGCCGCCGAGGATCTGCGGCACCGCCGTCTCCGCGTACTCGCGGATGTGCGGCAGATCCCACAGCCTGCCGGTCATCAACCGCGCCGAGAAAATACTGCGCGCGATGAGGAACGTCTCCACCAGCGCGGCGTGCTCGGCGGAGAGCGGCCGGACGCGCCGGTAGCCGCGCAGGAAGGCTTCGAGCATGCCCGCGAAACCGGGTTTCTCGCGCAGCGGCAGGAGCGCCGCGGCGATGTCGTAGAGGTAGTAGCCCCAGCCGACGTCGGCGAAATCGATCGGATGCACCCGCTCGACGCCTCCCACGACCTCGACCAGCGTGTTGTCGGGTTCCAGGTCCTTGTGGATCAGGCCGAACACCTCGCGCCCCTCGCCGAGATCGGCCATCACCTTGCGCACCACGCGGGCCGCCTCGTCCAGCAGCTCGCGCGACCGCTCGCCGACCACCGGCGCGCCCTGTCCGGGCGCCAGCACGGGCCGGTCGCCGGAGCTGCCGAACAGGCCCGCGGCGTCCCAGCGCGGCCGGGTGAAGCCTTCCGGCGGCTGCCACTCCGCCGCGAAACGGTGGAGCCGCGCCGAGATCTCGCCGACCTGCTCCAGCCGCCGCGGCGTCGGGGCGTCCTGCACCATCCGCCCCGGCACCCAGCGGAAGAGGGCGCACCAGCGCAGCCTCTCCGGCGGTTGGGCTTCTGCCCGCATCACCAGCGAGCCGTCGCGCGCCGGCACCGGCTGCGGCACCACCAGGCCGGTCGCCGCGTGCAGCGCGGTGAGGTATTGCATCTCGGAGCGGATCTCGGCCTCACCGTAGCCGTCCGGATCGCAGACCCGCAGCACATAGCGGCCGTCCGCCGTATCGACCTTGAAGGTGGCGTTCTTCTTGTGCTCGAGGAGCTGCACGACGGGGCGCTCGAGCGGCCAGGCGCTGATCACCCGCTCCGCGACCTCCCACACCTGTTCGAGCAGGACTTCACGGGTCGCGATTTCCGGCATTGGATTCACTGGTGCGTTACCTCACCTGCCCGCGTAGCGGCAATCGCCGGTGGCGGCGGCCGGTGGCGGCGAAAAGCGCGTTGACGACCGCCGGCGCCACCGTCGGCACCGCGATCTCGCCCATGCCGGACGGCTCTTCGCGGCTCGGCACGATGAAGACCTCGACCCGTGGCGCCTCGGCGAGGCACAGCAGCAGGTAGTCGTGGAAGTTGCTCTGCTCGGCTTTGCCGCCGGCGATGGTCACCTCGGCCTGCAATGCCGCGTTGAGGCCGTCGAGCGTGGCGCCGATCACCTGCGCCTCGACCCCCAGCGGGTTCACCGCGATGCCGCAATCGACCGCCGCGACCAAGCGGTGGATCTTCACGCCGTTCGTTTCGACCGACACCTCGGCGACGTGCGCGACATACGAGCCGAAGGTGAAGTGGCAGGCGATGCCGCGCCCATGGCCTGCAAGCAGCGGCGTGCCCCAACCCGCTTTGGCGGCGGCGAGGTCGAGCACCGCGCGCAGCCGGGCGGTCGAGAAGCGCGGCCCGCCGTGATGGCGGTAGGGCAGATCGCGCGGCGCGCCGAGCAGCTCGCGGCGCAGCGCGAGCGGATCGCGTCCCGTCGCCGTGGCGACCTCGTCGAGAAAACACTGCACCGCGAAGGCGTTGGCCGAGTGGAGGGTGGAGCGCCAGGGGCCGGTGGGCACGCGCGACAGGGCCGCCGTGTATTCGGCGCGGAAATTGGTCACGAAGGCGGCGGGGAAGTCGTCGCCGTACATCTCCGACGCGTCGGGCGGCGAGGAGTCGCGGCGGAAGGCGTAGCGCGAGGTGTTGACGAGGTGATGCGTCCAGGCGATCAGCTTGCCGTCGCCGTCGAGCCCGGCGCGCAGGTGGTGGCGGCCGGCGGGACGGTAGAAGTCGTGCTGGAGATCGTCCTCGCGCGTCCACACCACCTGCACCGGCCGGCCGGCCGCCTGGGCGACCAGGGCGGCCTCGGCGGCGAAGTCCGACATCAGCCGCCGCCCGAAGCCGCCGCCGGAGCGCGTCATGTGCACGTGGACCGCCGCCGGAGGCAGGCCGGTGACCCACGCCGCCAAGCCGCGCGCGCCGCCCGGGTCCTGCATCGGCCCCCACAGCTCGCACCGTCCGTCGCGCACCACGGCGGTGCAGTTCGGCGGCTCCATCGGCGCATGGGCGAGGAACGGCACGCTGTAGACCGCCTCGACCCGCCGCGCCGCGCCGGCCAGCGCGGCGGTGGCGTCGCCGTCCTCGCGGATCACCTTGCCCGGCTTGGCCGCCAGCTCCTCGAACGACCGCAGCAGCTCGGAGGTTCCACTATCCTCACCGTGACTCCACTCGACCGTCAGGGCCGCGCGCCCGCGCAACGCCGCCCAAGTGGAGTCGGCGACCACCGCGACCCCCGGCAGCAGATGGGTGGGATTCTCCAGACCGTCCACGCGTACCACCTGGCGGACACCCGGTACCGCCAGCGCCGGCGCGGAATCGAAGCGGACGAGCGCTGCGCCGAACACCGGCGGCCGGGCGATCACCGCGAACAGCATCCCGGGCTGCCGCACGTCGAGGCCATAGATCTGGCGGCCGGTCAGAATCGCCGGATTGTCGACCCCGCGCCGCGGCGTGCCGATCAGGCGGAACTGCCCCGGGTCCTTGAGAACGACCTTCTCGGGCACCGGCAGCGCCGCGGCCTCGGCAGCCAGCGCGCCATAGCCCAGCCGGCGGCCGGTGGGGGAATGGACCACCGTCCCGCGCTCGGCGGCACAGCTCGCTACCTCGACGCCCCAGCGCCGCGCCGCCGCCGTCACCAGCAACGTGCGCCCCACCGCGCCCGCCTGGCGCAACGGCTGCCAGTTGCTGCGCACCGCATCGCTGCCCCCTGCGAGCTGATCGCCGAACGCCTCCTCGTCGAGATCCGCCTGCACCACCCGCACCGACTCCCAGTCGACCTCCAATTCCTCGGCCACGATCATCGGCAGCGACGTCTTGACCCCCTGTCCGATCTCCGGGTTCTTCGCCCACAGCGTCACCGATCCGTCGGCGCCGATCTCCAGGAAGGGGTTGGGCTTGAAGGGGCGTGCGGTGGTGCTCGCCTCCGCGGAGAGCGCCGGCTTGACGCCGAGGATCAGCAGGCCGCCGGCGGCGCCGGTGCCGAGGAGGAAGGCGCGGCGGTTGAGGAGGGGGGTGGTCATGGGGCGGTCCCCCCAAAAGCGCCCTCACCCCCGGCCCCTCTCCCGGCTCCCCCCGCCCCATCCCCGGGAGAGGGGAGAAAAGCAGAAAAAGCCTTTCTTGCCGTGGTTTTAGTTGCTTGTCTCCCCTCTCCCGGTGGGTGTGCGGGGGGAGCCGGGAGAGGGGCCGGGGGTGAGGGCCGGGTGGTGGCGGCTGAGTGGAAGGCCTGGCTCGGCACCAGCTCCAACACCGCCACCGCCCGCCCCGGCAACAGCGGCGCCGCCGCCCCGCGCGCCCACCCGTCATACAGATCCCCGTAATGCTCCGACACCGGGTTCCCGCTCTCGCCGCCCGGCATCTGGAAGAACCCCTCCTCCTCCCGCCCGGGCGACACCACCAGGCGCAGGCTGGCGCCGAAGTCGCGCTCCTGCACGCGCGGCATGTCGTCGTCGCCCGGCAGCGGCCGGGGCGGCATCGACAGGCGATGGCCGAGGAACGGCAGCGCATCGCTCAGCGGGTGATCGATGGCGACGGTGTTGCGCTCGCCCCAGGTGCGCTCGGCGAGCGGTCCACGGTTTGCGTAGCGCGCGATCACCGCGTCCGCCGCCGCCAGCAGCTCCTCGTCCCAGCTCTTGTGCTGCGGGTCGAGCAGATGGGGCGGCCTGGCGGTGACCAACTGCCAGAGCGGCCCCTCGGATTGATTGACCGTCCCCTCGTAATCGAAATCGGGATCGACCGCCAGGCAGGGCGCGAGGAGCGGTGTGAAGACGTCCTGGAAGACCCGGGAGCGGAAGTTGCGGACCATCCGGTAGCCGGCCGAATCGATCATGGCGCGGGCGCCCCAGCGCTCGACAACGCGGCGCAACTCGCCGCGCCGCGCGTCGGCCGCCACCGCCCGCGGCGTCAGCACCTGCAACAGCAGATCGTGCCAGCGGGTGAGGAAGAGCGCGCGGTCGTCGAGCTGGAGGCGGCGCATGTCGTCGGCGGTGGCGCGCGGCAAGGCGAGGAGGCTGTCGCGGATCTGGCGGGCGCGGGCGCCGAGGACGAAGTTGCCGCGGCCGAGCGGCGCCGCCGCCGCGCCCGCCAGCACCCGGTTGTTGGCGGTCCACAGCCGTCCCGACGGCGGATCGACCACGCGCGGCACCGCGGCCGGCGGCAGCAGGCCCTGCCAGGTATGCGTTCCGTCGGACCACGAGGTGGCGGTCTCGCCGTCGAAGCCGGCGCGGCGGGGGAGGCGGCCGGTGACCGTCCAGCCGATCCGGCCGGCGCGGTCCGCGGCAACGAAGTTGAGCGCCGGCACTCCGCTGGACCGGGCGACGTCGAGCGCCTGCTCGATCCCGGCGGCGGTTTCGAGACGCAGGATCGCGAAGTCGGCGGCGCCGTCGAGGTCCACCACCGCCCGCACGGCGCGCCGGCGGCCGTGCTTGTCGGTGTCCACCACCGGTCCCCAGATCGTCCAGTCGACGGCGAGCCGGTGGTCCGGCTCGCCTTTGATCTTGATGATCTCGGAGCGGCGCTCAAACGGCCGCGGCCCTTGCGGCGTCAGGTAGCGATTCGAATCCTGCGGAGCGGCCGGATCGGGATCGAGGAGCACCAGGTCGCTGGTGTCGAGCACGCTGTTGGTCAATCCCCAGGCCACCTGGCCGTTGCTGCCTACCACCAGGAACGGCGCTCCCGGCAGCGTCGCGCCGGCCAGCCGGTGCGACGGCCAGGTGAGCACCGCGCGGTACCAGATGTTGGGCACCGACAGGGTGAGGTGGAGCTCATCGGCGAGCAGGGCGCCGCCGCTCGCCGTCTGTCCGCCGGCGACTGCCCAACTGTTGCTCGCCATCGTCTGCTGACGGCGCTCTCCGGCCGGATTCGCGGCGGCATGGACGGCGGGCGGTGTCTTCCGCAAATCCAGCACCTCGGGACCGGGGATCGGCGCCGCGGCCGGCGGATCCCCTTCAATCGGTGCCTCCCACTCCGTCGCCGCCGCCGGGCTCAGAAAGTGGAAGAGTCCCTCCGGCAGGCGGTCGTGCAGCAGCGTCAGCGCCGACTCGGTCGCGCCGTTCACGTCTTCGAGCTGGATGAACATGCTGAACAGCACGAGCACCGAGTCTTCCGCCCGCCAGGGGGCGGGGTCGGTGCGCAGCACCAGGTACTCGAAGGGCGGCGCGTCGAGGCTCGCGAGGCCGGCGTTGGCGCCGGCGGCGTAGGCTTCGAGCAGCTCGCGCACGTCGGGCGGGCTCGCCGCCAGCACCCGCCGGGCGTGCTGGCGGAAGAGGTGGATGCGGATCGACTCATCGCCCGGCAGCGCCGGCCTGCCGAACAGCTCGGCGAGCTCGCCCGCCGAGCGGCGGCGCAGGAGGTCCATCTGGAAGTAGCGATCCTGGGCGTGCGCGAAGCCGGTGGCGAAGGCGACGTCGCGCCGGCTGGCGCCGCGCAGGGTCGGAATGCCCAGCGCGTCGCGCTCGATCGCCGCCGGCGCGACGAGCCCGGGCACCTCCAGGCGCCCGGCCGTCCGCGGCAGGTCCGCGGTCAGCCGGTGGCGCACACAAAGGACCGCAAGGACGCCAAGGACTGCAAGGACGAGCAGTGCCAGGGAGATCGCCCGGAGGAGACGGGGCAGGAGCTTGCGGTTGCTGGGATTCATGCGGCTCTATTCCGTACGCAGGGCGCTCACCGGATCGATCGCCGCCGCCCGCCGGGCCGGCAGGTAGCTCGACACCAGGCAGATCACCGCCAGGCCGGCGAAAGCGATCACCAGCGCCACCGGATCGCGCGGGCTCACCTCATAGAGCTGGCTCGCCAGGAACCGCGTCAGCGCCAGCGCGCCAAGCACGCCGAGCAGCAGACCGGCCCCCGCCAGCCGCAGCCCGGAGCCGAGCACCAGCGCCCGCACATGCGCCGGCTGCGCGCCGATCGCCGCGCGGATGCCGATCTCTCGCAGCCGCTGGTTGACGGTGAAGGAGAGCACGCCATAGATGCCGATCGCCGCCAGCACCAGGCCGAGGAAGCCGAGCGAGGTGTAGATCACGGTGCTGAAGCGCTCCGGCGTGGTGCGCTTCGCGAAGCGCTCCTCCAGGGTCAGCACGTCGAACACCGGCTCGTCCTTGTCGACCGACTGGATCGCCGCGCGCACCGCCGGCACCAGCGCCAGCGGATCGCCCTCTGTCCGCACGGTGAACGTCATGCGCTCGAGATCGTCGACGGTCGCCTGCGCCGAGGGAACGTACCAGGCGTCGTCGTTGCTGAGCACTTCGTCGTGCGTCTCCTTGAGCGAGCCGGCGACGCCCACCACGATCAGCCAGGGCTGGGTGGAATTGGCCCGCCCGCGCCGCACCTGCTTGCCGATCGCCGTCCCTGGAGCGGTGCCCGGCCAGTAGCGGTCGGCGAGCGACTTGCTCACCACCACCACCCGTGAAGCGCCGGCGGTGTCGTGATCGTCGAGGAAGCGGCCGGCGATCAGCGGCACGCGCAGCGATTCGAGATAGCCCGGCGTCACGATGCGGTGGTGCACCATGTGAAAGCCGCGCTTCTCGGCCGCCGGTTTCCCCTCGACGTTGAAGGCCGCGGTGTTGGTGCCGGTGTAGAGCGGCTGGACAGAGGTGGCGCCCACCGCGACGACGCCGGGAATGCGGCGCAGGGCGAGGAGCGCCTTGCCGAGGAAGGCGTCCTTCTGCGCCGCGTCGTGGAACTTGAAGTCGGGGAAGGGGACGGCGAAGCTCAGCACCTGGCGCATGTCGAAGCCGCGGTATTCGCCCTGGATTCGTTCGAAGCTGCGCACGAGGAGGCCGGCGGCGGTCAGCAGCACCAGCGACAGCGCCACCTCGGCGATCACCAGGCCGGCGAGCAGCCGACGCCCGCCGGCGCCCAGGGTGCGCGCGCGGCCCCCTTCCTGGAGCGCGCCGCTCAGGCTGGTGCGCGAAATGCGGAGCGCCGGCACCATGCCGAAGAGGAAGCCCACCAGGAGCCCGCCGGCCAGCGTGTAGCCGAGCGTCACCAGGTCGAGACGCGGCTCGATGTCGAACTCCCCCAGCGCGTACGCCGGGCTGAGCGCCACCAGCGGCTTCATCGCCAGGGCGGCGAGCAGGGTGCCGAGCGCGGCGCCGAGCAGCGCGAGGACCAGGCTGTAGGTGAGGATCTGCCGCACCAGCCGGCCGCGGGTGGCGCCGAGCGCGACGCGCACCGCCACCTCGTTGCCCTGCTTCAACCCCTGCGCCAGCAGCAGGTTCGAGATATTGACGCAGGCGATCAGCAGCACCAGCGTCGAGGCCGCCACCAGCAGGTAGAGCAGCTTGTCGAGGCCGCCCACCAGCTCGCCGCGCATCGGGCTCAGGTCCGCCGCCTGCGGACCCGGACCACCCGGCTGCTGTTGCTGCCCCGCCTCGCCCAGCCGGCGCACCAGCTCGTTCATCGCGGTCCGCGCCTGCGCCAGCGTCACCCCCGGCTTCAGGCGCGCCGGCGCGTAGTACTCCTCGTCGAGATTGAGGTCCTGGCGGTAGGCGAGGGGCACCCACATGTCCGCTTCGTAGGGGTGGTGGATGCCGCGCGGCATCACCCCCATCACGGTGTACGGCTGGCCGTTCAGGGTGAGCGTCCGGCCGATCGTCTTCGGATCGCGGCCGAAATTCTTCGTCCAGGTGTCGTAGCTCAGGATCACCACCTGGTTGCGCCCCGGCTGGTCCTCCTCGGCGGAGAAGCTCCGCCCGAGGAGCGGGCGCATGCCGAGGAGCGGGAAGAAGTTGGCGCTGACGCGCGGCGCCCGAAAGCGTTGCGGCTCGCCGGCGCCGGTCCACGTCAGGTTGCCGTCGGTCGCCGCGGCGATGTCGACGAACACCTTCTGCCCGGCGCGCCAGGCGCCGTAATTCGCCGCGGTCAGGCTGCGCAGGTCGGCGGGCTGGCCGGGCGGCGCGTAGTCCTCGCGCACCCGCACCACGCGGTCGATGTCCTCGATCGCCAGCGGGCGCAGCAGGAAGGCGTTGACCACGCTGAAGGTGGCGGTGTTGGCACCCAGGGTGAGGCCGAGCGAGAGCACGACGGCCGCGGTCAGCCCCCAGTTGCGGCGCATCATGCGCCGGCTCCACGCGAGGTCCTGGCGGAGGGAGGCCGTGAAGCTCATCGCGCGTTCTCCTGCCGGACCTCGGCTCGCTCCGCGGGACCGAGGATCAGCTCCGCGCGGTCGTCGGCGATGCCGCGCTCGGCGAGGAAGGCGCGCAGGTTCTCGCGCGCCGCCGCCGCGGTGATGTGCAGCCGCTCCAGCTCGGCTTCGAGCTCGCCGCGGAGCTGCCGGTAGCGCGGCGGCGCCTCCGGACCGAGCCCCGCGAGGAGGAGGTAGTCGATCTGCAACAGCAGCGGATAGAAACGGCCGCCGATCGAGTCCGGCTCGTCCCTGTAGCGCTTGTAGGTCGCGACGCCGTTGACGTGGATGATCTCGTTCGAGAAGCTCTCCGCTCCGGCGGTGCCGTCGCGCAGCAGCTCGCGCACGTGGTGCAGCTTGTAGCCGAGCGCGTTCGCCACCAGTTGGAAGAGCACCAGGATCTGGAAGTAGGCGTTGCGCAGCGGGTACTCCGGCAGGCCGTAGGTGCCGGGCGGCAGCACGCGGTGGAGCAGCCGGATGTGGTGCAGCTTTGGCACCCGGTTGTAGAGCGGACGGTGGGTGATCGTGCGCCCCTTCGGCCCGCCGCGATAGTTGTAGCTGCACGGTGAGACCTCGATGCCGAGCGAGCGGATCTTCTGGATCACGGAGACGTTGAGGAAGACGAACGCCGAATGCAGGGCGCGCTCCGGGCTCCCCTCGATCGGGTGCGACCAGATGCAGTTGGCGACCGTGTCGTCGGCGAGCGCCGCCATTTCGGCGAACAGGCTCGGGTTGAGCACGAAGCAGTCGATGTGCAGCCAGCCGAAATTGTGCTCCGCGACGCCGAAGATGAATTCGAGCGCCGTGTTGTCGTCCACCCGCGAGCGGATGGGGTGGAACGGCCGCTTGGAGCGCGCGCGGACCCAGGCGATCTCGGCCTCCGTGAGGTCCGACCCGAGCAGCACGGCGTTGACCTCCGGCGGCACGAAGACGAGGGCGCGGTCGAGCCAGTGCAGGAGATCGGTGGTGAAAAAGAGGTAGACGATGTCCTGCCGGCGCTCCAGGCCGCGGTAGAACGCCGCGAATTCCCGCCGGTCGTGGCGCTCGGCGAAGGCGGAGAGCGCCTGGCGCACGGCACCGCGGAGGCGATAGTAGACGATCAGCAAGCGGACTCTCAGCTTGAAGAGCATTCTTTCTCCTGCATGGGAACGTAGGTTGCTGGTCCGGTGTTTGGAGCTGCGCTTGAAGCGCAGTCGGCCAGCATCGCCTCGCGCAGCTCGGCGAGGTCGTGCACCGGGCCGTCGAAGACGATCTTCCCTTCGCTGAAACGGACGACGCGGTCCGCGACGTCGAAGTAGCGGTCGTCGTGGCTGATCACCAGCACCGTCTTGCCCCGCGCCTTGAGCTGCGGCAGCAGACGGCGGTAGAAGACTTCCTTGAAGTAGGGATCCTGATCCGCCGCCCACTCGTCGAACAGGTAGAGCGGCCGGTCTTCGAGGTAGGCGGAGAGCAGGGCCAGCCGCTTGCGCTGCCCCTGCGACAGGGCGAGGGTCGAGAGCTTGCCGTCCGCGACGTCGACCTTGCCGTCGAGCTGCAGCTCGCGCAGATAGCGCCGCGAATCCCCGTCCAGATCCGCCAGGCTGCCTTTCCCTTCCGGCAGGTGATCGAAGAGATGGAAGTCGAAGAACACGGCGGAGAAGCTCTGCCGGTAGCGGTCGAGGGTGGCGCGGCCGATCCGCTCGCCGTCCCGGTGGATGGCGCCCGCGGCCGGCTCGTAGAGGCCGAGCAGGAGCTTGGCGAAGCTGGTCTTGCCGCTGCCGTTGCCGCCGATCAGGAAGATCAGCTCGCCGGGCCGCAGCACGAGGTCGAGCGGGCCGAGCACGAAGTCGGCCTCCCCCTGCTCGCGCGGAAAGCTGAAAGTGACGCCCGCCAGCTCCAGCCGCCGCCACGGTACGGGGCTCGCGGCTTGCGGAGCATCCGGCTCGGCGTCCTGGCTGAGCCGCAGGCCGAGCGTCTCCAGCTTGGCGAGCGCCACGCCGCCGCGGCCGAGCTGCGACAGGTTGGTGATCACCTGTTGCAGCGGTCCGCGGATGTAGAGCAGCACCAGCACATAGCCCACCAGGGTCGCGGGCGGCACGTGGAGGAGGCTGGGAGCGCCGAACACGATGAGGCCGATCAGCGCCATGAAGAACGTCCAGCCGAACGCGACCACGGCGGCGAGCGTCAGGTTGGCGCGGGTGAACAGGCGGCGCAGCGTGTCGGCGGTCCCCGCCATCCGCCGCAGGTAGGCGGCGCGGCGGTCGCGGTTGAGCTTCAGCTCCTTGGTGCCCGAGGTGACGCCGGTGAAGTAGCCGTAGAGCGCGTCCTCCTCCTCGCGCGCCTCGCGGTAGCGCTTGAAGGTGCCGGCGATCGGCGCGCGGTAGAGGGCGAGGAGCGGCACGAAGAACAGCAGGAAGAGACCGAGCAGCGACGGCGACAGCCAGCCCAGGTAGACCAGCCCGCCGAGGAACAGGGCGGTGTTGCTCGCCGCCTCCGGAATCACGATCAGCGCCTCGGTGATCACCGAGGTGTCGTCGGTGAGCGCCACCAGCAGGCGGCCGGAGCCGAGCTGCTCCAGGCGCGCCAGCGGGGTGGTGAGGATGCTGCCGGCAAGGCGCATGCGAAGCCCGTAGAGCATGTCCTGGCCGAGCTTCACCAGAAGATACTGGCAGACCATGCGGGTCGCCGGCGCGGCGAGCAGGAGGACGGCGAACGCGGTGAGCAGCAGGCGCGGATCGCGTGCCGGCGTGCTGGCGCCGGTCGCGGCGAGCGCGGCGTTGAGGATCGCGATCTGCGCCGCGCCGGCCGCGCCGCTCACCAGGCCGGCCAAGATGGCGAGGCTCACCATGCCGCGCGCCTGGCGGTAGACGAACGCGAAGAGGGTGGCGATGTCGTTCACAGCTCGCCTTCCTCCATCACTTCTCCGCCGGGCTGCGCCGCCGCTCCGCCGCCTGCCGCCTGGCGCGCCACCTCCTCGGCCCAGCGTGCCAATTCGATCGCCTGCGCCAAGCCGGCCACGGTCGGGTCTTCGAAGAACGTCGGCAGCGGCACTTCGAGCTGGAACGCGGCGCGGAGCCGCGACACGAGCTGCGTGGTCAGCAGCGAATGGCCGCCCAGGTCGAAGAAGTTGTCGCGCGCCCCCACCCGCTCGGCGCCCAGCAGCTCCGCCCAGATCGCCGCGATCTGCTCCTCGAGCGGCGTGCGCGGCGCCACGAACGGATTCTCCCGGCCGGGAGCGGCGACGCCGAGGATGTCGATGGCGTCGAGCGCGCGGTGGTCCACCTTGCCGCCGGCGGTCCGCGGCAGGGCGTCGCGCACCACGAAGGCGTTCGGCAGCATGGGCTCGGGCAGCATCTGACCGAGGAAGGTGCGCAGCCGCGCCGGCTCGCGGGCCACCTCCGGGTCCGCCACCAGGAAGGCGACCAGCCACGGGTCCCCCTGCGGGCTCCGCTTGATCAGGAGAACCGCCTCGCGCACCCCCGGATGGCGCAGCAGCACGGACTCGATCTCCCCCAGCTCGATCCGCACGCCCCGGATCTTGACCTGGCGGTCGATGCGGCCGAGGAACTCGAGCGCGCCGTCCGGGCGATGGCGCACCAGGTCCCGCGTGCGATAGAGGCGCTCGCCCGGCGCGGCGGCGCAAAGGTCGGGCACGAACGACTCGGCGGTGCGCGCCGGATCGTTCAGATAGCCGCGGCCCACTCCGGCGCCGCCGACGCACAGCTCGCCGGGAACCCCGAGCGGCACCGGGCGCAGTCCGGGGCCGAGCACGTGCAGCCGGAGATTGCGGAGCGGCCGGCCGATCGGCACCTGGGCCAGCCGGGCGGCCTCGCCGGGCGCCACCGGCTGGTGGCTCACGTTGTCCGCGCATTCGGCCGGCCCGTAGCCATTGAGCAGGGGCAACGGGCAGGCCGCGAGCCAGCGGCGGGCGAGGTCGGCCGGCAGCGTCTCGCCGGTCGAGATCAGCCAGCGCAGGCGGTCGAGGGGCGGGAGCCCGCCCCCGGCACGACCCACCTCGGCGAGCAGCGCGGCGAGCAACGAGGGAACGGTCTGGAAGATCGTGACGCCGCGGCGGCTCACCTCGTCCAGCAACCGCGCCGGATCGTGAGCGATCGCGTCACGGAAGATGCGGACGCCGCCGCCCACGAGGAGGGCGGCGGCGAGCTGCCAGACCGAAATGTCGAACGTGTGGGAAGCGGTCTGCGCCACGATGTCGTCCGCGCCCAGGCCGAGCGCTTCGATCTTGGCGCGCAGGTGGTTGGCCATCCCGCCGTGCGTGACCATCACTCCCTTCGGCACCCCGGTCGAGCCCGAGGTGTAGATCACGTAGGCGAGATTGTCCGGCAGAATGCCGGCCGGTGGCGCCCCCGCTTCATCCGCCCCCACGCCGGGCGCCAGCACCTCCTCGACCTCCTGCAACCGCACCGCGTGCCCACCGATCTCGACCGTCGCGAGCCCCTCCCGCCCGGCCGCGGCCAGCACGCGGGTGAAGGAACGCTCGACCAGCACCAGCCGGGCGCCGCTCTGCGCCACCACCCGGCGCAGGCGCTCGGCCGGATGCCGGCGGTCGAGCGGCAGACACGCGCCGCCGGCTTTCCAGATGGCGAGCACGGTGGTCAGGTAGTCGAGACTGCGCTCGGCGAGCAGGGCGACCACGGCATCCGGGCCGATGCCCAGCCGCCGCAGCCGCCACGCCACGCGGTTGGCGCTCCGGTCGAGCTCCGCATAGGTCAGCGAGCGTCCGTCGCAGAGCGCCGCCACCGCGCCGGGAGTGGCCGCGGCCTGCGCCGCGAAGAGGCCGGGGACGAGCGGCGCCTCTCCGCCTGGAGCGCCGGCCGCGGTGTCGTTCCACTCGGCGAGGAGCTGCTGCCGTTCGCCCGCCGGCAGCCAGGAGAGCGTCGAGAGCGGCGCCTCGGGCTCCGCGACACCGGCCGCGAGGAGCGCCGCGTAATGACCCATCACGCGCTGCATCGTCGCGCTGTCGAAGAGATCGCTGCTGTAGTCGGCCGAGATGTGCAGCGCGCCCGCCGCTTCGTAGATCGAGACGATCAGATCGAACTGCACCGCGCCGCTGTGGTTCGCCTCCGGCGTCAGCGTCAGCTCGGGCAGCTCCAACGCGATCGGCTGGTAGTTGGTGAGGAAGTTGAACAGGATCTGGAACAGCGGCTGGCGCGCCGTGTCGCGGCTCGGCCGCAGGGTGCCGACGAGCTGCTCGAACGCGAGGTCCTGGTGCGCGTAGGCGGCGAGCGCCGTCTCCCGCACGCGCCCCATCAGTTGGCGCAGCGACGGGTCGCCGTCGAGGCGGGTGCGCAGCACCTGGGTGTTGACGAAGAAGCCGATCAGCGCCTCCGTCTCCGCGCGGTTGCGGTTTGCGATCGGCGAGCCGACCACCACGTCGTCCTCACCGGTGTAGGCGTGGAGGAGCGCGTCGAAGCCGGCGAGGAGGGTCATGAACAGGGTGGCGCCCGCGCGGCGGCTCAGCTCCTTGAGCGCCGCCGCCGTCGCCGCCGGCACGGAGAGCAGATGCCGCCGGCCGCGGAAGCTCTGCACCGGCGGGCGCGGCCGGTCGCTGGGCAGCTCGCTCCCCGAGGTGACGCCGGCCAGTTGGTTCTTCCAATAGTCGAGCTGCGCCGCGAGCACATCGCCATGCAGCCAGCGCCGCTGCCAGAGGGCGAAGTCGGCGTATTGGATCGCCAGCTCCGGGAGCGGAGACGGCCGGCGGTGCCGGTGGTTCCGGTGGTTCCGGTGGTTCCAGAATGCCTCGTAGAGCGTGCCCAGCTCGCGGATCAGCAGCTCGCGCGACCAGACGTCGTAGACGATGTGGTGCGCGGTCACCGCCAGCACATGATCGGTGTCTCCGAGCCGCAGCAGCACGCCGCGGATCAGCGGTCCGCGGGCGAGGTCGAACGGCCGCTGCGCCTCTTCGTTCTTGAGCCGCTCCGCGACGCGGTCCCGCACCGCATCCGGCAGCGCGCGCAGATCGACGCAGGCGATCGGGAGGCCGCGTGGAGCGCCGATCACCTGCATCGGCTGGCCATCCACCGCCGTGAACGTCGTCCGCAGCACCTCATGGCGGCGCGGCAGCTCGTCGAAGCTCGCCTGGAGCACCGCCCGGTCGAGCGCCCCGCGCATGCGCACGGCGCCGAAGATGTTGTAGGCGGTCATGCCGGGGCGGAGCTGGTCGATGAACCAGAAGCGCTCCTGGCCGAACGACGGCGCGAGCGGCCCGCCGCGCTCCGCCTCCGGAATCCGCGTCATGGGAGGCGCGGGAGGCAGGCCGCGGCCGTGCAGCAACGCCTCCTCCAGGCTCTCCGCCAGCCCCGCGACGGTCGGCTTCTGGAACAGCGTGCGCACCGGCAGATCGACGCCGAACACCTCGCGCACCCGCGTCACCACCTGCGTCGCCAGCAGCGACTGCCCGCCGGCTGCGAAGAAGTCATCGTAGACGCCCACCGCGGGCACCTTCAACACCTCGGCCCAGATCCCGGCGAGCGACTCCTCGACCGGATTGCGCGCGGCCACGAAGCCTTCCGCCGCGCCAGTCCAAGCCGCCGCGCCGGCCGCCTCCAAGGCCCGGCGGTCGAGCTTGCCGTTCGGCGTCAACGGCATCTCCGCGTGCCACACGAAGACCGCCGGAACCATGTATTCGGGCAGCCGCTCCTTCAGATGCGCGCGCGCCTGCCGCTCCAGCGCCTCCGTCTCCGTCTCCGCTTCGGCGGTGCAATGAGCCACCAGCGCCTGCGATCCGGCTCCCGATCCTTCGAGCTGCGCCAGCACCGCCGCCTGGCGCACTCCGGGCACCGCGGCGAGCACCGTTTCGATCTCGCCCAGCTCGATGCGGAAGCCGCGCACCTTCACCTGATGATCGATCCGGCCGAGGAAGTCGACGCTGCCATCGGTCAGCCAGCGGGCGCGGTCGCCCGTGCGGTAGAGGCGCGAGCCGTCCGCCAGCGGATCGGGCACGAAGACCACCGCGGTCCGTTCCGGATCGTGCAGATAGCCGCGGCCCACGCCGTCGCCGCCGACGCACAGCTCGCCCGCGACGCCGGCCGGCACCGAACGCAGCTCGGCGTCCACCACCATCAGGCGGGTATTGCGCAGCGGCCGGCCGATCGGCACGGTCGGCCTCCGATGCGCGCCGAGCTCCGGCAGGGTCGCCACCGGCTGATGGGTGACGTCGTCCGAGCACTCGGTCGGTCCGTAGGCGTTGAGCAGCGGCACCCGGGGATAGACCTCCAGCCATTCGGCGGCGAGCGCGGGCGGCAACGCCTCGCCGGTCGGCACCAGCCAGCGCAACGCGGCGAGGGGAGGCCGTGCCGCGCCGCGCCGCCGCGCCTCGTCGACCATCAGGCGGAGCAGCGACGGCACCGTTTCGAGCACCGTGATCCCCGTCGCATTGTCTGCATCGAGCGCGTCGAGCAGCCGCGCCGGATCGTGCGCCACCTCGTCGGGCAGGATGCGCACGCGTCCGCCCACGAGCAATGCGGCGAGCATCTGCCAGACCGAGATGTCGAAGCACTGCGAAGCCGTCTGCGCCAGCACGTCCCGTGGCCCCAGCCCGAGCGCCGCGATCTTGGCGAGCAGATGGTTCACCATCCCCCCCTCCGCGATCGCCGCCCCCTTCGGCAGCCCGGTCGAGCCCGAGGTGAAGATCACATAGGCCAGGTCGGCCGGATCGACGGTCACAGCCCCCACGGTCGCCACGGCGTTGGGGTTGAAGCCTTCGCGCACCACCAGCTTCACTCGCGCCTGGGCGAGGATCTGCTCCTGCCGGTGCGGCGGATGCTCCGGATCGAGCGGCAGATACGCGGCGCCGGCCGCCAGCACACCGAGCACGATCTCCAGGAAATTCACCGACCGCGGCGCCAGCACGCCCACCAGGTCGCCGCGCCGCACGCCGGAGCCGGCCAGCGCACGGGCGATGCCTGCCGCGCGGTCTGCCAGCTCGCGGTAGGTCACCGCCCGCTCCTGATCCTCCGCCGCCACGTCGCCCGGCGTGCGCGCCACCTGCGCCGCCAGCAGCTCCGGGAAGCTCGCGCTTCCTATCGCGTCCGCCGTATCGTTCCACTCATAGCGCAGCGCCTGCTCCTCGGCCGCGGTGAGCAGCGGCAGCTCGCCCAGGGGCCGGTCCGGAGCCTCCGCGATCCCGTCGAGCAGCCGGCCGAACTGGCGGGCGATGCGCTCCACCGTCGTCGCGTCGAACAGCGCCTCGTCATAGCCGAACCAGCCGGCGAGACCTTGCGGCGTCTCGCGCATGTCGAGCTCCAGGTCCTCGCGCGACGTGCTCTCCATCACCTCATAGCGGCTGAGGCTCAACCCGCGCGCCGCCATCGCCGACGGCGGCACGTTCTGGAACGCGAACAGCACCTGGTAGATCGGATTGCGGCTCATGTCGCGCTCCACCCGCAGCATCTCCACCAGGTTCTCGAACGGCAGGTCCTGATGCTGGATCGCGCCGAGCGTGCGTTCGCGCACCTGGGCGAGCAGCTCACGCAGCGTCACCCTGCCGTCGAGGTCGGCGCGCAGCACCAGCGCATTGAACAGCAGGCCGATCAGCCCCTCCAGCTCCAGCCGGCTGCGGTTCGCCATCGGCACCCCGACCAGGAGCGAGCGCTGGCCGGTCAAGCGGTAGAGCAGCGTGTCGAGCGCCGCGAGCAGAATCATGTAGAGACTGGCGTCCTGCTCCTTGGCGACCGCCTTCAGGCGGGCCGTGAGATCGGTCGAGAACGCCATATAGCGCCGCCCGCCGGTGAAGCTCTGCAGCGCCGGCCGCGGATGGTCGACCGGCAGCTCGATCACCAGCGGCGCCCCCGCCACCTGGCTCCGCCAGTAGTCGAGCAGCGCGCCCAGGCTGTCGCCCTGGAGCACCTGCTGCTGCCAGGCGGCGTAGTCGCTGTACTGCACCGGCAGCTCCGGCAGGGGAGAGGGGAGGCCGGCGGTGAGCGTGTCATAGAGCGCCATGGTGTTGCGGAAGAACACGCCCACCGACCAGATGTCGCTGATGATGTGCTGCAAGACGAGGAGGAAGACCGACTCCTCGCCGGAGAGGCGCACCAGGCCCGTGCGGGCGAGCGGCGCGCGGGTGAGGTCGAACGGCATCTTCACCTGCGCATTGACCACCCGCACCGTCTCCCGCTCGCGCCTCTCCGCGGGAAGGCCGGACAGATCGGTGACCGTCAACCGCAGCGCCGGCTCGGCATCGATCGCCAGCGCCGGCTCGCCGTCGCGCACCACGAACCCCGTGCGCAGAATCTCATGCCGGCGGGCGACCTCGGCGAGGCACCGCGCCAGCACACCCACGTCGAGCGCGCCGCGGATGCGCACCGCCCCGGGCACGTGATAGGCGGCGCTGCCGGGCTGGAGCTGCTCGATGAACCACAGCCGCTTCTGGCCGAACGACAGCACCGGCGCCACACCCGCCGGCCGGCGCGGAATCGCCGGCGGTGCCACCTCCCGGGCCGCCTGCCGGCGCTGCTGTTGCATCAGCTCCAGCAGCCTGCGCTGCCGGGCGGAAAGGCTCTCCAGGGGAGCCGCGAGAGTTTCTGTCATTGCATCCTCATGGCACACGAGCTCTCAAGCTTGCTCATCGTTGCAGGACCCGCCCGTGGCCGAGGTCCAGAGCCGACACTCTACAAGGTGCGGCAGACGGCCACTAGGGAGCCGCACACTTGCGACAGCGACGGCACGTCACTGTCTTCTCCCTGTGCTTCACCCCACCGCGTGCGACCGTGACGCCATTCCGCACGACCGTGACTGCACTACGCACGACCGTGACTGCATTGCGTATGACTGTCACTGCACTACGCACGACCGTGACTGCATTGCGTACGACTGTCAGTGCACTACGTGCGACCGTGACTGCACTGCGTACGACTGTGACTGCATTACGCACGACTGTCACGGCACCGCTTGCGACTGTGACCGCACTACGCACGGCAGTGACGCCCGCACGTGCGACAGGGACAGCACGACGCACGACCGTAGTGCCACTGCGTGCGACGGTCACCGCATCGCGCGCGACTGTGATGGCATCCCGTGCGGCGGGGACGGCACTACGCACGACCGTCACGCCAGAACGTCAGGGAGGGACAGATCCAGGCAGCCGCGCTCCTGTGAGGCGCTCGAAGTCCTCGGCGATCCGGGAGAGATCAGCCTTGAGCCTGGAGATTTCAATGTACATCTGCTCGTTCTCGATGCCTTGGGATTCGAGAAGGCGGGGAGTGAGCGCGAGGAGAAGCTCCGACTTGACGGCGGCCTCGGAAAGGCAGCGTTCAATCGACCGCAGCACGAACTCCCGATACCGGACATCTTCCTCGTCGTTGAGCATCAGCAAATCGACGGCGATCTCTCCGGCGCGCAAAGTCGCTTGGGCCCGAGCTCCACGGTAACGCAAATGCTCTCTCATCCTATGATCACAGGGATTGGGGAGCACGGCACCCTCTGACCATTGGGAATCCGTCGGCCAGAAGTCGCCTTTACGCCGGTTACAGCGATTGCAGCTATAGAAGAGGTTGCCGTAGGCGGAGCCGAGGTCGGGAAACCGCGAGGTGGGGCGGTAGTGGTCGACACCGAAGGAATCGGTGCCTGCCAGGCCGTCGGGCATCCGGCAGTAGACGCATTGGCCCGTGAACTCTAGCCGGAGATACGGTTTGTACTGGCGATAATCCGTGAAGGAAGGAGGCGTTTGGGCACGGAGGTGCCTTTCCTCCGGATATAGGAACGGCCGCATGCTCAACCGGCCAAGCCGTATTTTTCTTGGATCTGCCGGGTGTGCTTCTCGGCTTCGTCAAGGCGCGAGGAGATGTCTTCCAAGGTCTGCCAGTCCATTGCGGCGACCCGAGGCAGAAGGGAGCGAACTCTTTCTGTGAGCGCCTCCAGGCGGCTCTCATCCGAGGCGGAGAATTCCTGATGGCCATACTTCCGGGCGAGGAGAGCGGCGCGCTCTTGGGCGATCCCCTCGAGAGCGTTTGTACCTCCCTTTACTTGAAGGTAGGAGGCCAGATCCAAGGTTTCGAGCGCTCCGGGGGCGATCGGACAGGAGAGCAGGCGAAGGCATTCTCGATCCAGGTCTCGAAGGACGTCGCCCAGATTGTCTGTTGCCACGTTCTCAGCAGTGACGTAGGCACTGGAGAGATAGATCTTGTGGGGGGCTTTCGGGCGAAAATGTTCTGCGCCGAGTGGATGGACGCCGAAGTTGAGGCTGTAGTGCCCACGGCTCCAAGTCCCATGGAGCTCCTGGGTGAACTCGTCTTCCATGTCCGAGAGAAATGCGATGACACGTTCGGCAAGGAGATGCTTGATCTTCGGCGGCTCCACCGGTAGAGCGTTGGAGTACGTCAAGAGCACATTGTTGGTGGCGGTCTGAGCCAAGTGCGCAAGCGTGCTCTCGGACAGCCGGTGGAGACGCTCGGCGATCTCGCCGATTTCCCGATAGCCTCGGGTCTTGAGGGAGAAACCGGAGGGTTCGACCTCCACTTGCCAAGCATCGTCTGTTCCGAGGGAAGCCTGGATCGTTCGTATCGTTTCCGGGGAAAGGGTAGTGTCAACAGGGAAGCGGACTTGATACATGGCTTCTCCGACGAGGTGGCTTGCCTGGAGCATGGTTCGGTGCCGAATCATGGAACGAGTATACAGGACACCCCTACCACTCCCCAGCCAGCGCCACTGCTCTACCTCTTCCGCACCGCCCGGCCCCCGCGCCGGTCGGCTTGCCGTCTCGCCCATCTTCCGGGATCTGATTGCCAGGCACCGGCTCGGGCGCAGACCGAGGAAGTAGGCCGCGTCGAGGGCTGAGCGCCTACTTCCCCCACCCCGTCCAGCCCGGCCCCCGCACCGCGCGGCCGGCTTTCGCTCCGGTCGGCTCGCCGTTCTTCAGCACCTGGACGCCGTTCACGAAGACATCGCGGACGCCGGTCGCGTACTGGTGCGGTTTCTCATAGGTGGCGTGGTCCTCGATCTTGGCGGGATCGAAGATCACGAGGTCGGCGTAGTAGCCCGCTTTGAGCAGGCCGCGGTCGCGGATTTTCAGATTGGTGACGGGGAGGGAGGTCAGCTTGCGGATGGCTTCTTCGAGGGGGATGATCTTTTCGTCGCGCACGTAGCGGCCGAGGAGGCGGGCGACGTTGCCGTAGGCGCGGGGGTGGTCGTTGGACTTGAGGAAGACTCCCTCGGCGGACGGGGCTCCCGCGTCGGAGCCGAAGCTCAGCCAGGGGAGGGCGATCTGGCGGCGGACGTTGTCCTCGGACATCAGGAAGTAGATGGTTCCCACCCGGCTGTCGTCCTCGATCACCAGGTCCATGGCGGTCTCTTCCGGCGTCTTGCCGCGCATCTTCGCCACCTCGGCGAGGGTCTTGCCGGTCAGCGGCTTCAAGGCGTCGTTCTTGAACGCCACGAGGAGGACGTTCTCCGCGCCGGCGGACATCAGGAGGTTCTCCCAGTCGTCGGTCGGCGTCGTCATCTCCTTCTGGAGGCGGGCGCGGGTGGCCGGATCTTTCATCCGCTCCTGCCAGGCTTTGAGACCGACTTCCTGCACCCAGGGGGGCATGGCGGCGTCGAGGCCGGTGGCGCCGGCGGTGTAGGTGTACATGTCGGCGGTGACGCGGACGCCGGAAGCGCGGGCGGCTTCGATCTTCTGGATCGCGGCGTCGAGCTTGCCCCAGTTCTGCCGGCCGGCTGCTTTCAGATGGTAGATCTCGGCCGGAACGTGCGCCCGGCGGCCGATGTCGATCAGCTCGTCGATCGCTTCGAGGAGGCGGTTGCCTTCGCTCCGCATGTGCGAGATGTACATGCCGCCGCTCTTGCCCGCCTCCTCGCAGAGGGCCACCAGCTCGTCGGTCTTGGCGTAGAAGGCCGGCGCGTAGATGAGCGACGAGCCGACGCCGAGGGCGCCTTCGTCCATCGCCTGGTGGACGAGCGCCCGCATGCGCGCCAGCTCTTCGGGCGTGGGCGGCCGGTTGGCGTAGCCGACCTCGTGCACGCGCACGGTGGTGGCTCCCACGAAGGAGGCGAGATTCGGGGCGATCCCCCGTTTCTCCATCTGTTCCAGGTACTCGCCGAGGGTCGTCCAGGTGACGTCATACTTGATGTCCCCCTCCTGCTCGACCACCTCCTTCTTCATCGCGTCGGAGTACGGACCCGTCGACCAGCCTTCGCCCATCACCTCCAGCGTCACCCCCTGCCGGATGTCGCTCTGCGCGCGCGGATCGGCGAACAGCGAGTCGGCCGCCCAGCTCAGCATGTTGACGAACCCGGGCGACACCGCGAGGCCGTGGGCGTCCACCTCGGTCTTCCCCCTGGCGCCGCCTAGATCGCCGACCTTGACGATGCGGTCGCCGTTGACCGCCACATCGTCGGTGAACGGCTTGCCGCCGCTGCCGTCGTAGATCGTGCCGCCACGCAGGACGAGGTCGTACGTCTTTTCGAGCGGCGGAGCGGGGGAGCTCGGAGTCCCGAGCGTGACGAGGAGGGCGGCTGCGACCAGGGCGGCGGCGGGTGTGTTCATCGGGTCTCCTTGGGAACGGACGCCGGGATTGTATCCGAGCGGTCCGCCACCCGGGAGCGCTCACCGGATCCAGCTCACACGACGTGAGCGGTCAGTCGAATACCTAGCGCACGAGCTACCTTCAGCACGGTATCAAATCGCGGTTTCGCACCGGGAGCGAGAGCTTTGTAGAGACTCTCTCGCCCGAGGCCGGAGTCCTTGGCCACCTGCGCCATGCCACGGGCGCGTGCCACGTCACCGAGCGCGAGAAGCAGGAGGTCGGGATCGTCCGTTTCGAGGATGGCGGTCATGTACTCCGCGATCGCCGCATCGTCGGTGAGGTAGCGCGCCGCGTCGAAAGGAAGCAGCTTGATCGGGGCCTTAGTCTTGCTCATCGTCCAACTCCAGTTGGTCAAGGATTCGCTGCGCCCGCTTGATGTCGCGGCTTTGAGTGGACTTGTCTCCGCCAGCCAGCATGACGATCAGCAGACTGCCTCTGCGGGTAAAGTACAACCTATAGCCGGGCCCAACGTCGACGCGCATCTCCGACACGCCACCACCAATGGACTTCCAGTCGCCGAGGTTTCCGGCCTCAGCGAGACGCAGGCGTGCAACGATCCGGATCTGCGCGCGAAGGTCCTTCAGACCATCGAGCCAGTCCTGGAACTCCTGCGTCTGGCGAAGCGTGTACACGGCATCATTGTATCCACACGGATACAATGCGTCAACATGACCTTGCCTCTCCCGAGACCCCTACCACTCCCCGGCCAAAGGCACTTGTCCACTCCCCCGCGTTCCGAACGCGAAGGTGACGTCCGCCGGTCCCGCCTGCAAGAGGTTCTTCAGCAGGAAGGTTCCGGTCGCCGGGTCCCAGATTCCGATGCCGTCCTTGCCGTCGCCGTCCCAGTCGCCGGTGACGGGGCGGGCGTGCGGCGGACCGAAGCGGACGCGGAGCTGCTCGGGGCCGGCGGTGAGGGCGTTGCGGAGGAAGAAGAGGCCGCGCGCCGGATCGTAGAGGCCGACGCCGTCTTTGCCGTCGCCGTCCCAGTCGCCGGCGATCGGCAGCCAGGCGCTGCCCGGCGCGCCGAAACGGAAGACGATGTCGAAGCCGCTGCCGGTCAGGGTGTTCTTGAGGTAGAAGGTGGCGGTCCTGGGGTCGTAGAGGCCGACGGTGTCCTTGCCGTCGCCGTTCCAGTCTCCGGCGATGGGGAGGGCGGCGGCGGAGGGAGCGTCGACGGTGAGGAGGATCGGCGGCGCGGTCGGGAGCAGCCGGTTCTTGAGCCGGAAGGTGTGGTTGGCCGGGTTGTAGAGGCCGACGGTGGTGCGGCCGTCGCCGTTCCAGTCGCCGGCGACCGGGATCTGGCCGCTGTTCGGGGTGCCGAAGGCGAGGGTGAGGTCGGCCGGACCGGGGATGTCCAGGTTCTTGAAGTCGAAACGGGCGGCGGCCGGATCGTAGAGCGCCGGGGTGTCGACCGGATGCTGCGGCACGATGCGGTAGAGGGTTCCGTCGAGGCTCGCCGCGTAGAGCTCGCCGTCGCTCCCCTCGCCGAAGGTGGAGAGGTTCGGCACCCGGCTCGGCAGGACGCGGATCTGCCAGCCGGCTCCCTGGCGGTCGGCGGTCCACACCCGGCCGCTGCAGAAGTCGCCGAAGACGTAGGCTCCATAGGCGTTGGGCAGCGACGGCGAGCGGGAGACGTAGCCGCCGGTGACGGCGCATTCGTCGCCGTGCGCGTACTCCAGCACCGGCGCCGTGAAGCTCGCCGCGCCGCAGGCCGGGGTGGACGCCGGGCACGCCTGGCGGGAGTAGCAAAGGCTCGCTTCCATGATCTTCCAGCCGTAGTCCTGGCCGCCCCGTCCCCCAGCACCTCCCGCCGGCTGGAAATCGATCTCCTCGCGCGTTTCCTGTCCCACGTCGCCGATCCATAGGTCGCCGGTCTTGCGGTCGAAGGAGAAACGCCACGGATTGCGCAGGCCGTAGGCCCAGATTTCGTCCGGCAGGGGATTGCTGCCCAGGAACGGATTGTCCGCCGGAATGGCGTAGTAGGGCGGCGTGTCGGCGTGGTGGTCGACGTCGAGGCGCAGGATCTTGCCGAGCAGGTTGGCGCCCTGCTGCGCGTTGCAGTCGGGATCGCCGCCCGCGCCGCCGTCGCCGACGCCGGCATAGAGATAACCATCCGGCCCGAATTGAAGCTCGCCGCCGTTGTGGTTGGCGAACGGCTCGGGGATCGAGAGGAGGATCCTGCCGCTCGCCGGATCGGCGCGGTTCGGGTCGGCCGAGACGTGGTAGCGGGCGATGATGTCGGTGCCGTTCTTGTCGGTGTAGAAGATGAAGAAGAGGCCGTTCTGCGCGTAGTGCGGATGGAAGGCGACGCTGAGCAGCCCCTGCTCGCCGCCGGAGATGATCAGGGAGCTGACGTCGAGGAACGGATCGGGGAGGACGGCGCTGTTCTGAACGATCCTGATGCGCCCGGGCTGCTCGGTGATGAAGAGACGGCTATCCCCGGCGTTGGCGACCGAGGTGATGCCGGCGAGACCGGAGACGACCGTCTGGAGCGCCAGCGGCCGGGTGGGCGCGTCGGTGGAGAAGAGAACGGCGGCGGCCGGGGCCGCGGTGAGGCTCAGGATCAGGAGGACGGCGTTCAGGGACCTCTTCATGGAATAGCTCCTCGTCGATAAGCTGATGGTAGCCGATCGTCTACACTTTCCGCATGGGAATCCTCGAGATCGCCGCCGGCCTGGCTCTGCCGGAAGAAGAAATCTCGTATGTCACCTCGCGCAGCGGGGGGCCGGGCGGGCAGAACGTCAACAAGTTGGAGACTCGGGTGACGCTGCGTTTCGATCTCGCCGCCTCGCCGAGCCTGTCGGAGGAGCACAAGGCGCGCCTGCGCGAGCGGCTGGCGACGCGCATCACGCGCGCCGGGGTGCTGCACGTCACCGCGCAGAAGCATCGCTCCCAGGGGGCCAACCGGGAGGCGGCCCTGGAGCGTTTCATCGAGTTGCTCCGCGAGGCGATGCTGGAGGAGACGCCGCGCAAGAAGACGCGTATCCCGCGCTCTGTCCACCGCCGCCGGGTGGACGACAAAAAGCGCCGCGGCCAACGCAAGCAGGAGCGGTCGGGGCGGATTCCGGTGGAGTGACCCAGGGTGGGGGAGAGGGCCGAAGGCTCGGGGTTGCCTTAGCCCAGGGCAACGCCCTGGGTTGCGGGGGCGGACGGGGGGAAGATCAGGCCCTGCCCACCTTGCGCTTGGCTTCGCTCCAGCCGCGCGCGCCTTCGATGCGCTCGATCTCGCGGCGCAGGCGCTCTCCGGCGGCGGTGGCGCTGTAGAGGGAGAGGACCCGCGCGCGCGCCGCGGTGGTGCGGCGGGCGATCAGCTCGGCGGTCTTGGGTGTCGCGGAGCCGTTGGCCACTTCCAGCATCAGCTCGGCGGCGTGCTGGGGGTCGGGATCGGCCCAGACGGCGCCGGCGGGGTAGGGGCCGTGCTCTTCCTCCAGGACCTGCATGCTGTGACGGATGACCCAGCCCGTCGTGTCGTCGAGGAAGTCGGTGACGCCGCCGTAGCCGGTGGCGAGGACCGGTTTGTTGAGGTACATGGCCTCGATGAGCGGTAGTCCGAGCCCTTCGGAGCGGTGCAGGGAGACGTAGGCGTCGCAGGCCGCCATCAGGGAGTTGACCTCGCGGCGGGACATCACGTGCGTCACCAGCGTCACCGGCAGCCCGGTGTCGAGGATCCGGCGCGTGAGTTGGCTGCCGAGGCCGGGTTGCGCTTCCAGATGGCTGACCTTGAGGAGCAGGTGGAGCGGCCGGGAGCTCTCGCGCACCGCCTGGGCGAAGGCGCTCAGCAGGCCGTTCGGGTTTTTCCGTTCCGGGATGCTGAGCGCGTCGAAGGTGAAATAGAAGAGGAAGCTGTCGGCGGGGATGCCCAGGCTTTTCCGGTCGGCTGGCGCTTCGGTGGGCGCCGCGACGCAGGGCGGCATCCAGCGCAAGTCGACCGGCGCGATCGCCCGGAAGGCGTCGAGGCAGAAGTGGGTCGGCGCCCAGACCTCGTCGACGTGGCGGAAGGAATCGGCGAAGGCGATGGGGAAGTAGGAGAGCTCCCAGAACCAGAAGCCGATGCGGTGGCGGCCGGCGAGCAAGGCGCTCGGGAGCAGCCGGCTGATGACGGGGATCATGTCGGCGTTGACGTGGAAGAGGATGGTCTCGAACGGCAGCCCCTGGGTGCCGCCGCGCCTCGGATCGTCGTCGGCGCTCATCCCCAGGTCCCAGACCGCGATCGGCAGGCCGGACTGCTGGGCGGCGAAGAGCGTACCGCGGCAGGCCTCGCCCACCCCGGTTGCCGCCGAGGCCCAACCGACGACGTTGAGCCCGGTCACGCCCGGTTGGTGAAGCGCCTTCGCAGGACCGGTCCGCTGGGCCCGCGAGCCCTCTCCGGGGTGCATCGGCTCGGGAGCGGCCGGAGCTACGTAGCGGCGCAGCCGCTGGCGTTGCCACCACAGATGGGCCCAGAGCGCCTTGCGCCAGGAGAGGGTGCGCAGCACGGGCAAGACGACGCGGTAGGAAAACTGGTATTCCAGGCGGCCGTAGGTCGTGAACCAGAGGGAGAAGTCCTCGCGGTTCTTTCCGAGCGGATCGGGGAAGGCGGTCCGCAGGTCGGCGCGCCGCTGGTGGAGCATCAGAGCCAGGTGCGGCACGCGCGGCCGCCGCGCCGGCTCGTGGCCAGCGTCGGCCGTGAGCCAGGAGAACTCCTCATCGTGCAATTCGCTCGCGAACGGGGTGTCTCCGCTCAACAACGAGGACAGCTTGCGGTGCAGAGCCTGCGCGTGCGCCGGGTGGAACTGGCGCGCCTGCCGCAGCGATCCGGCCACGGGGCCGAGGAAGGCCTCTCCATACCCTTGGGTCTCGACGCCGTGGGCAAACCAGTTGGCGAAGCGAGCCCGGTCCTTGCCGCCGGGCTGTGGGAAGGCCTGTTGCAGGTCTGGCCGGACGTCCCAGATCTGGAGGGCGAGGCGCGGCAGGACGATCTCGTGCCCGGGGAGGTCGGGGGTGCGCAGCCAGTCCAGGAACGGATCGGCGCCGGTGGTGTCGAAGGGGTCCGGCCAGCGCCGGCCGTCGGGGTCGGCGCTGCGCAGGGCGTCGCGGGCCAGCGGCGGCACCGGGGTGCCGTCGTCGAAGGCGCCGAAGCGGTACGGCAGGCGCGACAGCTCGCGGTGCCCGGCGGCGGCGAGGCGCTCGCCGTAGTCGCGGAACAGCGGCTGCAGGTCCGGCCGGTCGTCGAGGGAGAACCGGTTCTGGTACTTGGAGATCCGCTCCGGACGGTCGAGGCTGTAGCCGCTGAAGTGGAAGAAGCGCAGGGGAACCGGCTCGCCGGCAACCCCTCCGGCGGCGGCATCGACCCACCAGCCGCCGTCACGGCGGATCAGGGTGCGGTGCATCAGGTTCCAGTAGGCGACGTTGCAGCCGGGATCCCGGTACAGCGTGGCCTGGGCGAGGAAAGCGGGAGCGAAGTCCATCCACCGCTGGTCGACGAACAGGCCGCGCTCGACCGCGTGCAGGCACTCCTTGGCCAGGCGCCGGTGCCACCAGTCGAGGAACGGGAGCGTCCGCTCGTTGAACGCGACTCCCAGAAAACCCAGGTTGTAGATGCCGGAGAGGAGGAAGTCGCGCTCCGACGGAACGCGGGCGTCCTCGACCGGCGCGGTGACGTGCGGCGTGAGGAGCACGTCGGCGGTGGCGGCCAGCCGTTCGTAGATCTCGCTCAGGTCTCCGGTCACCAGGATGTCGGGATCGAAGTAGCACGCCCGGTCGAGACCGTAGGTCCGATGCAGGTGGAGAAGGAACCAGGGCTTGACGGCCGTGTCGAGCTCGAGGATCGAATACTGGAACGAGTAGTGCGGGAAGCCCGGAAAGCCCAGGCTCTCGACGAGCACGGCCTCGAAGGGCTCGTCCGCATAGCGCAGCGACGGATCGGGCCGGTCGACCACCAGGACGTAGACCTTGCCGTCCGGATGCTGCTCCAGGAAGGAACGCGTGAATACCCGGGCATAGGCCAGGTAGTTGTTCGAGACGATCGTACAGGCGACGGGCGCGGGATTCATCAAAACAAACGTATCTTACTGCGAGCTGAGAGCAAAACACGACTCCGGGATCTGATAACCTCCCGGCGCCCGTCTGGAGCCGCTCCCGCCCGTGATCCCCTCTCCGCCCTCCGCCCGCGCCGTGAACGAACGCCGCCGGCTCGCCGTGGTCGGTCTCGTATCTCTGCTCCTGGCTCTGTGGATGGACCTGTCGCCGCTGCATCGCTTCCACGACAGCGACTCCCTGGTGCCGGTGCTGATGAGCCTCCAGCGCTGGACCCCCTTCTACTGGGAGCAGAACCGCTTCGGCTCGCTGCTGCCGCTGCTCGCGATTCCCGTCCACGGGCCCTATCACAACCTGTTGGTGCAGGTGGGTTTGCGCCTCCTGGCGGTGGTGCTCTCCTTCTTCCTGCTCGCCCGCCTCGTGGTGCCACGCGCCTACTGGCCGGCGGTGGGCGCCGCGACCTTCGCCCTCTACGTTGCCGGCAAGGGGCAATACGCCCACTGTTTCCTGCAGATGCAGCCCTATCCGCAGGCGGCCGCCCTGGGGCTCGGCGGTCTGGCGGCTCTCGGAGACTGCCGGCGGATCGGCCGCATCGGGGCCGGCGTCCTCCTCATCGGCCTGGCGTTCTGGATCTCGCCGAGCATCCTCTTCTGGCTGTTCTCCCTGATGGCGCTACGTTGGGTGTTGGGAATGGAGCGGGAAGCCGCCGGCGCCGAAAAGGGCCCTCACCCCCGGCCCCTCTCCCGGCTCCCCCCGCCCTTTCCCCGGGAGAGGGGAGAAAAGCGGCAAAAGCGCTTCTCTCGCTTCTTCTTGTCTCCCCTCTCCCGGTGGGGGCGTTGGGGGAGCCGGGAGAGGGGCGGGGGTGAGGGCCTCTTCCGCCGGCTGCTGCCGTTCGCCCTCCTCTGCACCGCGTTCGTGGCCAGCGTGCTGGTCACGCGGTACTTCGCCCCCTGGGCCGCTACCGATCTCGGCGTGGCGAAGGTGTCCACCTGGCCGCATGCGTGGGCGGCGCTGGCGGTGGGATTGGCGAAATTTCTCGGCGTCCCTCTCGCGCTCGCGGCGGCGGTCCTCGCCGGATGCGCTGCCGCGGCGCGCCGGTCGGCCCGGGCGCGCCTTGCGGCGGCGGTGGGGCTCTGCCTGCTCGCGCCGGCCGCCGCCGAGCTGCTGGCTCTCGGCACCAGCTCGTGGGTCCACCTCAACGACCTGACCATCCGTTTCCTCTGCTGCGGGCTGCTCTCCGCGGGGATGGCGCTGCCGGCCCTGGCCGCCGTCGTGCTGCTCGAGGGGCGGCCGGGTTGGCAGCGGATCGCCAATGCGGTGGCGTTCGCGGCGCTGGTGCCGGTGGTCTTCCTGCGCTTCGGCCCGCCGTCGCCCGCCGCGGCGCGCGCCGCGTTCGACCGCCATGTCGGCCCGGCGGCGCCGGCCCTCGTGGCCGCCGGGTGCACCCACGTCCTCGGCAGCTACTGGCGGGTCTGGCCGGCGGCGTTGCGGGCCGACCAGATCCTCTGGGAGCGAGGAGTCAAGGGGCAGGTCTGGGGGATCACCACGCGGAGCCGGCCGACGCGCGACCTCTGGCAGCCGCGGAGCTGGACCGCGGCGCGGGTGGGCGTCATCCGCGACGACGCGGTCGCCGCCACGGCGATGAGCTTCTACAGCGTGCCGCCGCTCTTCCTGGTCGAGACGGCGCCGGGCCTGCGGGTGTACTCCGGCACGCCGCCGCCCGGAGCCGCCGTGGTATCCTTCCCGCCCGTCACCCGCGGTCCGTCCGCAGTTTCTGTCGCACCGTCCCAGGAGCCGAGGCCTTGACTGGAGAGAGCAGTCCTGGAGGAAAGAGCCCCGAGCGGCTCAAGCTGAGCGTCGTCATCCCCGTCTACAACGAGCGTTTTCTCGTCGGGGAGCTGCTGACGCGCGTCCTCGCCGTCGAGGTGCCCGGCGTCGACGAGATGGAAATCGTGGTGATCGACGACGGCTCCAAGGACGGCAGCACCGAGATCCTGCGCCGCTTCGCCGCCGAGCACCCGGACCGCATCCGCCTCATCGAGCAGCCCAACCAGGGCAAGGGCGCGGCGATCCGGCGCGGCATCGCGGTGGCCACCGGCGACCTCATCGTCTTCCAGGACGCCGACCTCGAATACGACCCGCGCGACTACGCCCGCCTCGTCCGCCCCTTCCTGGAGGACGGCGCCGACGTCGTCTACGGCTCGCGCTACCTGCCGAGCGAGCGCCGGCGCGTGCTCAACCACCGCCACTCGCAGGGCAACCGGCTGCTCACCGCGATGAGCAACTTCTTCACCGACCTCGACCTGACCGACATGGAGACCTGCTACAAGATGTTCCGCGCCGAGCTCCTGCGGTCGATCCCCATCCGCTCCAACGACTTCGCCATGGAGCCGGAGATCACCGCCAAGATCGCCAAGCGCGAGTGCCGGGTCTTCGAGGTGCCGATCAGCTACCTCGGCCGCACCTACCGCGAGGGGAAGAAGATCGGCTGGAAGGACGGCTTCAAGGCCCTTCGCGCGATGCTCAAGTACTGGCTCATGGACGACGTCTACGCCGAGGACGAGTACGGCTCCCACATCCTGCACAGCCTGGAGCGGGCGCAGCGCTTCAACCGCTGGATGGCCGAGTCGATCGCCCCCTGGGTCGGCGCCCGCGTGCTGGAGATCGGCGCCGGCATCGGCAACATCACCACCTGGCTGCTGCCGCGCGACCTCTATGTGGCGAGCGACATCAATCCGCACTACCTGCACTACCTGCGCAACCTGTCGCTCGGCAAGCCGTATCTCCAGGTCGACCGCATCGATCTCGAAGACGCCGCGTGTTTCGCTCCCTGGCGGGAGCAGTTCGACACCGTGGTCTGCCTGAACGTGCTGGAGCACGTGCGCGATCCGCTCGTCTCCCTGCGCAACATGGCGAGCGTGCTGCGCCCCGGCGGCCGTCTCGTGCTCTACGTGCCGCAGGGGCAGCATCTCTATTCGAGCCTCGACGAAGTGCTCGGGCACCGCTGCCGCTACTCGCGGGCGATGCTCACCGAGGAGCTCGCGGCGACCGGTTTCACTCTCGAACGTTTCCAGGACTTCAACCACTTCGCCATTCCCGGTTGGTTCCTGAACGGCAAGATCCTCAAGCGGCGCCATTTCAGCCGCACCCAGCTCAAGGTCTTCAACATGGTGGTGCCGATCGTCCGCCTGCTCGATCCCTACATGCCCGGCCGCGGGCTGGGGATCATCGCGATCGCGCGGCGGGACTTATTGCCGGCGGGCGCTGGGCTATAGTCCCCCCGCATGGCGGATACCCGCAAGCTCATCCAGGCTTTGCGCGCGCTGCACCGGCGGCTGGAGCCGGGGCTGACCCGCCTCCTCCTCGGCGCCGGCCGGCGGCTCAAGCTGCCGGTGATCTCGGCCCGTTCGCCCGCGCTCGCCCGCGATCTGCCGCGCGAATGGACGCGGATGTTGTGGCAGAACGAGCTGTGGCGCGGCAACCGGTGGCATGGGATGCCGATCCTCCAATGGCCGACCGATCTTCTGATCCTCCAGGAGCTGGTCGGCGAGCTGCGGCCGCGGGTGATCGTCGAAACCGGCACCTACCGTGGCGGCAGCGCGGTCTTCTTCGCCTCCCTTCTCCAGCTTTTCGGGATCGAGAACGGGCGCGTGATCTCGGTGGACGTCCACATCGCCCGCGACGTGGCCGAATCGATCGCCCGCCACCCCCTGGGCGGGCGCATCACCCTGGTCAAGGGGAGCTCGACGGCACCCGGGACCGTCCGGCGGGTGGAGGAGCTCGCCGCCGGCGAGGAGAACGTCTTCGTCTTCGCGCCGGACGGCTATCTCAAGCGTCTCCGCTGAGGTGTGCCGGTGATCGTGTTGCCGGTGACCCGGTACCGGCAAAGCACCGTTGAGTGAGCGCGGAATCCTGATAATATCCCCGGCATGCCCGCGCCAACAGGCTCTCAGCGATGAGCCCGGAGAGATACCCGGTCGTCGTCGCCGGAATGCACCGGTCGGGCACGTCTCTCGTCGCTTCGATCCTCTCGTCCCTCGGTGTGGGCATGGGCGAGCGCCAGCTCGCGGCCGACCGGCACAATCCGCGCGGTTATTTTGAGGATTTGGATTTCCTGGCTTTGAATCGAGAGATGCTCCGCGCGGCGGCCTCCCCTGACGATGGCGGCCATCCAGATTGGGGGTGGACGGAGAGCGAGCGCTTGGACCGCGACCGTTTCGCGGCCTACCGCGAGCGCGCCGGGGAGCTGGTCGTCGGGCACGGCCGCGCGGCCGGCACCCCCCTCTGGGGATGGAAAGACCCGCGCTCCACACTGCTCCTCGACTTTTGGGATCCCCTCCTCGCCGGAGCCCGCTACGTTCTCGTCTACCGCTTCCCCTGGGAGGTGGCGGACTCGATGCAGCGGCTGGGCGCCGAAGTCTTCCTCCGCCGGCCCGACTATGCCTGGCGCATCTGGGCCTTCTACAACCGTCATCTGCTCGATTTCCACCGCCGCCACCGCGAGCGTTCCCTGCTCGTCAGCACCGACGTGGTCCTGCGCGAGCCGTCGCGGCTCCTGGCGCTCCTCCAGGAGCGGCTGAGTCTCGACCCCGCCCGGGCGCGTGCGGAGGAGATCATCGACCCGGAGCTTTTCCAGTCGCCGGGGGCGGACGATCCGCTGATCGCCCTCGCCGCAGCGGCCCACCCCGACTGCGCCGCGCTCCTCGCCGATCTCGACGCCGCCGCCGACCTGTCCGCGGCCGGCCTGTGGTCAGACGCCCCGCCGCAGCCGCGGTCCGTGTCCTCGGAGCCTCCCCGCGTCTCGGTGGTCATCCCCTGTTATGACCAGGGGGAGCTCCTGCTCGAAGCGGTGGCCAGCGTCGAGCGCAGCATCGAGGAGCCGTGCGAGCTGATCGTCGTCAACGACGGTTCCCGCGAGCCGCGGACCCACGAGGTCCTGGACCTGCTGCGCCGGTCCGGATACCGGATCGTCGACCGGGAAAACGGCGGACTCGCCGCCGCTCGCAACACCGGCATCGAGCTCGCCCGCGCTCCGTACATCTTGCCGCTCGATGCCGACAACCGCCTGCGGCCCGGTTTCGTAACACCGGCCCTCGCCATCCTCGACGCCCAACCTCAGGTGGCAGCCGTCTACGGTGACCGCTACGACTTCGGGCTGCGCAACGGCATGGTCGACGTGCCGCCGTTCGACCTCGACAGCCTGCTGCCCTTCAACTTCATCGACGCCTGCGCCCTGCTGCGCAAAGAGGTGTGGAGCGCCTGCGGCGGCTACGACCCCGGCATGCCGGCGCCCGGCTGGGAGGACTGGGACCTGTGGATCGGTGCCGCCGAGCGCGGCTGGCAGCTCCATCACCTGCCCGGTGAGGCCTTCGACTACCGGGTGCGCCCTTCCTCGATGATCTCCCTCTTCGCGGACGAGGAACGACGCCGACGCATGCACGCCTACATCATTGCGAAGCACCGGGATCTCTACTGGCAGCGGCTTCCCGAGATCCTGGTCGCCTCGCAACGCTCCGCCGCCGAGCTGTTCCGTCTGGCGCGGGAGCACGAGCGGGCGCAGGCGGAGATAGCGGCCGCCTTTCAGGACCAGGAGACCCGGATCGGTCTCGCGGCGGCGGAGCGGGCGAGCCTGGAGCGAGAGATCGGCGCGCTCCGCGCGCAGTGTGAGCGACTGGATCGGGATTGTGCGGTGCCGGCCGCGGAACGGGAGCGCCTTCTCGCGGAGCTCGGCGCCTGGCGGGAACGGGTGTCGTTTATGGAGGGGACTCGCACCTGGCGGCTGCGGAATGGTCTTCTTCGTCTTCGAGGGCGAATCCTCCCGGCCCCATGAAGGCGGCAGGGAGGGATTCGCGGTGGAGAGGAGAGGGGAGAGTCTGGAGCTAGGTGCAGCCGACGACGCCGCTCGTGGGGGTCGTATTCCCGAAGTTGATCGTGTCGTTCAAGTTGGTCACGGTGCCGGAGCAGACAACTCCAGTGCCATTCCCGGTCGTCACACTGTGGGAAAGGGACAGGGTCGCGGGGGTGGCGGCGTTCGAGAAGCCGGCATTGGCGTTGCCCGCGGCGGAGCTGTTGTTCACCTGGGTGGTCGAGGAGCCCAGCACCTTGAGGCCGAAGACATTGTTGTCCAGCCTCACGTTGTCGAGCGAAGCCTTCACGGTTGCCCCGGCGGGATTGATGAAGATACCGCCGCCCGTGCCTTGACCATTGTCGCGGACGATCGTGTCCTTGATGAAGACCAGGGTGGTGCCCGAGGTCGTCGCGACCTCGATGCCCGAGCCGTTGCTGCCGCGGAAATCGTTGACGGTGCACTTCTCGACATGGAGAGCGCCGAGAGAGCCGAGCACCTTGATACCGTCCAGGCCTGTCCCGAGCCCTTCGATGTCGAGCCCACGGAGGACCACAACATCGGTGCTCGCGGCGCTGATGACAATGCCGTTCGTGCCGGACACCAGCACGCCGGCCTC